>NZ_JAAKTN010000014.1:0-159725 GCF_049174455.1 Aeromonas sp. 601027 | reverse complement strand
TTTAGCTTGCCGGCGGACTGGAGCGGGGTCGTGAATGGCAATGTGGCGGGGACCACGGACGAGGGTGGGGCAGACAGCAAGCCCTTCACAGTGACCGTCACTGCAACTAATGATGCTCCCATGCTGACTGTCTCGGATCTGCGCATATCCGAGGAGGGATTACCGGGATCCAATCCAGACAATTCACCCAATCCCGGCGATATTACCGATAGCACCTCGACCCATGCGACGGCAAGTGTGACAGATATCGACAGCAATACCTTTACGTTCACTCTTTCTGCTCCATCTGGCCTGAGCTCTGGAGGGGTACCAGTTGTGTGGAGTGGTATAGGGTCTGCGACACTGGTGGGTTCAGCGGGAGGGATCCCAGTCATACAAGTATCTGTAGATCCGGTTGGTAAATATACCGTCACCTTGCTGGGGCCCATCGATCATGAATTTGGAGACAATAAGGAAGGACTGAAGACATTTACCTTCAACCTGTCAGCCAGTGATGGTGACTTGAGTGATACCAAGCAGGTCAGTGTTGTTATTGAAGACGATATGCCCGTGATCACAGGCATCGAAAGTCTGGAAGTGATGAATGTAGCCGACATCACTACCGGTGGATTGTTTGGCGTCTCTTTTGGTGCTGATGGCCCTCTGGGTACTGGTGGACTGAAACTGACTGGATGGCCTGATTTGGCAGGGATCACCGAAACCTTGTCGACTGATGGCAAGACTCTGGTAGCAACCATTGATGGTAGTGGGCAGCCACCTAAAGTGTTCTATACATTGACACTCAATGACGACAATACTTACAGCTTTGAACTGGTTACTCCCCAGCCAACCCAAACTTTCTCGATCGGGGCACAGTTCGGTGCTGGCGGGCCTGTTGAGACGATCGGAGTTACTGCTGGCGGGATTGGTGTACTGTTCGATGGTCTGCTGTTCAATGGCAGCGTCAATAATCCTCAGGATCTGCCGGGGAGTGATGCAGATAATCTCAACCCGAACAACAATGGTTTCGGGATTAAGAACGGCAACCTGGACAATAACGAAGGGTTCAAGGTATCCACGACTGCAGCCGTTGATGGGCTCTCTTTCAACGTCTACGGGGTTGGCAACACCAATACCAGCACCATACAGTGGGTGGCTTATGCTGCCGATGGCGTGACCGTCGTCGATTCCGGAGAGCTTGTTCTGTCAGGACTCAAAGGGTCGATGCAGTTGGCCAGCATAGAACCCGATGGGGAGTTCAGCCAGCTTTATGTCCGCTTTGTGCTGAATGGCAATGACTCGGTGAGGATCGAGAATTTCGGAGTGATCGACAAGATCACGCCTCCTGATATTGACCTTGATTTCAGTGCTACCTTGACTGATGCCGATGGAGATAAAGCCAGCGCCAACTTTACTGTATCGGTCAAGAGCAATGAGCCTCCCGTCGCGTCCAATATTCTGGTTGTGGGCAGCAACACCTCGGATACCCCCGACACTACCGGGACCCCCGGCACGGATGATGATCACAAGGTGCCCAACTCCAACGGTAGTGTGGATGGTCTGGTTGCAGGCGGTGCTGGTCACGATATTGTGGTGGGGGACATCGGCGGCACCAGTACCAATTTCATCCCGGGTGAGAATTACAATATTGCCCTGGTGGTCGATGTGTCTGGAAGTATGGCTGGAGCACGACTGAATATGCTCAAGGCCTCCCTGACCCATTTGGCCAACCAGTTGAAAGATCATGATGGTGAGATCAATGTCACCTTGATTGGTTTTGCGGCGAATGCCAGCGAGAGTGTGACAATAGTAGGGCTTGATGCCAGTAATGTGAGCAACCTGACCAATGCCATTGATGCACTGGTTGCCAATGGTGGCACCAACTATGAAGCCGCGTTCAATCAGGCCGTGCAGTGGTTCAATGATGGTAGCAAGGCTGCTCCCGGTTACCAGAACCTGACATTCTTTGTCACGGATGGTAACCCGACTTACTACCTCAATGACAGCAATCAGGTCGCCGGACCAGGCAACAGCACCACATTTGAGGTGATCAAGGAGTCGGTGGATGCTTTTGTTTCACTCAGTGCCATCAGCCAGGTCAATGCAATCGGGGTGACCAATGATGTTAACAAGGATTTGTTGAAGTTCTTTGATAACACGACTGAAACGGCAGATCAGTTTTACTCGGCAGGCAGCTTCCTTGACTTGGCCACATTTGGTAGTGGTAGCGGCATAAATGCCGCCTCGGGATGGGTGCTCAGTGGTGATGCTCAGGGATCGCATACTGTTACAAATGGAAGCTTGCGGATCCGGGATGATCGAACCGGTTCTGATTCTGACAGGACAATATTGGCGCTCGCCGTGGCCAATGCCATCCAGGTTTCTGCGGCACAAGCCGGAGCAAGTCTGCAGTTCCAGTATGCCTTGAATGGTGTTAATAGCAGCGACAGCTTCACCTGGAAGTTGGTGAAACTCGAGGGTGGCGTCTGGGATATGCTCAATCCAGTGCAAACGGGCACCATTACTGGCGTTAGTTCATCTGTTTTGACGGCTTACAGCACTATCACAACCGATGGACTGCCTGTCGGGCAATACGGGTTTGTGTTCGAACTGCTCGACAGCTCCAATGACCGGAATGCTGAGGTACGGATAGACAATATCCGGATCGAGCAGGGTTTCAATGCCCCGATCGGCGATGCCCAGATTGTGACCAGTGCCGAGCAGTTGACGGCAGCCCTGACCGAGGGGGATCAGATTACTGTGTTGCTGGGGGCCGGCAATGACGTGGCCGATGGTGGTGTTGGCAATGACATCCTGTTTGGCGATGTACTCAATACCGATACGCTGGCCAGCGAGTTGGGACTGGATCTGCCCCAAGGTTCTGGTTGGCTGGTATTTGAAACGCTGGAGTCCAGTCATGGGTGGACACGTGAACAGACGGTGGATTACATCCGGACCCATATTACTGAGCTGAGTGGGGAGAGTAGCCGCAGTGGTGGTAATGACACCCTATATGGTGGCAGTGGCAACGATATCCTTTTTGGCCAGGAAGGGAACGACACCCTTGTTGGAGGTGTCGGTGATGATTATCTGGATGGTGGTTCTGGTAGCGATATACTCACGGGCGACCTTGGTAAGGACATTCTGATCGGCGGCCTTGGCAGCGATACCATGACCGGTGGTGGGGAGAGTGACACCTTCAAGTGGCTGGCGGGGGATGCGGACGGCAGTATCGATACCATTACTGATTTCACTTTAGGTGATACCAACAATGGTGGAGATGTACTGGATCTCTCGGATCTGCTGGTCGGCGTACCTGCAGTGGGGAACAACGAGGATCTGGCAGCCGTGCTGGACAACTATCTGCAGTTCAACACGACGACCAAGACGTTGACGATAGATCCTGCCGGGGCCGGTGGGAGCCCGGAACTGACCATCCAGTTCCAGAACTCACTCGACCTCGCCTCACTGGGCTCCAATCAGGAGATCATCAAGCACTTGCTGGATGACGGTAACTTGAAGGTTGATCCGTAACCCTCTCTCGGGGCCGGGCTTGCCTGGCCCCTGTTTTTTCTTTAGGTGGATGGATAAGATAGCGGCCGTAGAAGAGAGGGTAATCATGCAGTCATTCAACTGGGTCGACATTGATGGCATCCGTTATAGCTGGGATGGACAGGGCAACATTACCTGCGCAGGTCAGTTTGGCTATCAGGCCTCGATCGCCGGTGATCGGCTGGATGGGATGGAGATAGAGAATGAGGCCGGTGATGTCGCGGGCTCGCTCTATGTTGACTTTGCTGCAGCCTCTATCACCTATGTGCCTGTTTTGGATACCGAGTCTGCCCATAACATGATTCTGGTTGGCCATGAGCAGGGTCAGCAGGAGTATCCACTGGTCAGTTTTCACCCTCCGTTGTTGCAAAATTTGCTTGGGCCGTCTGATACCATCCCTTGGTCTGCGATGGAGGAGGCAATTGGTGGCACCGATCTCGGACAGGCGGTGCAAGGACATGTTCTGTCGTGGGACTCGTTCCATTTCGATGATGAGGTGCAGGTCTGCGGTGCGACATCGTCACAAGATAAGGTAGAGCAGAGCCCAGATGTCTGCAGCGTGGTCACCATCAGTCTCGATCTGACCAATCAGATACTGGATCAGTTCCCCCCCTCGCATGATATATGAATCCCGTAGCTGCACGGGCATAATGGCCTCAATCTTTTCGATTGAGGTTTTTTTCTATGTGGCGTCCCCTTCTTACTCTTTCCGCTCTGGTTGTCAGTGCTCCGCTGCTGGCGATTGAAGTGCCGCAAGCGCCCCATCTGGTGGTGAGCGGTTATGCCGAGCAGAAGACCGAACCCGATATGCTCACCCTCAATGTGGCGGTGAGTGCACTGGATAAGCAGGGCCTCAAGGCCAAGCAGCAGGTCGATACCAAGGTCGCAGCCTTTTTCAGCCAACTGGAAGGGCTGGGGATCAAGCGCAGCGATGTTGAGGCTGGCAACCTGATGGTCTCGCCGGAATATCAGTATGGCGAGAACAAGAAGCCGGTATTGTTGGGATACCGTGCTCAGCGACAATTGGCGGTGAAGCTCTATCAGCTCGACAAGTTGAGCCCCCTGATGGATACCGCACTCAAAGCCGGGCTGGAGTCCGTATCCCAGATTGAGTACGGGTTGAAATCGCCGCAGGTCATCAAGGAGCAGGCCCGTTTGAATGCCGTTGAGGATGCCAAAACCAAGGCTGAATCTCTGGCCAAGGCCTTCGGGATGAAGCTTGGCAAGGTCTACAGTGTGGAGTACCGCAATGCTTCGCCCATTACCGCCTACAGCCGCAACCTGAAGGTAGTGCAGGCCATGGCGATGGCTGCACCTGCGGCGGATATGGCGGACAACAGCTATCAACAACAGCAGATCACGGTAAGTGATAATATCGAGGCTGTTTTCTTGCTGGAGTGATGCCCGTCGTTTAAGTCCAGTCATGAACACCCCCGCCATTTGCGGCGGGGTTTCTATTGCGCATCGATGCAGATATAAAAAAGCCGACGCTCGTGTTTACTAAATCGAGCATCGGCTTTTTGTTGCGCTGGGTTTATCAGGCGGTCACAGCATCAGCCTTGGTCGCTTCCGGCGCCGGGTTGCGGATGAGGTAATCAAACGCACCCAGTGCGGCGGTGGCGCCAGCACCCATGGAGATGATGATCTGCTTGAACGGTACCGTGGTGGCATCGCCAGCGGCGTAGACGCCGGGCAGGGAGGTCGCCCCTTTGGTATCGATCTCGATCTCGCCAAAGCGGGTCATGGCAATCTCGCTCCCTTTGAGGAACTCAGTGTTCGGTACCAGGCCGATCTGGACGAAGATGCCCGCTACCGCCAGGTGCTTGATCTCACCGGTGGTGCGATCTTCGTAATCCATGCCGACCACCTTGCTGCCATCACCGATCACTTCGGTGGTGCGAGCGCTCATGATGATGTCGATATTGCCCATGGAGCGAGCCTTCTTCTGCAGCACTTCATCGGCACGCAGGGTGTCGGCGAACTCCACCACAGTCACATGCTCGACGATGCCAGCCAGATCGATGGCCGCCTCGATACCGGAGTTACCGCCACCAATCACAGCTACTCGCTTGCCCTTGAAGAAGGGGCCATCGCAGTGCGGGCAGTAGGCCACGCCCTTGGTGCGGTACTCAAGCTCGCCCGGTACGTTCAGATCACGCCAGCGGGCACCGGTAGCCAGGATCACGGCGCGGCTCTTCAAGGTGGCACCAGAGGCGAGATCCACGTTCACATATCCATCTTTGCTGATGGCGGCGGCGCGCTGTTCGGTTATCACTTCCACGCCGTACTGTTTGACGTGCTGCTCCAGGCTGGCGGCCAGTTTGGGGCCTTCGGTGTAGGGCACGGAGATAAAGTTCTCGATACCGACGGTGTCCATCACCTGACCACCGAAACGCTCGGCAACGATGGCGGTGCGAATGCCTTTACGGGCGGCATAGATGGCCGCTGCGGCGCCAGCCGGGCCACCGCCCACCACCAGTACGTCGTAGGGATCTTTCTCATTCAGCTCGGCAGCCTTGCGCTCGGCGGCGCCGGTGTCGAGTTTGGCGACGATCTCTTCCAGCGATATCCGGCCCTGGCTGAACGGTTGACCGTTCAGGTAAACATTCGGTACCGCCATGATTTGACGCTCGGCGACCTCTTCCTGGAACAGGGCGCCGTCGATCATGGTGTGAGTGATGCCGGGGTTCAGGGTCGCCATCAGGTTGAGGGCCTGTACTACGTCCGGGCAGTTGTGGCAGGAGAGGGAGATATAGGTCTCGAAGTGGAACTCACCTTTGAGATTGCGGATCTGCTCCTGCACTGCCGCATCGGCCTTGGAGGGGTGGCCGCCGCTTTGCAGCAGGGCGAGTACCAGAGAGGTAAATTCATGACCCATGGGGATGCCGGCAAAGTGAACACGCGGTGCTTGGCCCTGGGGCGCGACGCTCATGGAAGGCTTGCGAACGGCAGTGCCAGAGGTCTGGGTGATCTTGGGGGACATCTCGGCGATCTCGCTGGCCAGTGCCAGCAGCTCTGCAGATTTGTCGCTGTCGTTGCCGGACACGCTGATCTCGATGGGATTGACGATGTACTGCAGATAGGTGTTCAGCTGTTGTTTGAGGTTGGTATCCAACATGGTCGAATTCCTTCTTGTAATGGCGAGTTGGCATTAAATGTGAGTCGGTCTGCTTTCAGGCCTATTTGGCAATGCCGGAAAGCAGACCGGCCCTTATGCGGGCCGGTCTTGGAAGCGGGAGGCTTAGATCTTGCCTACCAGATCCAGGGACGGGGCCAGAGTGGCTTCGCCTTCTTTCCATTTAGCCGGGCACACTTCACCCGGGTGGGAAGCAACGTACTGGGCTGCTTTGACTTTGCGCAGCAGTTCCAGTGCGTCACGGCCGATGCCGCCAGCGTTGATCTCGACGATCTGGATGATGCCCTGCGGGTCAATCACGAAGGTACCGCGGTCAGCCAGACCAGCTTCTTCGATCATCACGCCGAAGTTGCGGGTGATGGTACCAGTCGGGTCACCAATCATCGGGTACTGGATCTTCTGAATGGTGTCAGAAGTGTCGTGCCATGCTTTGTGAGTGAAGTGGGTATCGGTAGAGACAGAGTAGATCTCAACGCCCAGCTTCTGGAATTCAGCGTAGTTGTCAGCCAGGTCGCCCAGCTCGGTCGGGCAAACGAAGGTGAAGTCAGCCGGGTAGAAGAAGACCACGGACCACTTGCCTTTCAGGTCAGCGTCAGACACCTGAACGAATTTACCATTGTGGTAGGCGGTAGCATTGAACGGCTTGATTTCAGTGTTGATGTAGGTAGACATGTAATTGCTCCTTGGTGATGTACATATGCCGGTCTGGTGTTGAAGAGTCTGCCAGACGAGGCGCTTAACTTTCGATGGATTCATCATAGGGGCTTCCACTAATCGAGAAAAGCCGCAATTTTGAATCGCTTAAATCTACTTATTAGATAACTCACTATGGCTGTACCTAACATGAATATCTCAGGCCTACTGAGATAACTCCTTGTCGTGGTTCAATATCTGTGCGCTACATCGCCTTTTCAAGGCATGGGAAGAGGTGTGCAGAGCCACGATAACGCGATGAGATAAACGGTGGTGCAAACATATAGAGCAAACAGGTGGCGAGGAGGTTGAGACCGTTCCTCGCAGCGATGGGGGATGTGCTGACAAGGGGGAGAGCAGAAAACGCGGATAAAAAAATCCCGGCGCTATCGCAACGACAGGGCCGGGTCATCAAACAAGGAATGGCTATATAAACAAATGCTTTACAGCAAAGACTAACTACGGGGTGTGCAAACTTGCAGACATATGAGAGGAAGATAATGGGTGCACAATCCCTCGTCTTCCCCTCGGCAACTATTGCATGGGAGGGATAATAGTGTGACGCAGATCACAAGGCAAGTGTTTGTTGTAATTTTTCAATCAAAATGAAAGTGTTTCATCATTTCAGCTTATTTAGACGGCTGAAAACGCTTTTATTGTAATTTAATTACAACTTAATCTATCAAAAGTCGGTAGGTGGTTCCTGCTCTTCCATCAATTCCAGCAGGTTGATGGCCACGGCAATAAAGTCCGACTCGGTGACAATGCCGATGAGCTTGCGTCCTTTGAGTACCGGCAGGCAGCCATATCTGTGGCGCTGCAGGTAAAGTGCTGCCTCCTTGATGCCGGCGTGAGGATCTACGCTCGCCACTTGCCGTGTCATGATCTCGTCGAGTTGCACGCTGTCGGTAAATTCGGCTTCCCGCTCCGGGCTGATGAGCAGCAGCTTGGATTCCCGGGTGGCCAGGATATCGGTGAGAGTTACCAACCCCAGCAGGTGATGCTGCTCGTCGACGATGGGAATGTGGCGGATCCGCTCCTGCTGCATCAGGTCCATCGCCTGTTTGACACTGTTTGACGGACCCAGAGTGAAGGGGTGTTCGGTCATGATTTCGGATAGGGTCATCATGGTGGGCCTCCTTGTGTATCTGCTTTCACCCTAGCCCAGCGCCCATTGGCAAAACATGATCAGGGTCAATACAGAACATTAAAGAATCATTAACCGGATGTGTGTCTCAATATTGCTCGCTACCCCTTGTCTCTCTTGGGTTTTTGGTCTTTTGGGTTGCCTTGGAAGATGGGGATAACTAGACTAGCCGCCGATTCCCCCCGAGGTGAAAGATGCAAGTATCCGATTTTCATTTTGATCTGCCAGACGAGCTGATTGCCCGCTATCCGATGGCAGAGCGTACTGCCAGCCGCCTGTTGCAGCTCGATGGTCAGACTGGCGCCCTGCGCCACGGTCAATTTGTGGATGTGCTGGATCAGCTCAATCCGGGTGACCTGCTGGTATTCAATAACACCCGTGTCATTCCGGCTCGCATGTTTGGCCAGAAGGCCAGCGGCGGCAAGCTGGAGGTACTGGTCGAGCGCATTCTGGACGAGCACAGCGTGCTGGCCCATGTCCGGGCCTCCAAGGCGCCCAAGCCCGGCACCCGGATGATCATGGATGGTGGTGTGGAGGCAGAGATGCGCGCCCGCCACGACGCCCTGTTCGAGATCCACTTCCTCGACCCGCGTCCGGTGCTGGAGATTTTGGAGGCCATCGGCCACATGCCGCTGCCCCCCTATATCGACCGCCCCGACGAGGATGCCGACAAGGAGCGCTACCAGACCGTTTACAATCAAAAGCCGGGCGCTGTCGCTGCGCCGACCGCCGGCCTGCACTTTGATGAGCCGCTGCTTGAGAAAATTCGGGCCAAAGGGGTTGAAACGGCCTTCGTCACCCTGCATGTAGGGGCGGGCACCTTTCAGCCGGTGCGGGTAGATAAGATTGAAGATCACCACATGCACTCCGAGTATGCGGAAGTGCCGCAAGAGGTGGTGGATGCCATCGCGGCCACCCGTGCCCGTGGTGGCCGGGTGATTGCGGTCGGTACTACTTCGGTCCGTTCGCTGGAGAGCGCGGCCAAGGTCACCCTGGCGCAGGGCAAACCGCTGGCGCCCTTTTTTAGTGACACCGATATCTTCATCTTCCCTGGTTACCAGTTCCAGATTGTCGATGCCATGGTCACCAACTTCCATCTGCCGGAGTCGACCCTGATCATGCTGGTCAGCGCCTTCGCCGGTTATGACAACGTGATGGCGGCCTATCAGGCAGCCGTGGTCGGACAGTACCGTTTCTTCAGCTACGGGGATGCCATGTTCGTCACCCGTCGCCAGGTTGAAGCATAAGCTTCAGCTTATTTACCGGGCCGTGAGCGGCCATCCTATAGTCAGACTGTTTATCTGACGCAGCCGAGGTAGCAATGAAATTTGAACTGAAAACCACCGACGGCCGTGCCCGTCGCGGTCAACTGGTCTTCGAACGTGGTGTGGTACAAACGCCGGCCTTTATGCCGGTCGGGACGTACGGCACCGTCAAGGGGATGACCCCGGAAGAAGTGCGTGAAACCGGCGCCCAGATCCTGCTGGGTAACACCTTCCACCTCTGGCTGCGTCCGGGTCAGGAAGTGATGCGTGCCCACGGCGATCTGCACGATTTCATGAACTGGCAGGGCCCGATCCTGACCGACTCCGGTGGTTTCCAGGTGTTCAGCCTGGGCCATATTCGCAAGATCACCGAAGCGGGCGTCCACTTCCGTCACCCCATCAATGGCGAGAAGATCTTCCTTGACCCCGAGAAGTCCATGGAGATCCAGTACGATCTGGGCTCCGACATCGTGATGATCTTCGACGAGTGCACCCCGTACCCGGCTACTTATGAAGAAGCGCGCAAGTCCATGGAGATGTCCCTGCGCTGGGGCAAGCGCTCCCGCGACAAGTTTGATGCACTGGGTAACAAGAACGCCCTGTTCGGCATCATTCAGGGCTCGGTCTACGAAGATCTGCGGGATGTCTCCCTAAAGGGGCTGCTGGAGATCGGTTTCGACGGTTATGCGGTCGGTGGTCTGGCCGTGGGTGAACCCAAAGAGGACATGCACCGCATCCTCGAGCACGTCTGCCCGAAAATTCCAGCCGACAAGCCGCGTTACCTGATGGGGGTCGGCAAGCCGGAGGATCTGGTGGAAGGGGTGCGCCGTGGTATCGACATGTTCGACTGCGTCATGCCGACCCGCAACGCCCGCAACGGCCACCTGTTCACCACCGATGGTGTGGTGAAGATCCGCAACGCCCAACATCGCAACGACACCAGTACCCTGGATGCCGAGTGTGATTGCTACACCTGCAAGAACTACAGCCGAAGCTACCTGCACCATCTGGACAAGTGCAACGAGATCCTCGGTGCCCGTCTGAATACGATTCATAACCTGCGTTATTACCAGCGTGTGATGCAGGGTTTGCGGGACGCGATCGAGCAGGGTAAATTAGACGACTTTGTAACAGAGTTTTACCGTCGGCAAGGGAAGCCTGTGCCTCCGTTAGCTGAAAATGACGTTAAATAACAACAACATATAATTTTTTTTTAAATCTACATCAATAAGAGGTTGTTAAATGAGCATTATCTCCAAGGCGTATGCAGAAGGCGCAGCACCGGGTGCACAGGGTGGTGGTATGGAAATGATCATCATGCTGGCCGTATTCGGCCTGATTTTCTACTTCATGATCTATCGTCCCCAGGCCAAGCGTGCCAAGGATCACCGCAATCTGATGAGCTCATTGTCCAAGGGTGATGAAGTGCTCACTTCCGGTGGCCTGGTTGGCAAAATTGCCAAAGTGGCTGCAGACAGCGATTACCTGGTGATCGCCCTGAACGACCAGACTCAAGTCACCATCAAAAAGGACTTCGTCTCTGCCGTTCTGCCCAAGGGTTCTATCCAGTCCCTTTAATCTCCCAAGGAGCACAGCGTGTTGAATCGCTATCCGCTGTGGAAATACCTGATGGTGATCCTGGTGATCGCCATCGGTTTTCTATATGCAGCCCCCAATCTTTACGGCGAAGATCCGGCTTTGCAGGTTTCTGCCAGCCGTGGTGCCGAAGTCAAGCTAGATACTCTTGATCTGGTGAAAGAGACCCTTGAAGCGGCCAAGATCCCGGTCAAACATGCTGCATTCGAGCACGGTTTTATCCTGATCCGTTTCAAGAACACCGAAGACCAGCTGAAGGCGCGCGATATCGTTGCCAACAAGCTGGGCGACAACTTCATTACCGCACTCAACCTGGCACCTTCCACTCCCGCCTGGCTCGAAGCCATCGGTGCGGCGCCTCTGAAGCTGGGTCTTGATCTGCGCGGTGGTGTGCACTTCCTGATGGAAGTGGACATGGCCGAAGCACTGACCAAGCAGCAAGAGCAGATGGTGCAGGATTTCCGCTCCGAGCTGCGCACCCAGAAGATCCGTTACTCCGGCGTGCGCCGGGTCGGTGATCAGGTGCAGGTGATCTTCCGTGACGAAGCCGATCAGGAACGCGCCGTTTCTCATCTGCGTCGTCAGAACCCTGATTTGACCTTCACTACCGAGCAGAAAGGGGATGAGTTCATCCTGCTGGCTGGTCTGAGCGAAGCCAAGATAAAGGAAGTGAAGAAGTACGCCCTCGAGCAGAACATCACCATCATCCGTAACCGGGTCAACGAACTGGGTGTGGCCGAGCCGCTGGTACAACAGCAAGGTGCCGAGCGCATTGTCGTTGAACTGCCCGGTATTCAGGATACCGCCCGCGCCAAGGAGATCCTGGGGGCAACCGCGACCCTGGAGTTCCACATGGTCGATGAGACTGCCGACATCCAGGCTGCGGCCGACGGCCGTGTCCCGCCCAGCTCCAAGGTCTATAACGATCGCAACGGTCGTCCCGTGGTGCTGCAAAAGCGGGTGATCCTGACCGGTGACCACATCGTGGGTGCCCAGTCCGGTTTCGACGAGTACAGCCGTCCCCAGGTCAACATCAAGCTGGATGGCCAGGGTGGCAACAAGATGGCCAACTTTACCAAGGACAACGTCGGTAAAGGGATGGCGACCGTCTTCATCGAGTACAAGCCGGTCGGTCAACCTGGTCCGGATGGCAAGCGCAAGTTCCGCAAGCAGGAGGAGGTGATCAACGTCGCCACCATCCAGTCGCGTCTTGGCAGCCAGTTCCGTATCACAGGTATCGACAACGCCAACGAAGCCCACAACCTGGCGCTGCTGCTGCGTGCCGGTGCCCTGATCGCCCCGATCCAGATCGTGGAAGAACGCACCATTGGCCCGAGCCTGGGTCAACAGAACATCGACAGCGGTATGGAAGCCATCGGCTGGGCCATGCTGGTGATCGTGCTGTTCATGGGGATCTACTACCGCGCGTTCGGCTGGGTTGCCAACTTGGCGCTCTGTATGAACCTGGTGTTGATTGTCGGCATCATGTCGATGATTCCGGGGGCCACCATGACATTGCCGGGTATCGCCGGTATCGTCTTGACGCTGGGTATGGCGGTGGATGCCAACGTGCTGATCTACGAGCGTATTCGTGAAGAGATCCGCAACGGTCGGGGTGTTCAGCAAGCCATCCATCTGGGCTTTGATCGAGCATTCTCCACCATCGCCGACTCCAACGTGACCTCGCTGATCACCTGTGTGATCCTGTTCGGTATCGGCACCGGCGCCATCAAGGGCTTTGCCCTGACGCTGGGCATTGGTCTGACCGCCTCCATGTTTACTGCCATCACAGTTTCCCGTGCCATTATCAACCTGGCTTGGGGTGGACGGCGTATCGACAAGCTGCCCATCTGAGGATAGAGAGATGTTTCAGATTCTACATTTTGAAAAACCGATCCCGTTTATGCGCTATGCCAAGCCGGGTGTGGTTTTCTCTTCCGTGCTGATGGTGGTAGCCCTGTTCTTCCTGTTTGATCGGGGGCTGAACTGGGGTCTGGACTTTACCGGTGGTACCACTATCGAGGTGGGGTTCCAGCAGTCGGTGAGCCTGGACAAGATCCATGACGCTCTGGAAGAGCAGAAGATTGAAGGGGCAACCCTGCAACACTTTGGCTCCAGCCGTGACGTGCTGTTCCGCCTGACCCCGAAAGAGGGGGTCAAGGTAGAACAACAGGGTAACGAAGTGCTGGCGGCTGCCAAGCAGCTCGACGAGGGCGCAGTGCTCAAACGCGTCGAGTTCGTCGGCCCTTCCGTGGGTGATGAACTGGCGACAGACGGTGCGCTGGCCATGCTGGCCTCCATCCTCTGTATCCTGGCCTACGTGGCAGTGCGTTTCGAATGGCGTCTGGCGCTGGGGGGCATTCTCTCCCTGGTGCACGACGTGGTGATCACGCTGGGTGTCTTTGCCTACTTCCAGTACGAGTTCGACCTGACCGTACTGGCGGCGCTGATGACCCTGGTGGGTTACTCCCTGAACGATACTATCGTGGTGTTCGACCGCTTGCGGGAGAACTTCCGCAAGGTGCGTAAAGGGGATACCGAATACATCCTGGATCTCTCCATGACCGAGACCCTGAGTCGTACCATTATCACCTCCGGCCTTACCTTTATCGTGGTGCTGGCGCTGCTGCTCAAGGGCGGTGCGCTGATCCACGGTTTTGCCGTGGCCATGGTGATCGGTGTGGCGTTCGGTACCTACTCCTCCATCTATGTGGCGAGTGCGTTTGCCATGTTCCTCGGCGTCAAGCGCGAGCACATGCTGCCCACCCAGGTAGAGAAAGAGGGTGCGGACCAACAGGAAATCCTGCCGTAACAGTGAAGAGCGCCTCATGGCGCTCTTTTCTTATCTCTGCGTGTCGTTTGCTGACGCAGATGATTTCAACAAAAGGAGCTTGCCATGCAACACAATCCCCGTTTTTTGGCGCTGGTTGACGGGATCCGCTCCCGCATCACTGAAACCGATGTTCACCAGATCAAGCGCTGGCAGGACGAAGGGCGCACGTTTCACCTGATCGACGTGCGGGAAGAGAGCGAGTGGGCCAAAGGCCATCTGCCCGGAGCCCAATATCTGGGTCGTGGAGTGATTGAGCGGGATATCGAGACCCTGTTCCCGGATCCCGAGACCACGCTCTATCTCTATTGTGGTGGCGGTTTTCGCTCCGTACTGGCGGCCGACAATTTGCAACAGATGGGTTATCGCAACGTAATCAGTGTTGACGGCGGTTTTCGCGGCTGGCTGGAGGCCGGATACCCTGTCGAATCCTGATTTATTTGATGGAGAGGGGCTCAGCTACATGACAAAGTGGCGGCTGACCTTTACCATATGCGGGGTCAAGCGTAAGCGTCGGAGTGTTCATTGAACGTCAGGAAAGGGATTGGATACCTCCTTGGTATCCTGTTGCTGCTACCCATGTGGGGTTGCAGCAGTAGCAGTCATGTCAACACCCCTAAGGTTCCCAAGGCGCAGCCTGCTTCACTGGTATTGGCGACCCCCCTGCAGGTCTCCTACCAAAGCGAGTTGGCGCTCGCCCGACTCGGGCAGATGCTGAGTGAAATGGAGTTGACCACGGAGCAACGGGCCGAGTTGTTCTATGAACGTGCCGTGGTGTTTGATCGCGTCGGCTTGCGTTCCCTTGCCCGTCTCGATTTCAACAGGGCCCTGCGGGAGAAACCGGATTTCGCTGAAGCCTACAACTTCATCGGTGTCTATCTGGTACAGCAGCAGAACTACGACGAAGCCTATGAGGCATTCGACTCAGCCCTCGAGCTGGCACCCGATTATGACTATGCCTACCTTAACCGCGGTATTGCCCTCTATTACGGTAATCGTCCCGAGCTGGCAGCGGCCGATATGAAGCGTTTCTACGAAGCGCAGCCGGAAGACCCTTATCGGGTGATCTGGCTCTATCTGGCCGAGCAGAAGCTCAATCCCGCTGCGGCCATGAGCCGGATGCGCGAGCGCCTCAACAAGTACGATGACGACGCCTGGAACTGGGATCTGGTTCGCCTCTATACCGGCGAGATCAACGCGTCCCAGCTGATGGGCAACGTGGTGAAAGGGGTGAAGGATAACCGGGAGCTGGCCGAGCGCCTGTGTGAAACCTATTTCTATCTGGGCAAGTTCGAGTTGGGCAAAGGCAACCGCAAGGAAGCCATCAGCTACTTCAAGCTGGCGCTCTCCAACAACGTCTATGACTTCATCGAGCACCGCTATGCTCTGCTCGAACTGGAGTTGATGGCGCGCAAACCCTTGCCGCCGGGTGCCCAGAGCAAAGGCGAACAGCCCTCCTGAATGGAGATGGCGATTACCCGGTGATAAAAAACCTCGATATGAGGCTAATGCCAGTCAGTAAAGCCTGACTGGCATTGTTTTTATCTGCTTTTTCACACCCACTCCCGTGGCTTGGCTCCATGTCACAGTGAGCTTCGTGTCGCTAATCCACACAACCCTACCAGTTTTTCCAACTCTGCCGCCCGCCTCTGAATAATGAACGGGCACATCTGATCCATGCAGCTCAACAGATGGATGGGGCCGACTCCGTGTGAAACCCGGTCGGCTCGTCGTATGCCTCCTGATATGGGTGATTCTCTTCCCTATCGCGGTGGGCGACTGGTTGACTATCGCTGCTCTTGTCCGATTCCTGCCGGACTGCCTCTCTCATAATGGGTGAGGCTGACGATAGGGAGTAAATATGCGTGCTGGCCCGTGCTTTTACACTCCGTTACATCTGCTCGTCCTGTGACCGCCCCATAATGGTCCTTGGTCTCCTAACCCTGTTCGATGGGAGGTGGATCAGTAGTCGATAAAGTGGAGATCACGAGCAATTTCCTGTCAGCACGGAGGCCTGGACGACGGATGTCACAGAGCGTATCAAACCAGTTGATCAGACGAATGCTGGGAGCCTGCCAGCAGCAGGGGGGCGATCCCGATGCCATTTTGATGGCGGGCGGCCTCACGTCGTTCGACATCGAGCGGGAGCAGGGCCGGCTGCCGGCCCACAGCCACTACCGGATGCTGCAACTGATGCAGCCCTATCTGGCCATTTTTCACGAAACCATCCTCTCCTACGACATCGGCCAGCTCTACCAGCACTATCCACCCCTCATCAGCCTGTGCCTGAACCAGCCATCACCGCGGGCGGCGCTAGAGATGCTGCTGGCCTATCGCCCCATCATCGGCAGTTGTGACGAGCTGCGGGTGCGGCGGGGGGCGCAGGCCAGCCAATACCTGTATGTCAATCAGGGGCCCGCCAGCCTGGGGGCGAGTCAGGCCATCCCCAACTTCATCATGCTCTACCGGATTTTGCGGGTCTATCTGGCGGATCCTCGGGTCTCGGTGGGCTTCACGGGGCGGCCGCCACCGCGCCATCAACTGCTGGACCAGTTCTTCGCCACTAGCTGCCGCTGGGAGCAGGGGGAAAACACCCTGACCATCGACAATGCCCAACTCGACTGCCCCAGCCAGTGCTACAACGAGCCGCTGGGTCGTCTGCAACTGGCCCAGCTGGCGCAGATCTGCGCCGACATCGCCGAGCGGGCCCCCTTTGCCTGTCTGGTGGGGGAGCGGATCCGCCACAAGATCCGGGAAGGGGAGCTGGAGAGCAACGAGAGCCTGCTCAAGGAGGTGTGCGCGGCCATGAATGTCAGCCGCTGGACCCTGAATCGCAAATTGCAGGGGGAGGGGAGCAGTTTCTCGACCCTGCTGAGGGAAGCGAGGGTGAGCGAAGCCTGCCGCTTGCTGGGTGAGGGGGATCAACCGCTGCAGAGCATCAGCGATCGGGTCGGTTTCTCGTCCCAGAGCGCCTTCAACCGCTTCTTCAAGGCCAACACCCGGATGACGCCGCTGGCCTATCGCAACGCCCGCCAATAAAAACGGGACCGGTGCAAGGCCGGTCCCGTGGGCGGGTCATTGCTGGGCAATGTTCGGGCAAGGCCGGGCTGGGGGCCCGGCCGTGCCTGCCTTTGTTAGCGGGTGATGGTGGTGACGCTGGCGGGATCCACCCCGGTCGGCAGTGCCAGTGCCCCTGGCGTGGTGTTGCTCACCACGATCTCCTTGCTAACCGTGAAGCTGACCGGCGTGCTGGCGGAGACATCCGACGAGGGGCTGATGTAGGCGCTGTAGCGGCCCGGCTCCACGATCCACTGGTTGCTGGCCTCATCGAAGCTGGCGAGGATGCTGGCCGGAATGGTGAAGCTCAGCTGTTCGCTGGCCCCCGGTGCCAGTTGCGCCGTCTTGGCAAAGGCCTTGAGCTCGATGAGCGGTTTCTTCAGCTTGACCTCGGGGGCGGTCACATAGACCTGGGCCGCCTCCTTGCCTGCCACGGCGCCGGTGTTGGTGATGGTGGCGGTCAGCACCAGGTTGCCGGCGCTGCCGTCCGCTAGGGTATTGCTGGCGATGGCGGGGCTGGTGTAGCTGAAGCTGGTGTAGGAGAGACCGAAGCCGAACGGGTAGGAGACCGCCTGCTCGAAGGTGCTGTAGTAGCGATAGCCCACGTAGATCCCTTCGTTGTAGTAGAGATCGTCCGGTTCGCCGTCCCCGTCGGTGTCCTCGCCCGGGAAGGTGCCGGCGGAGGGTACGCTGGCGTAGCTGTGCGGGAAGCTCTGGGCCAGTTTGCCGCTCGGGTTGACCGCGCCGGAGAGCACGTCCGCCACCGCGTGACCGGTCTCCTGGCCAGCCATGTAGGCCAGCAGGATGCCATCCACCTTGTCGCTCCACTGGGCGGTGTCGATGACGCCGTTGACGTTAAGCACCACTACCACCTTCTTGCCCTGGGCGTGGAAGGCGTTGCTCACCGCGTCGATGAGGGCGCGCTCGTCATCGCCGAGCAGATAGTCCCCCTTGCCGCTGCTGCGATCCGCTCCTTCCCCGGCCTGGCGGCCGATACTGATGACGGCGGCTTGCTGGGTGGCAGCCGCATTGGCGATCAGCGCCGCCAGCTCGCCGCTGATTGGCGCCTCGGCGCAGGTGTAGTAGCCCTTGGCGCCAAATTGCCCCTCATGATAGACCTTGTTGTTCTCGTAAAAATCGCGGTAGTAGCTCTGCAACGCCTCGTTGACCGGGAAGCGTGCCGCCAGTCCCTGCGCGATGGTGGTGGTGCTGGCGGCGTTCACATCCCCGCTGCCGGTGCCGCCCTTGTAGGTGTTGATCTGGTTGATGCCAAAACTGGCCAGGGTGCTGCTTGCCGCCAGCGGCAGGGCCGCGGCGTCGTTGCGCAGCAGCACCATGCTCTCGGCACCGGCCTGACGGGCCAGTTTGGCGTGAGCGATCAGATCCGGGCTGTTGCTGATGGTCAGCTGGCTGTAGGAGGGGCTCTTCATCACCTGGGTCAGGATGTGGATGGCGGCCTCGTTTACCTTGGTCTCGTCGAGATCGCCGTGCTCGATGGATTGCTGCAACTGCTCCTTGACGTTGCCTGGCTCGATCAAATCCTGCCCCGCCAGCACCTGCTTGTAGGCATTGTTGGCCACGTCGCCGGCAAACCAGTCGGACATCACCAGGCCGTCAAACTTCCACTCGCCGCGCAGAAGGTCGGTCACCGCATCCTTGCGCTCGTTGACATAGGTGCCGTTGACCTTGTTGTAGGAGGTCATCACCGCCCAGGGCTGGGCCTCGTCTACCGCTATCTGGAAGCCGCGCAGGTAGATCTCGCGGAAGGTTCTCGGTTCGCCGATGTCGTTGATCTGGTTGCGGTTGGTCTCGGAGTTGTTGCCGAAGTAGTGCTTGATGGTGGTGCCTACCCCGTTGCTCTCCACCCCGTTGACCATGGCGGCGCCGATTTTGCCGGTGAGCAGGGGGTCTTCCGAGTAGTACTCGAAGTTGCGGCCATTGAGCGGGTTACGCTGGATGTTCATGCCCGGGGCCAGCAGGATGTCGACCCCGTACTGGCGCACCTCGTCCCCCATGGCTTCGCCGACGGCCTTGACCAGCTTGACGTCCCAGCTGGAGGCGAGCAGCGAGCCGATGGGCCAGGCGGTGGCATAGTAGCTGGCGCTGTCACCGTCGCGGTTGGCGTTGATCCGCACCCCGGCCGGCCCGTCCGCCAGTTTGAGGGCCGGAATGTCGATGCCGTCCGCGCTGCGCAGCACGCCGTTGATGTAACCCGCCACGCCGGGCACGTCCTGTTTGACGTTGATGGCGCCGTTGGCACTGCCGTAACCGGGGCCGGAGAGCAGGTCCAGCTTCTCGCTCAGGGTCAGCTTGGCCACCATGGCCTCGGCCTGGCCGCGGTAATAGGCATCGTCCTTGACCAGGGGATCCGAGTCATTCTGGTTGCAACCGACCAGCAGGCCGGCCAGCGCCAGGCTGACACCCAGTGAAACCGCTTTCAATTTTGTGGTGATAGGCATGAAGACGTCCTCGTAACTGTCTGAATAAAAATACAAAGGAGATATCGACACCGGGCGCAAGGCATCCGCCCGGGCTGGGCCGCTCTGCTGGCGGCTGCCATTGGATATCGCAAGGAAGGCCGAACGGGCCGGTGGGCCGGCGTTTGGCTGCAGGCAGGTTAACAAGCCGGGCGATGGCTGCCTTGCCCTGGGGGAGCGAGAAATGTGCCGGCGGGAGCAAGGGGGCCGAGTTGTGAGCAAGGTCGCATCGAAAGGCGGTGCCAAAGCAAAGGTGGGGGTGGCAAGAGGGGAAAGGGCAGGGGAGAAGGAGGGAAAACGGATGGCCTGACGGCCACTGAGGATGGCTGCGATCAACACGCGAGGGGGCCGGCGGCCCCCTCGAAGATCAGCTGATATGCCCGGGCAATGGCCCGGGACGGCTCACTTGGGCTGTTTGAGGGCCCCGGCGAGTTCAATCTGCACCTTGACCCCCTCCTGCTTGAGCGCCGTGGCGACGGCGTTCAGATCGGTGCCCGGCTTGGCTTCCAGCAGGGCGATGCCGCCGCTGCTCTGCTTGAAGCGCAGGCCGTGCCGGCTGGCCAGCGCGCTGGCCTGGTTGTCATCGGCTTCCACCAGCAGGGTGCCGCTGACGGTGAGCTCGGGGCTGGCGGCCCCTTGCATCAACACGTCACCGCGGCGCAGGGTCTGTTGCGGGACCTTGCTGTCAAGGCTGCGGGCGACCCGCTTCTTGCTGCCGTTGTCAGGAATGAGGTAGGTCTGGCCATTTACCTCTATAGTGCTGTACTGCTTGCCATCCATGGTGACGGACTCCTGGGCGCAGAGCTGTCCCGAGAGGGGGGCCAGCAGGGTTGCCAGAAGCAAGGTAACAGGTTTGTTCATGGTAATACTCCTAGCGTGTTAGCTGCGGTTGGCATCGTGACCCAGGACCCGCAGGGACCATGAGATCAGCTTGCCCGGTTGGCGATTGTTGCGCTCGGTCAGGGTGGTACGCTCACGGGTCTCGCGATTGAGCAGAGAGACCTGACGGGTACCGTTGGCAACGTCGGTTACTTCCAGTCGCCACTGGCCTTGCGCCGATTCGCCGTAGAACTTGTTGGATAGCATCCGCATGTCGCGCAATCCCTTGGTTCGCACAAAGCCCAGTTGCTGCTGGTCGAGAGATTGGCCGACCAGGCTGTTGAAGGGGCTCAGCAGGATGCTGCGGGTGCCGGCGGGGGAGACCAGTTCGATCAGCAGATCGGGCAGACGCTGATGATCCAGACTCACCATCACCTGAACCGCTTCTACCGTCAAGGGTGTCGCGATGCGGGTTGTTGAGCTGGTCGGGCTGTTGCCCACATCCGCAATGGCGGCGGCACTGCCGGTGACATTGATCTTCTGCCATGGCAGCTGTACCAGCGGGGGCAGGGGCTGGTGATTGGCTGCCAGCTCAAGGGCCTTATTGACGTCGATCAGACCGAAACCGTAAGTCGGGCTGAACCACATGCCGGCGGCATTGCGCTCCCACCCTTCCAGTCCTTTCACGTCGCGCACCTTGCCGGTGCTGCTGGTGTAGCTGACCATCACAGGTTTCTGTGTGGCATCGACCCGGGTTGCGCTGCGCGCCAGCAGATCCCGCAGGTCACGTACCGACAGATCCGGGTAGGCGGACATCAGCAGCGCCATGGCGCCGGAGGTGCTGGGGGTGGCGGAGGAGGTGCCGTTCATCACGCCGTTGTAGTCGCAGCTGGCATCCAGTTGCGGGTTGCCGTGCAGCCGGTTGGTGCTGGGATCGTCGGTGCGGTTGTAACCCATGTCGCAGCCGGGCAGATCCGTGGTCACCATCGCCGGAGCGTCGGTGCCGTACTCGCCGCCGGTCGCGCTCAGGAAGATGTTGCTGCCGACGCTGGAGTAGGAAGATCTGACGCCATCGGCGTTGAGCGCGCTCACCACCAGGTTCCAGAAGTTGCTGTTGGAGGGATCGAGGTTGCTGTTTTCAAACGGCAATTTGGGGCCATTGCCGGTGCGGTTAAGCACATAGCCGCCCGCCGCTATCTTGTTGAAGCCGTTGCCGGCGGCCTTGATATAGGCCGCGCCCTGCGCCTTGAGGGTCTGCTGTTCAAACAGACGATCAAGCTGGGATTGATCCAGAGAGTTGGCAGAGCGGGGATCCACCACACTCATGCCGTAGCTCTGGTTGAACACCCGGTTGTCGCGACTGGCATCGCTGTCGCCAAGGGCGTAGAGCCAATCCTTCTGCAACTGCTGGCTGTTGTCATCCAGCAGGTTGAATCCCTGCAGCTGGGCTCGCGGGGCTATCCCCTTGGTACCGATGGCGTTGTCTACCGCCGCAATAATGCCGGAGACAGAGGTGCCGTGGGCCGTATCCGGATCGGTCGGTGTCGGGTCATCGCTGCCGGTTACCACGTTTTTCGAACCCGGACGTACGTTCTCCGCCAGATCCGGGTGGGCGATGGCCAGACCATCATCCACCACGGCCACATTGACTCCCTGGCCCAGCACGCCGGTGCGATGAGCCCACCAGAGGTTGAGATCATTGCCCGCTATGCCGCCACGGGCGCTGAACCCATCCTGGCCGCTGTTGAGCAGATACCACTGCTGATCCTGCAGGGGATTGGTACCTGGCAGGCAGCGCTCGGTGCTGCTGCGTCCGATATCCATGCCGTTCTCCTTGCCGGTGAGCGGCGCACAACCTTCATTTGCCTGAACGAGCGCACTGGGCAGGGTCGACAGCAGTGCTGTGATCGCCAGTGCTAACGATGTTTGCTTCATTATTTTTTTAACTCCATCTTGGATCGCACCATCCTGAGTGCGACGGAAATCTATACACGGGTGGTAGGGGTTCAAAAAGAGCCATTTTCAAAAAACGCAATGAGGTTCAAAGAAATCCGATCTGGTTTATGGTAGGTATTCCAATGACACTGGTTATGTGTTTTATTGAGAATGGTTCTCACCGTTCGCTACTGATCTTTTTATCTGTAATTCACTCCTCTCGCGACTCTCCTTCGCCGCAGCCATCTCGATTCGGGGCAATCCCGAGGGGAGCTCGTGCGCTCTTGGAAATAAACGGCATGGTGGTGTGTGCCAATGTGAGTGCTGGTATGCGTTCGGGTGAGCCTGCAAGGTGATAAGGTGGGGGTGGGTCAGTGGTTTATTGCTTGGCGGCGGTGGATGGCTCTGTTATGGTAACTTAAATAGCCGTTTGGATGGCTAGATTGCTGCGGTGTGAAGGGCGTTACTTCTGAGGGCGGCCCCGCCGCAGGCCCATAGCTTGATGCGTACCTGACAGGGAGTCCCTATGCCGTTTCGTTCCTTCTTACCTTCTTCTTTGACTGCTTCCTTGCGCGCCACTGCTGGCGCCAGCACCTTTATTGCCGCGATGGCGGTCGGGAGCCTCTCTTTTTCCGCGGTTGCCGCCGATGCGTCCTTGCCGAACAAACAGGAGATTGTGATTGGTACTACGGTGGGGGATTTTGCCGACATGGTGACCGACTCCATCAAGCCGCAGCTGGAGGCCAAGGGGTATAAGGTCAAGCTGGTGGAGTTCACCGACTATGTGACCCCCAATATTGCTCTGGCTGACGGATCACTGGATGTGAACTGCTTCCAGCACAAACCTTATCTGGAGAGTTTTGCCAAAGATCGCGGCTTGTCGCTGGCACCCATTACCCAGGTGCCAACTGGCCCGATGGGGCTCTACTCCGGCAAGCTGGCAGCACTCGACAAAGTGAAAAAGGGGAGCACGGTGGCCATCCCCAACGATCCCACCAATCAGGCGCGGGCGCTGTTGATGCTGCAGGATCTTGGTTGGCTCACTCTCAAGGAGGGGATAAACCCGCTCAAGGCCAGCGAGTTTGATGTGGTGAACAATCCGCACAATCTCAAGCTGGTACTGCTGGAGGCGGCGCAGTTGCCCCGCTCGCGGGAGGATGTGGACTTCTCGGTGATCAACGGTAATTTTGCCGCCTCCAGCGGAATCCCGTTCAGTGAAGGACTGTTTCTGGAGCGCAGCTACGATTTTATCAATTGGGTGGTGGTGAAAAGCGCAGATGCGGAGCAGCCGTTTGCCAAAGATGTGGCGGCGGCCTACAACTCGGCGGCGTTCAAAGCCTATGCAGCCAAGCGTTTCGTTGGCTACAAGTACCCGCAAGGGTGGGGTGGCTAACAGTCGTGAACGTGGCCCGGCTATACAACGAAAAACGCCCCGAATTCGGGGCGTTTTTTATGGTATCAAGCCATCAACGGGCGCTTCACTGGTTGCGATAGAAGCGGTTCAGCTCGTTCATCACCTGGATCATGGCGCCCATATCCGGGGTGCCGTGCTTGATCGGGCGATAGCTGTTGCGCTCCAGCAGTTCGAAGTCACCCTGCTTGTTGAAGTGGGTGATGGTGTCCCCTTCATAGATGGCGAAGTCGTTCTGATCCCCGGCCAGCAGCCAGTTGCGCGGGCTGGTATCAAACAGCGAGCGGCCAACGCTGTAATCGCGCGCCGGATTGCGCACGCCCAGCATCCCCTGCATCAGGGTCGGCGCCAGATCGAAATGGCTGCTCGGTTGTTCCCGAACGTCACTGCCGCGCCCCGGCCAGGCCAGTACCAGCGGTACCTGCACCTGATAGGGTGAGTAGTTGCTGCCTGCGCCCCAGCTGTTGCTGCGGGTGTCGTTGAACTCCTGACCGTGGTTGGAGGTGATGACGACGATGGTGTTGCTGTCCATCCCCTGCGACTGCAATTTGGTCAGCATCTGCTCAAGCAACTGGTCGGTATAGAAGACCGAGTTCTTGTAGCGGTTTTCCAGTTTTTGCAGGTTCTCCGCCCGATAGGCGGTCGCCGGATTGAAGTTGGCGAGCTCCGGTTGGAACGGCCCCTTCATGGTGGCGGGCAATTGGTAGTCGCCGGGGCTCGAGAGATAGACCAGCGAGAACCAGGGACGCTCGGGAGAGCGCTTCTCCAGCCACTGTTGCCAGTCGGTCAGCAGCTTGCCATCGTCACTCTGTTCGGAGACAAACACCTGTTTGCGCAGACCGGCGAGGATGCTCTTGCGATACTTCTGGGCATCTTCCATCGCGCCGAACAGCCCGAACTGGTAATCCTGGCGCAGCATCTCGTCGAACAGCACCGGCGGACGCTTGTCGCTGCTGATGTCCTTGTAGTAGTGACCGGGCAACCCGTAGAAGAGGCTGAACATGCCCATCAGGTCGTCGTTGCCGCCACTCAGGTGATTGCGGAACGTCAGATGCTGGTCCGCATAGCGCTGCAGATTGGGCATGTTGATGTTGTTGAGCATGTCAAAGCGCAGCGAATCGACCACCACAATCAGCAGATTGTTGTGAGTCAGGGGGGCGTTGACGTTGAGCGGGCGCAGCGGATAGTGCATCCGGCTGTCGCTGTTATCCCCCTGGGAAGCAGCCTGCTTCTCGTACTGATCCAGATCCAGCCAGCCATGTTTGGCCAGGAAGGAGCGGGCCGTCATAGGGTAGGAGAGGGGGAAGTTGGCTCTCTGCATGGTGATCGGCTGATAGAGGGTCGCATCGGCCCAGCTGTTGACCACGTGGGTCAGAATAAAGCAGATCAGCAGGGCCAGTCCCACCTGATTTCCGTACTGGCGGCGCTTGCGCTTGTTGATCTTGCGCCAGACATAGGCCGACAGCAGCAGTTGCAGCAGGAAGATGGTGGGCACGGCAACGAAGATGATGCTCCAGATTGAGCCCTCTTCGGTTTGCGCCTGATCCAGCAGCAACTGCCATACCTGACTGTTGAGGTGGAACTTGAACAGCCGGAATACCTGGGTGTCGATTAGCAGCAGCACCAGCGCCAGGGTGGCGATGATGGCCGAGATGAACCGCAGCGGTTTCTCTTTGGGCAGCACGAAGCTGAGCGGGAAGATCGTCAACAGGTAGGTGACAAAACTCAGAAACGAGAAGTGGCCAATCCAGCTTACAACGAGATAGATCACGCCAAGCGTGGTCGATGGCCAGCTGATGGCACCCAGATAACGGGTGGCGATGAGCATGGCCAGAATAATGTTGAAGAAGGAGAACCAATGCCCCCAGGTGATCAGGCGAGAGACATTATCACGATAGGGGTTACCGGTTTCGACCATAGTGATCCATCTGCGTTGAGAAACGTCAAATCAACAGAGTCGGGGACTCAGTGTGCGTCGTGGCGATTATCGACCGATGCGGTCAGGGCCTGGACAAACTTTTCAGTGATGGCCTGGCGCTGGGCCGGTGCCATACCGTTGATGATATTGGTGGTCAGATTGCCAAGCACCATAAGGCTGAGATCCACCGGCGCTTTATGCTTTTCCAGCGCGGTGATCAGGTCGTTCATCAGGGCGTCAAATTGCTCGTTATTGTACTTTGATACGATAGGCATAATCTTCAGTTCATCTCGGTTCAAAGCGCCTTATAATACTTCACCCTTTCGGCTAACACTATGGCTTTGTGACATGAGTCTCGATATCGACAAGATCATTCTTCACTCCTTGCGCCAGGGCGGCGATGGTCAACCCCACGCCGATACCCGCAGCCAGACCCTGCCCCCTGATGAGGCGGTACAGGGACTGATGGCGGAACTGCATCGGATCTACAACGGCAAGGGCGGCAAGGGCTTTGGCTTCTTTGCCGACCCCGAGGCCGCCGTCGCCGAGCTGGCCGACGGTGAAGAGGCTCCCAAGCAGCCTTCACCCGCGTTTCGTATCGCACTCGAACAGCTGCTCGCCGAGCAGACCGAATTCGTTCCCTTCTCGGTCACCGTGACCCAGATGCTGGTCAAGCAGCTGGTGGAGCACGCCCTCGATGAGCAGGGGGTGCTGCTGTTTGCCAAATATAACTACGTCGGGGTCGATTATCTGCTGATTGCCCTGCTTGAGGGCAAGGAGAGCGTCACCGTCAGCGAAGCGCTGGAATTGCGCCATATCCAGTATCTGGATATCGGCAAACTCAATCTGGTGGCCCGCATTGATTTGACCGAATGGAAAACCCAACCTGATTCGCGCCGCTATATCACCTTCAGCAAGGGGCGCATTGGTCGCAAACTGGGCGACTTCTTTATGGATCTGCTGGGTGCCCGCGAGGGGATGGATGCCAAGGTACAAAATAAAGGCTTACTGCAGGCGGTCGAAGATTATTGCGACAGTCGTCAGCTCGAACCGACCGAGCGCAATGACTATAAAAAGCAGGTCTTCAAATATTGCACCGAACAGGCGAGCGCCGGTGAAGAGATCGAAATCAAGGAGCTGTCTGCAGAATTGCCTGGTGACGGTGACCTCGATTTTTACAGCTTTATCGGTCAGGAGTATGAGCTGGAAGAGCGTTTCCCGGCGGATCGCTCTACCCTGCGTGGTTTGACCAAGTTTGTCGGCTCCGGCGGCGGTCTGACTTTGAGCTTTGAGCAGAAGCTGTTGAACAGCCGGATCTTTTACGATCCCCAGACCGACACCCTGACCATCAAGGGTGTGCCGCCCAATCTCAAGGATCAGCTGCTGCGCCAGTCATAATGTGATCCGGCCTTCATTTTTGGCAAAAAGACACCGCAGTTCGCTGCGGTGTCTTTTTATTTAATGGGGCAGGGGGTAGCGAAAGCAACTCGGTGCTTTGTTAACAAATTAAACAGAATTATCCATGTGAAAGGGTTTTCAATGAGGTGAAAACCCTTTCATTCATGTCTTTTTATTTCTATTTGGTAATTTAATTTCTTGTGTTGGCGAGAAATATGCCAATAAATGGCGCTAACCCCCTGAAATAAGAAAATGTTTTCAAAACTTTCTGGAAGGAAATACGTAATTGCATTTCAAAAATGCGAGTTGCGTCATGTGAGCCGTTTGCCGCTTGGGATAATATTCATCTCGCACACAATGCTCTTACAGCGCGGAACTAATACAAGGAAAGGCTCATGAAAAAGAAATTGCTGTCATCCCTGATCGGTCTGGCCACTCTTGGCGTCGCTTGCTCTGCTACTGCTGCCATCGATGAAGGCCAGCTGACCATCTGGATCAACGGTGACAAGGGATACAACGGTCTGGCTGAAGTGGGTAAGAAGTTTGAAGCAGAAACCGGCATCAAGGTTACTGTGGCTCACCCGGATCAGGTTGAAGTGAAATTCCAGCAAGCCGCCGCCACTGGCAACGGCCCGGACATCTTCTTCTGGGCTCACGACCGTTACGGTGAGTGGGTCAAAGCCGGTTTGCTGGTTCCGGTAACGCCGAACGCTGCCACCAAAGGCAAATTTGAACAGCTGGCATGGGATGCCATGACTGTTGATGGCAAAACCTATGGCTACCCGGTTGCCATGGAAGCAGTCAGCCTGATCTATAACAAGGACCTGCTGCCCGAGCCGCCGAAAACCTTCGAAGAGATCGCCAAGATTGACGAGACTCTGAAGAAAAACGGCAAGCGCGCCATCATGTGGGCTTATGACACCCCGTACTTTAGCTATCCGCTGGTGGCTGCCAACGGTGGTTACGCCTTCAAGAAAACCGCTACCGGTTATGACGTCAAAGATACCGGCGTGAACAACGCAGGTGCCAAGATGGGCGTGGGCTACATCTCCGAGATGATCAAGTCCGGTCACCTGGAAAAAGGCATCGACTACGGTGTGATGGACGCCAAGTTCAACAAGGGCGAAGTGGCCATGATGATCAATGGTCCCTGGGCCTGGAGCAACCTGGACAAGAGCGGCATCAAGTACGGCGTAGCGCCGCTGCCGACCCTGAACGGCAAGCCGGCCAAAGCCTTCGTTGGCGTACTGGGTGCCACCATCAACGCTGCCAGCCCGAACAAGGATCTGGCTATCGAGTTCCTGGAAAACTACCTGCTGACCGATGCCGGTCTGGCGCCGGTTAACGCCGACAAGCCGCTGGGTGCCGTTGCGCTGAAATCCTTCCAGAAGACCCTGGAATCCGATCCGCACATCAAGGCCACCATGCTGAACGCCCAGGCTGGCGAGCCGATGCCATCCGTTCCCGAGATGAGCCGTTTCTGGTCTTCCTTCGAAACTGCCCTCAAGAACGTGACCTCCGGTCGTCAGGGTGTTGACGAAGCTCTGGATACCGCTGCCAAGCGTATCGTTCAGTAAGCACGCACTACCCGGGAGGCCGTCATGGCCTCCCACTCTCTCAAATCTCTCTTGGCGTTATAAAGGTTAATTGGCATGGAAGTAGTACCTTCTGTTGAGTCCTATGCCGGTCCGAAGGATAAGCACACCTGGCTTAAGTGGACCATAGCGGCCCTGGTTGCCATCCTCAACGGCTACGCAGCCGTGATGATGTACGCCAGTGGCGAGTGGGTATTCGCGCTGCTGGATCTGGTGGTGGTTTCCGTCGGTCTGTATGTCTTCATGAACAAGAAGACCTATGCCCATCGCTACATCTTTCCGGGTGTTGCGGGCATGGTTGTGTTTATCATCTTCCCTCTTGCCTACACCATTGGCATTGCCTTCACCAACTATTCGGGGTCCAACTTGCTCTCCGTGGAGCAGGCGCGGGACTACCACCTGAAGAAAACCTACAAGGTGGCGGGCGGTGAATTCGATTTTACCCTGCTGGGTGGCGACAACGGCCAGTTCCAGCTGCTGCTGACACAGGATGATCAATCCTTTATCAGCCAACCTGTTTCCCTGATGACCAACAAGGCCCGTGAGCTGGCGTCCCGCGAGGGCCGTGTGCAGATCACCCAGCAAGTGGTCGAGCTGCAGCCCTTCACCGGCGAAGCGGCCAGCAAGGCCGCACCGATCCGCGCCATTGTTGAGCATCGTACTCACCTGAGTGACCTTGATCTGGTGCTGCCGGATGGCGGTACCCACCTGACCCTGAGCAGCCTGCGCAAGTTTGCCGCCCAGAAGCAGCACTACACCCGTCTGATGGATGGTGCCGTGCTCAAGTCCGGCGTGGTGATCAAAGACAGCAACCTGCTGCGTGATACCCAGAATGGCGAGCTGATGCTGCCCAATGGCGAGACCGGCTTCTATCAGTACATCGACGAACAGGGTCAGTTTGTCGGCAAGGGTATTGCTCCGGGCTTTGTGGTGAGCGTCGGTTGGAAGAACTTCGCGCGCATCGTCACCGATCCGGGCATCCAGTCACCCTTCCTGCAGATCTTCATCTGGACCGTGATCTTCTCAACCTGCTCCGTCGCTTTCACCCTGGCTATCGGCATGGTGCTGGCCTGTCTGGTGCAGTGGGAAGAGCTCAAGGGGCGCGGTTTCTATCGGGTCATGTTGATCCTGCCCTATGCGATCCCGGCGTTTATCTCCATCCTGGTGTTCAAGGGGTTGTTCAACCAGAACTTCGGTGAGATCAACATGTTCCTGGAAGCGGCGTTTGGCATCAAACCGGACTGGTATACCAACCCCTTCCTGGCCAAGGTGATGATCCTGATTGTCAACACCTGGCTCGGCTACCCCTACATGATGATCCTCTGCATGGGCCTGCTCAAAGCCATCCCGGAAGATCTCTATGAAGCGTCCGCCATGGACGGTGCCGGTCCGGTGCAGAACTTCTTCAAGATCACCGTGCCGCTGCTGATGAAGCCGCTGACACCGCTGTTGATTGCCTCGTTCGCATTCAACTTCAACAACTTCGTGCTTATCCAGTTGTTGACCAACGGTGCGCCCGACATCATCGGCGCCAGCACCCCGGCCGGTACCACCGACTTGCTGGTGAGTTATACCTACCGGATTGCGTTCCAGGGATCGGGTGGTCAGGACTACGGTCTGGCCAGTGCCATCGCCACAGCCATCTTCCTCATCGTAGGTGCGCTGGCGCTGCTCAACCTGAAATTGTCCAAAGCCGACAAGCAGCTGTAAGGAGGCTTCAACATGGCAATCGTACAACCCAAATCAGTCAAATACCGGGTGTGGGCAACCCACCTGGTCATGTGGGGCTTCCTGGCGTTGATCATCTTCCCGTTGATCATGGTTATCGCCATCTCGTTCCGTAACGGTAACTTCGCGGTAGGGGAGATCATCCCCTCCAATCCGACGCTGGATCACTGGAAGCTGGCGCTGGGCATGTCCATCACCAACGCCGACGGCAGCATCACGCCGCCGCCGTTCCCGGTGCTGACCTGGTTGTGGAACTCCATCAAGATCGCCGGCATCACTGCCCTGATGATCGTGACGCTCTCCACCACCTGTGCTTACGCCTTTGCCCGCCTGCGTTTTCGTGGCAAGTCCACCATCCTGCAGGGCATGCTGATTTTCCAGATGTTCCCGGCGGTGCTGGCACTGGTAGCCATCTACGCGCTCTTTAACAAGATTGGTGACTACATCCCCTGGCTCGGTCTCAACACCCACGGTGGCCTGATCCTGGCGTACATGGGGGGGATTGCCCTGCACGTCTGGACCATCAAGGGCTACTTCGAGACCATCGACTCCTCCCTGGAGGAGGCGGCGGCCATCGACGGTGCAACCCCGTGGCAGGCATTCCGTCTGATCCTGTTGCCCCTGTCGGTGCCCATCCTGGCGGTAGTGTTTATTCTGGCCTTTATCGGTTCCATTACCGAGGTGCCCATGGCCTCCATCCTGCTGCAGGATGTGAACAATCTGACCCTGGCGGTCGGGGCTCAGCAGTACCTCTATCCGCAGAACTATCTGTGGGGTGATTTCGCGGCGGCCGCAGTGCTCTCCGGTTTCCCCATCACTGTGGTCTTCCTGTTGGCACAGCGCTGGTTGGTTGGCGGTCTGACTGCTGGTGGTGTGAAAGGTTAAGTTTATGGCCGGGGGAGTTGACTCCCCCCGCTATCACGATTTGCAAAGATTCAAGAGCGGAGCTCGTCATGGCTGAAGTAGTACTCAACAACGTTCGCAAAAATTACGATCCGGCTGTTCACAAGGACACCCTGCGCAACATTAACCTCTCCATCAAGGAGGGCGAATTCATCGTCTTCGTCGGCCCGTCAGGCTGCGGTAAATCCACCCTGCTGCGGATGATCGCGGGTCTGGAAGACATCACCAGCGGTGAGCTGACCATCGGCGGTCGCTACATGAACGACGTACCGCCGGTAGAGCGCAACGTCGGCATGGTGTTCCAGTCCTACGCCCTTTATCCGCACATGAACATCTACGAGAACATGGCCTTTGGTCTGAAGCTCAAGAAAATGGACAAGGAGAACATCCACAAGCGGGTGATGCGCGCCGCCGAGATCCTGGGTCTCGAGCCGCTGCTGGACAGAAAGCCCAAGGCGCTCTCCGGTGGTCAGCGTCAGCGTGTCGCCATCGGTCGCTCCATCGTGCAGCAGCCGCAGGTGTTCCTGTTTGACGAACCGCTCTCCAACCTGGATGCCGCGCTGCGGGTCAAGATGCGGATCGAGATCGCCAAGCTGCACAAAGAGCTTAACTCCACCATCATCTACGTGACCCACGATCAGGTGGAAGCGATGACCCTGGCCGACAAGATTGTGGTGCTGAGCCCGCTCAAGGCGGAAGCTGCCACCAACCTGGAACAGTTTGGTTCACCGCTGGATCTCTACCACAACCCGGACAACAAGTTCGTGGCGGGCTTTATCGGCTCTCCCAAGATGAACTTCCTGGCGGGCGAGTTGCTGGAGATTGGCGAGCAGGAGTGCCTTGTCAAGTTGACCTCTGGCGATACCGTGCGTGCCCGGGTCGATGCCCGCAGTGGCGCTGTGGGTGACAAGGTGGAGCTGGGCATTCGCCCCGAGCACCTGATGCCGCTGGATCACCCCCATGCGCACAGCAAGGTGAGCGGGATCGTGCAGGTGGCCGAGCACCTGGGCGCCGAGTCCTTCGTTTATATGGATGTGGATGGTCACGACTTTACCGTCAAGGCCACCTCGGATGTGGATGTGGCGACCGGTCAGACCTACAGCGTGGGTATACCGGCCGAAGCCTGCTACCTGTTCGATGCCAAGGAGCAGGCGTTCCCCCGTACCGCCAAATATATCCGTACCTGATTTTTTGTTGTGCTGGTTTTCCTTTCTTAATAATCAATGCCTTTTTGCCGGTCGTCAGACCGGCTTTTTATTGCCTGCGATTTGAACATGCAGGTAAGCAAGGTAACCCGGTTCAAGCCTCGAGTTCGGCGGTAATATCGGGCACAAAGGTCTGGCTGGCCAGCGGCGGGCGCTCATACCCTTCGGTCTTGATGGGGGGGAGCTTGATAGGCTCGTAGTGGATCGCCTCGTAGGGCACCTTGCTCAGCAGATGGGCGATGCAGTTGAGCCGGGCACGGCGTTTGTCGTCCGCCTCCACCACGAACCAGGGGCAATCCTCGGTGTCGGTGTAGGTGAACATGTCATCCTTGGCGCGGGAGTATTCCACCCAGCGCGAGCGGGACTGCAAATCCATCGGGCTGAACTTCCAGCGCTTGATGGGCGTATTTATCCGCTCCTTGAAGCGCTTCTCCTGTTCCTCATCGCTGACCGAGAACCAGTATTTGATCAAGGTGATGCCGGAGCGGATCAGCATCCGCTCAAACTCGGGGCAGGCGCGCAGAAACTCGCGATACTCGGCATCGCTGCAAAATCCCATCACCCGCTCGACTCCGGCCCGGTTGTACCAGGATCGGTCAAACAGCACCATTTCGCCAGCGGCGGGCAGGTGGGCCACATAACGCTGAAAGTACCACTGGGAGCGCTCCCGATCGGAGGGGGCGGGCAGTGCCGTGACCCGGCAGACCCGGGGGTTGAGCGGTTCGGTAATCGCCTTGATGACGCCCCCTTTACCGGCGGCGTCCCGTCCTTCGAACAGCACCACTACCTTCAGCCCCTCCTGCTTGACCCACTCCTGCAGCTTGACCAGCTCCTCCTGCAGATGGGCAAGGTGGTGCTCGTAGCACTTCTTGTCCAGACGCGGCCGCTTCTTGCTCTTCTCCTTCGCCATGGGCTTCTCCTTTTGGCATCCTTTCATGGGTGACTTCTTTGAGTCACTGTCAGCTTGCACCAGGGAGGCGTCACCTGCCAAGGGGGACGTGATACACTGCCCGCCCATCGCTGGCAACAGGAGATAACATGAAGCATTTTATGGAGATAGCGGGCCGCCGGATGGCCTATCTGGACGAAGGGCAAGGGCCGGTACTGCTGTTTGGCCACAGCTATCTGTGGGACAGCGCCATGTGGGCGCCGCAAATCGAGGCGTTCAAGGGCAGCTATCGCTGCATCGTCCCCGAGCTGTGGGGCCACGGTGATTCCGACCTGCTCCCCGAAGGTAGCTGCACCCTGGCGACTCTGGCGCGGGATCACCTGGCGCTGCTCGATGCCCTCGGCATTGAGGAGTTCGTGTTGGTGGGCCTCTCCATCGGCGGCATGTGGGGTGTTGAGCTGGCGCGCATGGTGCCAAACCGCCTTAAGGGTCTGGTGCTGATGGACAGTTTTGTCGGCCTCGAGCCCCAGATCACCTGCGAGCGCTACCTCGGCATGCTGGCGATGATCGAGCAGCTCGGCACCGTGCCGGCGCCCATCATCGAACAGGTGGCGCCTATCTTCTTTGCCAACCAGCCCGATACCGACTTGCTGGCCGATTTCAAGGCGCGTCTGGCTGCTTGGCCAAATGAGAAGATCGCCGCCATGGTGGCGGTGGGCCGCAGCTTTGTGACCCGCGAAGATCGTATCGAGTGGCTGGAGGAGATCACCACTCCCGCACTGGTGATGACCGGCTGCGAGGACAAGGCGCGTCCGGTGCTGGAGGGCTATCTGATGGCCGAGATGCTGGGTTGCCCGTTCAGGGAGATCCCGATGGCTGGCCACATCTCGTCGCTGGAAAATCCGGCCTTCGTCAATCAGCAACTGACCGAGTTTCTGGCGGCGCTGTAAGCCTGAATTGGCAGCTTGAGCAGGCTGTACTACCAGCCTGATGGTCGTGAAAAAGGGAGCCGAGGGCTCCCTTTTGTTTGGTCGTGTCTCACGGTTCAAGACTCATAACCGTTACCAGATATAGCCCAGCGCAAAACCCGCATAGAGCTCGCCATCGTGCTGGACGATGGGGCTGTTTTTGATGTCCCGATCATACCATTCGTAGTTCATGGCAAACATGCCAATCCAGTTGGGGCTGAAGCGGTAGCTGGTGATGAGGGCCGCCATCGGGGATAGGGTGGTACCGGTATCCCAAGCGGGCCGCTGGGCAGTCGCCTCGCTTTCGGAGATGCCGCCGAAGTAGTAGTTGGCCATCTTGTCGCTGCGCAGCATCAGCCCCATCCCCGGCATGATCAGCAGGTTGTCACGCAGGATGGGGAAATCGGCCCACAGCAGCAGCTCCTGTCCCTTGCTGCGGCCGGTGACATCGCTGTTGGCACGCACGGTCAGCAGGGCATAGGGGGTGATGATGTTGCCACCGATCCCGCCTTCCAGCTGCCATTTTCGCTGCTCCATGCCAGTAAAGGCCGGAGCATCCTCGGGATCCAGATTGCCAAAACGGACCCGGCCATAGCCGTAGAGGGCCACGTTCTCATCCTTGTGGAAGTAGTAGCGGGCCCGATCCCCCAGAAACATGAATTGGTCGCCGAAGTAGATAAAGCCGGGGATGGCGTAGAGGGCGTTGTCCTGCGCTTCATAACGGGCCTGCCCCCCGATGAGCGCCGCACCGGCGACAAAGCCTTGTGGCACCGGGCTGGTAGGGCTGTCGCTGGTGAGCAGATCCATGGCGCCAAGATCGATATCGGCACGCGCTGGGAGGGCTGCAGCGAGGAGCAGGGCCGTCAGCCCTGCCGCTCTGATTCGACGAAAAAAGGTCATGGACACTCCGTTGTCACGATTGCAGGGGAAGCAGGTTATTATGCGGCACTGGGCATCTCTTCACGTTTTGGCCAGGCATTGAGCACCGCCTTGACCAGGGTGGCGAGGGGAATGGCGAAGAAGACACCCCAGAATCCCCACAAGCCGCCGAAGACCAGCACGGCGATGATGATGGCCACCGGATGGAGGTTGACCGCTTCCGAGAAAAGCACCGGCACCAGCAGGTTGCCATCGAGAGCCTGAATGACCAGATAGGCCACCATCAGCCAGGCGAACTCGGGGGTGAGCCCCCACTGGAACAGGGCCACCATGGCGACCGGAACGGTCACCACGGCAGCGCCGATATAGGGGATCAGCACCGAGAAGCCGACCGCGACCGCCAGCAGCACCGAGTAGCGCAGTCCCATCAGGGCGAAGGGAACATAGGTGGCGATGCCGACGATAAGGATCTCGATCACCTTGCCGCGGATGTAGTTGATGATCTGGTTGTTCATCTCGACCCACACCCGGTTGACCAGGGTGCGGTTGCGCGGCAGGAAGCGGCGCAGGCTGCCCATCAGTACCCGCTTGTCTTTGAGCATAAAGAAGACCATCAGCGGCACCAGAATGAGGTAGATCATGATGGCGACCACGTTGACCAGCGAACTGAGGGAGGCGCTTACCAGATGCTCGCCGCCGCTGAGGATGCGCTGGCGAATATTGTCGATGACGGTCTCCACCAGACTGACATCGATGAGCTCGGGGTATTTGTCCGGCAGGGTGCGCACATAATCCTGAGCGTGGGTCAGCATGGCCGGCGCCTCTTTGGCCAGATTGATCCCCTGACTGACCAGCGTCGGGATAAGACCCAGCAAGGAGGCGACTGCTACCGCAATAAAGAGGATCAGAATGACGCTGGTGGCCAGGGTGCGCGACAGCCCCGCTTTTTGCAGCCGGGCGACCGGCCACTCCAGCAGATAGGCCATTACCAGTGCCACCAGCAGGGGGGCCAGCAAATCGCCAAACAGCCAGATGATGGTGAAGCAGAACACCAGCAACAGGAAAAGGGTAACGGCATCGGGATCGGAAAAACGGGTCTGATACCAGTGCTTCAATACTTCTAACATGACGGCATCCTTACATCACTGGGGCTCAAGATGGTTGTTTCGCCCCGACAACCAACTGCAAAGAGAGGGTTTTGTCCGCTTCTTGCTGCACCTCGACATGGTGGCCCTGACGGTGCAGATAGGCCGGAATATCCTGCCGGGAGCCCGCATCGGCCAGCCGGATGGTGACGGTTTGACCGCTTTTGGCCTCCCTTAACCAGAGCTTGAGCCGGATCAGCGGCTCGGGGCAACGCCAGGGGGTCAGGTCGAGAATTTCCATGGGGGCTCCATCAGGCAGGTGGCCGCTATTATGGCCGTGATAAGAGCATGAAACAACGCTTGTAGCCCTTGATGGGCAAGGGTATTCTGCCGAGGCCCTTTCTGATGGAGATAGAGATAACGTGGCACGTTTTTCCCCCCTGATGGCATCGCTTCCCCTGCTGGCTTCCCTGATGGGCGCCACGTTTCATGCCGAGGCCAACAATCAGCTTCCCGACATCGGCACGGCCGGGGTTGCTGCCCTGCCCATCGAGCAGGAAGTGCGTTACGGCAACGCTTTTATGCGCTTTGCCCGTGCGGGTCTGCCGATCATCGATGATCCGGTGCTGAGCCAGTACATTGACGATCTGGGTCAGCGATTGCTGACCAACGCCGATGGGGTGCGTTTCCCGTTTACCTTCTTCCTCATCAATGATCCCAGCATCAACGCGGCCGCCTTCCTCGGCGGGCGAGTCAAGGTGCACACCGGCCTCTTCCTCTACGCCGACAGCGAGAGCGAGCTGGCCTCGGTACTGGCCCACGAAATCACCCACGTGACCCAGCGCCATATCGCCCGTTATATGGAAGCGCAGGCGAGCAGCTCGGCGGTGACCCTGGCCGGTCTGGTGGGCTCCATCGCGCTGGCGGTGATCAACCCGACTGCCGGTATCGCTGCGCTGCAGACCACGCTGGGCCTCTCCATGCAGTCTGCTATCAACTACACCCGCGACAACGAATATGAAGCGGATCGCATCGGCATGAAGACGCTTTATGATGCCGGTTTCGACCCCATGGGGATGGCCAACTTCTTCCAGAAACTGGCTGCCGAGTACCGTTACGCCAGCAAGCCGCCGGAAATGCTGCTCACTCACCCGCTGCCGGAGACCCGGATCAGCGAGGCACGCGCCCGGGCGGGCAGCTATGGCCGCCGCGACTTGCCGCCCAGCCTCGACTTCTGGCTGGCCAAGGTGCGGATTCAGGTGCGTTTTGGTACCGATACCCCGCAGGGGCTGCTGAGCTACTTCGATAGCCGGATCCAGAAGGGGGATTACCCGCTCAAGGATGCCGCCATCTATGGCAAGGCGCTGGCGCTGATCCAGCTCAAGCGCACCGACGAAGCGGATACCCTGATGCAGGAGCTGGCGGCCCGTCATCCGGAAGATCTCTTTATCGTCGATGCCCAGACCGACATCGATCTGGCCAAGGGGCGCAGCGCCCAGGCCATCGCGCGCCTCGAGAAGTTCCGCAGCCGGATGCCGGATAACGAAGTGGTGGTGGTCAACCTCGGCAACGCCTACCTCGAGAGCGGCAACTACAAGAAGTCCATCGCCATCCTCGACCCTTATGCCCGTGCCCATGAGGAGAACAATCTGGCCTGGAACCTGCTGGCCGATGCCTATCGCAAGGCGGGCAGAATGACCGAGCTGCATATGGCGCGGGCCGAGATGCTCGCGCTGCGCGGGGATTATCAGGCGGCCATCGACGAGCTGATCGTGGCGCGCGGTACCACCAGCGACCGGATGACCCTGGCTCGTCTGGAGGCGCGCATCACCGAGCTGGAGCGGGCCAAGAAGGATCTCGACAGCCTCAAGGGTTGACGGGCCAGCGGCTCTCACTCGTGACAAGGGCGCCCCAGGGGCGCCCTTGTTGTTTTATGATGGCGAAGAGAATGGCGGGAACGCCAGCGGGCTGGCTTTTTCGCAAGGATTTGGGTGCTCAGTGGCCCACTGATTTGACGGATGCCCTGAGGGCCTCGAGTCGTGATGGGTTGAGTTCGCCAACCAGGGTCTGCTGGAGCTTGCCCTCACCATCGAGCAGATAGCTGGTGGGCAGCCCGGCGGGGTGGGGGAAGGGGAGGCTCGCCTCCTGCCTGGCGATGAGCAGTGGCACCTTGATGTGGTACTGCCCGGCCAGTTTGGCGAGCTCGGCCGGGGTGGCCGGGTCGTAGTTGACCATCACCACGGCAGTTTGCCCCTCATGAGCCAGCGCCTCCAGCAGCGGTATCTCCCGCAGGCAGGGGGCGCACCAGGGGGCGAAGTAGTTGACCAGCAGCGGCTTGCCGGCAAAGTGGCGCAGGCTGACCGACTGCCCTGTGGCATCGGTAAATTCGGGGGCGGGTGTGCAGGCGCCCAGCAGGCCCGCCACAATCAGCCAACAAATTCGTTTCAATTCCTTTCCACTGCCGCTTACCCTGACCATCACTTTCCCCTACAATAGCGCCGTTTCTAGTCCCATCTTGCGATTAATCAGGGAGTTACCATGAGCGAGACCCAAATCTACCACAATCCGCGCTGCTCCAAGAGTCGCGAAACCCTGGCTCTGCTGGAACAGCACGGGATCGCCCCTGATGTGGTGCTCTATCTGGAGCAGGCCCCGAGTGAAGATGAGATCCGCAACCTGCTCTCTCTGCTCGGTTTTAGCGATCCCCGCCAGCTGATGCGCACCAAGGAAGAGCTCTACAAGGAGCTGGGATTGGCCGATGTCAGCGGTGATGCCCTTATTCGCGCCATGCACCAGCATCCCAAGCTGATCGAGCGCCCCATTGTCATCAAGAATGGTCAGGCCCGCATTGGTCGCCCGCCGGAGCAGGTGCTGGAGATCCTCAAGTGAGCACCCGCTTCGCACGTTGGCTGACTCTGGTCGGCTTCTTTGGTCTGCTGGGCTGGGTCATCCTCTGGCATCTGTGGCTGTCACCCCACCCGGCCCTCAACCCCTGGCTGCTGCCGGTGATCTGGACGGTGCCGCTGCTCTTTCCCCTCAAGGGGATAGTGCAGGGCAATCCCTACACCCACGCCTGGGGCAACTTCGTGTTGATGCCCTATTTCCTCCACGCCCTCACCCTGATCACCACGGATGAGGGGGAGCGGTGGCTGGCGGTGGTGGAGCTGGTCTTCACCACTCTCGCGTTTGTCGGCACCATCTATTACGCCCGACTGCGTGGTCGGGAGCTGGGCTTAAGCATTCGCAAAAAGAAAGACGAAGCCAACTGATGACAAACGCCCCGCAAGGGGCGTTTTTTATGGGGAAGCAGCGCTATCCAGAGGGATCACTGTACCCCTTGGGCTGCCCGATATTGGGCCAGCTGCTGCTGGCTAAAGTCCATCAGCTGGGGATAGAAGCGCAGAAATCCCGCCTCGCATGTTTGCCACTGCGACTCATCAAGGGTCAGCAGCGCCTCTCCCAGTTGTACCGGGCGGCGCAGTCGGCGACCTATGCCATTTAGCGCTTGCCCCAGCCCCTCCTTGTGGCGGTAGGAGGCGATCCAGTTCTGCTCGGCCATCCGCTTGAGGGGGAGTGGCAGTCCATCCGGCAGGCGTGGGTGATCCGCCAATAGCTGGTCATAACTGCGTTGCAGGAAGCGGGGCAGGGGCTCGGTGCTGAACAGCTCCCAGTGCTGGCTCAGCCAGTGGTCGTAGATCATATCCACCACTATGCCGCCAAAGCGGCGCCAGGGGGCCTCGAAACAGGCGACGGTCGCCTTGTGCTCGGAGTGGCTGTCGGTGAAAGCGTCAATTTTGCGGTGCAGCCAGATCCCCTCATCGAAGTGGGCGGCAAGCCCCGTGGGCAGCGTGCCTTTGACAAAATCACCGAGCAGGTTGCCGGTGAGGGAGCTTCGGGTGTGGGCAGCCAGATGGAGATGGGCCAGAAAATTCATCGGTCGCTGTGGGTCTGTTATGGGATGGCAAGGTGCTTCGAGCCTAACGGATCCCGCCCGCCTTGACCATGATCGGGATTTTGCTACTGCCCTGCGGCTGCCTCTTGCCGGGCAAAATTCGGGCATGCTAAGGTGATGCCATCTTTGTCACAGGACGCGACAAACCACCATGATGCGCAAAGCCAGAGGCTTTTTTCTGGCCTTCTACTTCAAGCCTTTCTATCTCTCCGAGTGGTTCGACGAATAGATCGAACCTCTGGAGCAGTTCACTGACGCCCGCTTGGGCGTGATCTCGCTCATCCAGATTTTGCCGCTTTTGGTCATCGCATGCATTCGCTTGCGGTGCTTTGTCCGCGCCTGTGCGCTTTTTATGTAATGGAGTACACATGATGAAGATCAGACTGACCCTCTCAGCCCTGTTTGTTGCCAGCCTGCTGGCCACCCCCGCCATGGCCAAGGAGTGGAAAACCGTGCGTTTCGGGGTGGAGGGGGCCTACCCGCCCTTCTCCTGGACCGATGCGTCGGGCGAGATCAAGGGGTTTGATATCGATCTCGCCAACGCCCTGTGTCAGCAGATGGCGGTCAAGTGCGAGCTGGTGGCGCAGGATTGGGACGGCATGATCCCGGCCCTGCTGTCGCGCAAATACGATGCCATCATCGCCGCCATGTCGATCACCGACGAGCGGCGCCAGAAGGTCGATTTCACCGAGAAATATGCCCATATTCCCAATCGCTTTGTGGCGGCCAAGGGGACCGAGCTGACGCTGACCCCGGAAGGCATGGCGGGCAAGCGCATCGGGGTGCAGCGGGCCACCACCCACGACAAGTACCTGACCGACAATTTTGGCTCGAATGTCACCATAGTCCGCTACGGCAATGCCGATGAGGCCTATCTCGATCTGAAAGCGGGTCGGGTGCTGGCCCTGCTGGCCGATGCCTCTGCCATTGAGCAGGGGCTCCTTGGCAAAGAGGGGGGCGACAAGTTCGATTATGTAGGGCCCGCCCTGACCGATCGCCAGTGGTTTGGTGATGGCATGGGGATCGCCGTGCGCAAGAGCGATAAGGAGCTCAAGGGCAAGCTGGACGAGGCGATCAAGGCCCTGCGTGCCAATGGCACCTATCAGCAGATCAACCAGAAGTACTTCAAGTACGATATATATGGTGGTTGACGGGGGGAGGGAGCTTGCTCCCTCTCTTTTCATTGGGCAAGCGACTATCGTGCAAGGAGGATCGCCATGTTGACCCTGATCGAGGGGGCCGAGATCTTCAGCCCCACCCACCTTGGCCAGCAGGATCTGCTGGTGGCTGATGGCCGTATCGCCTGGATGGGCAAGGGGTTGACGGTGCCTGCAAACTGGCCGCTGCATCGGGTCGATGGTCGTGGCCGCTATCTGGTACCCGGGTTGGTGGATCCGCTGGCCCATATCACGGGCGGCGGCGGTGAGGGGGGCTTTGCCTTTCGCACCCCTGAACTGGCGGCGAGCGAGGCGCTCAAGGCCGGCGTCACCACCCTGGTGGCGGCGCTTGGCACCGACAGCCTGACCCGCACTCCCGCGCAGGTGCTCGGCAAGGTGCGCGAGTTTCGCGCCGCCGGGGTGAGCGCCTTTATGTATACCGGCTCCTACCATCTGCCGGTCAAGACCCTGACCGGCACGGTGGAGTCGGACATCATCCTGATCCCAGAGGTATTGGGGGTGGGGGAGGTGGCCATCAGTGACCACAGATCCAGTGCGCCGACCCACGACGAGCTGGCCAGGCTTGCCAGCGAGGCGCGGGTGGCCGGGCTGCTTGCGGGCAAGAGCGGGGTCAGCTTCTTCCATGTCGGGGATGGCAAGGGGGCATTGGCCCCCCTTCGGGCCCTGCGCGATGAGACCGATATTCCGCTGCGCCAGCTCTATCCCACCCACTGCAACCGCAATCCCTGGCTCTTTGCCGAGGCCATCGAGTGGGGCAAGGCAGGAGGTTGGGTCGACCTCACCACCTCGAGCTTTCCCGATCTGCTGGAGGATGGCGAGCGGCTTGCCGCCGATGCGCTCGTCGAGCTGCTGGCCGCCAATGTGCCTGCCGAGCGCATCACCTTCAGCTCGGATGCCAACGCCAGCCTGCCGCGCTTTGATGGCGAAGGGCGGCTAATCGAGATGCGCTGCGGCCAGATTGCCAGCCTGTGGCAGCAGTGCGTGCGCGCGACCCGGCTCGGTGTCTCGCTGGAGAAGGCATTGGCCGTGGTGACGAGCAATCCGGCGCAGGCGCTGGGGCTTGGCAGCAAGGGGCGTATCGGGGTTGGGCAGGATGCGGATCTGCTGCTGGTGCACGACCGGACGTTTGCTATCGAGCGAGTGATGAGTGGCGGCCAGTGGCGCGAATAAGGCTGCGGGCAATATCGCAGCCAGTGCGAGTGCGTGGTTGCTCCAAACAGCAAAAGCCCGACAACAAGGTCGGGCTTTTTTATCTGCAATGTGGGAATCAGGCTTAGAGCGCCAGAAACCCGAGGATCAGGATGGGGCCGAGCAGGCTCAGGATAAAGCCGGAGACAATGGCCACCGGCACCACCTGAATACCCCCTGATTTCTGGATGACCGGCAGGGTGAAGTCCAGCGCCGTGGCGCCGCCGTAACCGATGGCCGCCGAGGGGTGGTGTCGCATCAGGATCGGGATGATCAGGATGGCGATAAGCTCGCGCCCAAGATCGTTGATAAAGGCAGCAGAACCGAGCACCGGCCCCAGTTTGTCGGCCACCAGAATGCCGGAGAGCGAATACCAGCCGAAGCTCGAGCTCATCGCCAGACCATGGGCAAAGGGCATGCCCAGCAACTGGGCCGCCAGCAGGCTGCCCAGCCAGCTGCTGAGGATGACGGTGGCGGCTATCTTCATCCCCCAGGGGTTGAGCAGGATCTGGCGCAGCCGCATGCCAGAGTTGCGCATCTGCACCCCGATGAGAAACAGCAGCAGCATCAGGGCCCACTCGCTCCACTTGTCGATGGGCAGGGCGCGCAGATCCACCAGTAGACCCAGCAGCACACCGCCGAGCACCACAAAGCAGAGCTGCAGGGATTCCCACAGCAGGTGCAGCTTGCCCGGCATCTTGGCATCGCTCGCCTCGTGGGTCGGCGGCGTGCGCTTGTCGAGCCACCAGAGGGCCAGCAGGTTGCAGACCGTGATCGCGGTGAGCATCACCCCGGCGACCTTGAAGATCACCGCCAGATTGCTGCCCAGGTTCTCCACATAGGCAAGCCCGAGCCCCATCAGAAACAGAATGAGGTAGACCATCTTGCCCAGACTCTGGTTGACCAGCTTGATCAGTCGGGCAGAGGAGAGGGGAACCAGATAGCCGATTGCCAGTGGCAACAGGATCAGCAACACATTGAGCAGCATCGAGGCCTCGATCACAAAAACTGATAAAAACACCACCTTATCATTACTTATTGGCTCTGTGTCACATATCTATCGCTTTCATGGCCGAAAACAGCCCTTTTGGGGGCAGATTGTTACTTTTTTGCCACAACCTCTCTGTTTGATAAGGTTCTGTGCGAGCCCGAGTGCACCAATGAAATCAAGTTGATCCAATCGGGTGGTCGATATTTCGCTCGGCAAGGGGGTGCATAAAGCCATTTTGGTGCCTGTTTGGCACACATCACGCTTTTCTCTTGCCACTGATATGATTGGGGTATAAAAAGGCGGTATCGGAATAGCCATTGAAACGGCTGTTTATGCAAACAAAGTGCTGAAAAATACGCAAAGAGCGAATAAAAATAGAGCGGATCCCCTGAAGACCCTCGTTCTGTATTGTTTTTTCACTATCCGGGTGATATTTTCGCTGAAGGTTGCCATCGGTTAACTTTTTGTTAAATGTACGGTGGTTGAGTCACGCCCCCTGCGGCGTCTAGGGACAGACAAGGTTGTAATGGATGAGCGACGTTGCCGCACTGGAAGTACGTGATCTGCACAAATATTTTGGCACCCACGAAGTGCTCAAGGGCATCGACATGACCGCCCACAAGGGGGATGTGATCTCCCTTATCGGCTCCTCCGGCTCGGGGAAGTCGACCTTTCTTCGCTGTATCAATCTGCTCGAAACCCCCTCATCCGGCACCGTCTCGCTCCATGGCGAGTTGATCCGGATGAAAACCAGCCGCGCCGGCGAGCGGTTGCCCGAGGATATGCGTCAGGTGGAGCGGATCCGCAGCCGACTGGCCATGGTGTTTCAAAGCTTCAATCTCTGGTCACACATGACCATCATGCAGAACATCATCGAAGTGCCGATCCAGGTGCTCAAGGTCCCTCGCGCCGAAGCGATGGCCAAAGCGGAACTCCTGCTCAACCGGGTGGGGTTGTGGGAGCGGCGTGACTACTATCCCGGCCACCTCTCCGGTGGTCAGCAGCAGCGGGCCGCTATTGCCCGTGCGCTGGCGGTGGATCCCGAGGTGATGCTGTTTGATGAACCCACCTCGGCACTGGATCCCGAGCTGGTGGGGGAGGTGCTCGGCCTGATGCGCGAGCTGGCCGAAGAGGGGCGCACCATGCTGGTGGTAACCCACGAGATGTCTTTTGCCCGGGATGTATCGAACAAGGTGATGTTTCTGCATCAGGGGCGGGTGGAAGAGGAGGGCAACCCCAAGGAGATTTTCGCCCATCCCAAATCCGAGCGGTTCAAGCAATTCATCTCCTCCATCTACTGATGGCGGGATGCCTGGTTACCCAATCAACTGTTTTATCAAGGAGAGATACATGAACAAGCTGATGCTGGCGACAGCCGTAGTTACTGCCCTCGCGTCCGGTAGCCTGATGGCCAAGGAGTGGAAAGAGGTCCGGATCGGGGTTGAGGGTGCCTATCCCCCCTTCTCCTGGACCGAGCCCAGTGGCGAGGTGAAAGGCTTTGATATCGACATCGCCAACGCACTGTGCGAAGAGATGAAAGTGAAGTGCACCCTGGTCAAGCAGGACTGGGACGGCATCATTCCGGCGCTGCTGTCGCGCAAGTTTGACGCCATCATCGCTACCATGGACATCACAGAAGAGCGCAAGAAGAAGGTGGACTTCACCCAGAAGTACCAGCACATTCCGGCCCGCTTTGCCGCCAAGAAGGGCACTGATGTGCAGCTCGACAAAGCCTTTATGGAAGGCAAGTCCGTCGCGGTGCAGCGTGCGACCTCCATGGATACCTTTATTACCGACAACTTCCCCAACGCCACCATCAAGCGTTACGGCACCGCCGATGAAGCCTATCTCGATCTGAAATCCGGTCGTGTGGACTATGTGCTGGCCGACTCTGCCGCCATCACCGACGGTCTGCTGAAGAAAGAGGGCGGTGATGCCTTCGAATTCGTCGGCCCGAAACTGACCGATCCCAAGTGGTTTGGCGAGGGTGCCGGTATTGCGGTGCGCAAGGCTGACAAGGATCTGAAAGAGAAATTCAACGCCGCCATTCTGGCGCTGCGTGCCAACGGCAAGTACAAGGAAATCAACGACAAGTACTTCGAGTTCGACGTTTACGGAGAGTAAAACAAAGAGACGTTTACGGCGAGTAATTCCAAAAACGTCTACGGCAAGTAACGACAGGTTGATCCCGTCAGTAGTCATCGGGCCCGTCACCTCCCTGAGGGAGTTTACGGGCCCGCATTGATTGCAATGGAGCTGCACATATTTCATTCGGACTGCTATGGAGCCTTCTGGTTAGCAGGTGCGTGAAGATTCAGTGGCGATGGAGCTGCATATGTTTGATTTGAAAGGATACGAAGCCTCGCTGCTGGAGGGCGCCTGGGTCACCCTGGAAGTGGCGCTGGCCTCCCTGCTGCTGGCGTTGCTGCTGGGGATGCTGGGGGCGCTGGCCAAACTCTCTCCCTACAAGTGGGCCAGGGCCATCGCCACTGGCTACACCACCATCATTCGCGGCATCCCCGATCTGGTGCTGATGATGCTGCTCTTCTTTGGCGGCCAGGTGCTGATCAACGGCATCTGCACCTGGGTCAACGAGACTTACAACAGCTGGCTACTGGAGAGTAATCCCAATCAGGAGTGGGTCTCCCTGCTCCCGGACTATATCGACATCAGCCCCTTTGTGGCCGGTGTCGCGACCATCGGTTTTATCTTCGGCGCTTACATGACCGAGACCTTTCGCGGCGCCATTCTGGCGGTGGACAAAGGCGAGCTGGAGGCAGCACGGGCCTTTGGCATGCGGGCAACCCAGGTGTTTGTGCGGATCCTCTTCCCCCAGATGATGCGCCACGCTCTGCCCGGGTTTGGCAACAACTGGCTGGTGCTGCTGAAAACCACCGCGCTGGTCTCCATCATCGGCCTCGATGACATGGTGCGCAAAGCCTCGTTGGCGGCGGGCTCGACCCAGCAACCCTTCACCTTCTACATGGCGGTGGCGCTGATCTTCCTGATCTTCACCGCAGTCTCCACCTCGGCGCTCAAATGGGCCGAGCGTCACTATGCCATCAAGACGAGGTAAGCCATGGATTTCTCAATCATTCTCAAAGAGTGGCCCACCTATTGGGAGGGGCTCTATACCACCGTCTGGCTGGTGGCTCTCTCTCTGATCCTTGGGTTGATGCTGGCGGTGCCCATGGGCATCCTGCGCAATAGCCGCAACTGGCTGATCAAGGGGCCAATCTGGGCCTATATCTACTTCTTTCGCGGCACCCCGCTGCTGGTGCAGCTCTTTATCATCTACTACGGCGCCGCCCAGTGGGAGTGGCTGAAGAACAGTGCCGCCTGGTCGCTCTTCTCCGAAGCCTGGTTCTGTGCGCTGCTGGCCTTCACTCTCAATACCGCCGCCTATACCGCCGAGATCGTGCGCGGGGCGGTACACAATATGCCGCGCGGCCAGATTGAGGCAGCCAACGCCTTTGGCATGACCCGCTGGCAGACCCTGACCCGGATCATTTTGCCCAACTCGTTTCGTCGGGCACTGCCGGCTTACAGCAACGAGGTGATCTTCATGCTGCAGGGCTCGGCGGTGGCGGGCATCATCACCATCGTCGATCTGACCGGCGCGGCGCGGATCATCAACTCCCGATACTACAGTCCGTTCGAGGCGTTTTTGACCGCTGGGCTGCTCTATATGCTGCTCACCTTTGTCATCGTCTGGCTGTTCAAGAAGTGGGAAGCGCGCTGGCACGCCCATCTGCGCCCGCGCAATGTGTAAGGGTTGAGCTGCCAAGATGAGCGAAAATGGCCCCGCCTGTTGCAGGCGGGGTCATTTTTCATCTTCATCCTCTGCCCGCCCGGTTTGCCAAATGGCGGCCGAGCAGGGAGAATGCAGCACTCCCTTGCGCTGCCAGCCGTTGGCTGCGTGCCTTATTCCCCAGTTCCCGAGGTTTTATGTACCGGATATTGTTTGAGCATCCCGCTTTCCTGGTTATCGACAAGCAGCCCGGCATCGGCATGCATGACGAGAAGGGAGAAGATGGAGGAGAGACTGAGCCCGGGCTGGTCAATCGGGTGAAGGCCGATACGGGTCTTACCCTCTATCCGGTACACCGGCTCGACAAGATGACCTCCGGTCTGGTGCTGCTGGCCCGCACCACGGAGGCGAACCGCGAGCTGAGTATGGCCTTTGCGGCTCGCGAGGTGAGCAAACAGTATCTGGCGCTCTCCGATCGCAAACCCAAGAAGAAACAGGGTTGGGTGAAGGGGGATATGCAAAAGGGGCGCGGTGGTAGCTGGATGCTGGCGCGGACTCTGGATAACCCAGCCATCAGCTGGTTTGATTCGGTGTCGGTGCGCGAGGGGCTGCGGCTCTATCGCATCAAGCCGCAGACCGGCAAGACCCACCAGATCCGGGTTGCCCTCAAAAGCATCGGCGCCCCCATTCTCGGGGATGAGCGCTATGGCGGTACGTCAGCCGATCGCGGTTATCTGCATGCCTGGCGGCTCAGTTTCACCTTGGCGGGCGAGCCGTTCGATTTTGTCTGCCCGCCCACGCAGGGGGCCGAGTTTGTCACCCCCGAGCTGACCGCCGCGATTGCCGCTCTTGCACCTTGAGGCTCCCATGATAAGCCGCTCGCCAGCTGAACCAGTGGTGCCGAAAGAGGGCGTGGGCAATAGAGATAACGGGAGTGCAACGCGCTGGATCCTGGCCGACTTTGACGACACCCTGGCCCCCGGTGACAGCCACGCCGGTCTGCTGTGCTATATCCTGCGGCGCCGGATCTGGCCACTGTTGCTGTTGCCGGTGATTGCGCTGGGTGGGTTGGTCTATCTTGTGCCCAGCCAGCGGCGGTGCGGCATCTCCCTTATCTGGTGGGCTATCACGCTTTGGCTCTCTCCCCTCGGTTGGCGCAAGCTGGTGCGCGCCTACTGCCACACTCGTCCGGGGCTCTTTCGCGAGGCGCATCGGCTGCTTGAAGAAGAAGGGCATCGCTGCTGGGTGATCTCCGCCAGCCCGCGGGCGCTGGTACGGGCCCAGCTTGCTCTGCAACGGCCTGCAGACTTGCCTTATCGCACCATAGGCTCTCTGATGCACTACCGGCTTGGCGGTCTGATGCCCCGCTTCTACTGCCACGGTCAGCACAAGTTGCTGCCAGAGATCTGCACCCTTGATACCGAGCTGGCCTTGAGCGACAGCCTGCACGATCTGCCGCTGCTGGGGTTGGGGAAAGAGGCGTGGTTGATCAATCCGACGCCCACGCGACTGCAAAAAGCCCGTGCCCGCTTGCCCCATCTGATGGTCAAAAACTGGCAACTGTAAGGCAAAGCTGACAGCCATGCGGGTCGTCACACTTTGATCCGCAAGGCCGTGGCTTGAATGTCACACTTCATTTACATCTTTTGCTGCCAGCTGCGAAAAACTATCTGCAACCTGCCTCTTCTCTTCCTGCTACGCCCTATCTCTAATGAAACAAGTTGTTAACACTTGCTGCGCCGCTGCGTGCCGCAATCCGTTTTAACCGAATCAAGAGCAAGGAGCGCCCGATGAATGCCACCTCTTCCGCCACCCACACCATCAATCCGTTAGGCACCGACGGTTTCGAGTTTGTCGAGTACACGGCCCCCGATGCCAAAGGGATTGCCGCTCTCAAGAGCCTGTTTGTGTCGCTCGGGTTTGCCGAGGTCGCCAAGCACAAACACAAGCAGTGCTGGCTCTACCGGCAGGGGGATATCAACTTCGTGGTCAATGCCGAGCCTCACTCCCAGGCGGAGCAGTTTGCCAGCCTGCACGGGCCTGGCGTTTGCGGCATGGCGTTTCGGGTGAGTGATGCGGGCAAGGCCCAGCAGTTCGCCATCGCCAAGGGGGCCAAGCCCTTTGTCGGCAAGATTGGCCCCATGGAGCTCAACATTCCCGCCATCTATGGTATCGGCGAGAGCACCCTCTCCTTTGTCGACCGCTATGGCGACAAGGGCTCCATCTACGATGTAGATTTTGTCTTCTACCCCGACTGGCAGGCCCGGATGGCGGAGGTGGATGCCGGTCTCATCGAAATCGATCACCTGACCCACAACGTGCATCGCGGCAATATGGATGTCTGGTCCAACTTCTACGAGCGGATCGGCAACTTCCGTGAAATTCGCTACTTCGATATCGAGGGCAAATTGACCGGGTTGCATTCACGCGCCATGACCGCTCCCTGCGGCAAGATCCGCATCCCCATCAACGAGTCGGCGGATGACAAGTCGCAGATTGAGGAGTACCTGCGCCAGTACAAGGGGGAGGGGATCCAGCATATCGCCATGGCCTCCAGCGATATCTACCAGACCATCCGCACCCTGCGCAGCCGCGGCACCGGTTTTATGCCGACCCCGGATACCTACTACGAGAAGGTGAATAGCCGGGTTGAGGGGCATCAGGAGGATCTGGCGGCCCTCAAAGAGCTGCGTATCCTCATCGACGGCTCCCCCACCAAGGATGGCATCCTGCTGCAGATCTTCACCGATACCGTCATAGGCCCGGTCTTCTTCGAGATCATCCAGCGCAAGGGCAACGAAGGGTTTGGCGAGGGTAATTTCAAGGCGCTCTTTGAATCGATCGAGCTGGACCAGATCCGCCGCGGCGTGCTGGATGGCGGTGAGGATGAGAAGGGTGCCCGCAAAGAGGGAGCGAGCAATGCGTAACTGGATTAACTTTCCCCACCGGGAGGGAACCCACTCCCGACAGGCCCATGCCGATCTGCCGGAACAGGCCATCTATGAGCGCGAGCTGGGGCGTAGCGGCTTTTTTGGCCCTGCCACCCACATGCATCACAAGCATGCTCCTACCGACTGGAACAGTTGGGAAGGGCCACTGCGGCCACGGCTGTTTGACCTCAATGCCCTGCAAGAGGAAGTGAGTTCGCTCTCCCCCTGGGTGGCCCCCGACATTCTCAGCAACCCCCATTGCCGCTACCGGATATGGCGGCTCTCCGAGGCGATGCCGTTTCTGGTGCGCAATGCCGACGGTGACGAGCTGCTCTTTATCCACGAGGGGGGCGGCGAGTTCTTCTGCGACTACGGCCACCTGACTCTGCGCGATGGCGACTATGTGGTGATCCCCCGTGGCACCATGTGGCGCATCGAACCGACGGCGCCCATGTTCATCCTGATGATCGAGGCGACCAACGACAGCTATCAGCTGCCGGACAAGGGGCTGGTGGGCAATCACGCCATCTTCGACCCGACTGCGCTCGATGTGCCCGCCATCAACGAACGCTTTTTGGCCCAGCAGGATGAGAATCCCTGGTCGCTGCAGGTGAAACGCCACGATCAGGTATCGGTCATCACCTGGCCCTTCAACCCGCTGGATGCGCAGGGGTGGCACGGGGATTTGTGCGTGGTGCGCCTCAACTGGCGGGATATCCGCCCGCTGATGAGCCACCGCTACCATCTGCCGCCGTCAGCTCATTCGACCTTTGTGGCGAGCCGCTTCGTGATTTGTACCTTCGTGCCGCGCCCCATCGAGAGCGATCCCGGCGCCCTCAAGGTGCCCTTCTATCACAGCAATGACGATTATGACGAGGTGCTCTTTTACCACGCCGGGGACTTCTTTAGCCGGGACAATATCGAGCGGGGCATGGTCACCTTCCATCCCGCCGGTTTCACCCACGGCCCCCATCCCAAGGCGTTTGCGGCAGGGCAGGCCTATGCCAAGAAGTTCACCGACGAGGTGGCGGTCATGCTAGACACCCGCGATGCGCTGAACGTTGGCAGTCTGTGCGAAGGGATCGAGAACACCCGGTATGTCTCCAGCTGGCAGCGCCCGGACGCGGCTGCCGGCAAATAAGGAATCGCTTATGAAATTGGCAACATTGAACAATGGCAAGCGCGATGGCGCTTTGGTGGTGGTGAGCCGGGATCTGACCCGGGCGGTACGGGTGAGCGAGATTGCCCCGACTTTGCAGGCCGCTCTCGACGAGTGGGCCGAGGTTGCCCCCAGGCTGGAGGTTGTCTATCAGCAGCTTAACGAGGGCCGTGTGGCCGAGGCGTTCCCCTTTGACGAAGCGTCTTGCCTCTCTCCGCTGCCGCGTGCCTATCAGTGGGCCGATGGCAGTGCCTACGTCAACCACGTGGAGCTGGTGCGCAAGGCTCGCGGCGCCGAGATGCCGGAAAGCTTCTGGCACGATCCGTTGATGTATCAGGGGGGCTCCGACAGCTTTTTGGCTCCCCGTGGGCCGATTGTCATGGGCTCCGAGGAGTGGGGGATCGATTTCGAGTCGGAGGTGGCCATCATCACCGACGATGTGCCGATGGGGGTGAGCCCGCAGGGGGCCGCCAGTCACGTCAAACTGTTGATGCTGGTCAACGATGTGAGCCTGCGCAATCTCATTCCGGGGGAGCTGGCCAAGGGATTTGGTTTCTTCCAGTCCAAGCCGTCCAGCGCCTTCTCGCCGGTGGCCATCACCCCGGACGAGCTGGGGGATGACTGGCGCGATGGCAAGGTGCTGCTGCCCCTGCGCACCCATCTGAACGGCGCCCTGTTTGGCGCACCGGATGCCGGGGTGGACATGACCTTCAACTTCTTTGAACTGATTGCCCACGCCGCCAAGACAAGACCGCTCGGGGCGGGTTGCATCATCGGCTCGGGCACCGTCTCCAACTACGATCGCAGCGCCGGTTCATCCTGCATCGCCGAGCGCCGCATGCTGGAAATTCTTGATTGTGATCAAGCTACAACCTCCTATTTGCAGTTTGGTGATAGAGTGTCGATCGCGATGGAAGATCGCTCTGGCCAAAATCTGTTTGGCACCATCTCTCAACAGGTGGTGCCAGCGAGCGGTCAGGGAGGTTGATGGCCAGCGCCGGTTGGCGGCAAGGATATTCCGGATATGTCCGGATCACGACGAGCCTCAACCGGTGCCGGATACACAAGGAGGCAGGTGACGAGCATCTGCCGGGCTTCGGGCCCAGATAAAAAGCAGGGACAGATTATGTTGCAGTTGTTTGGCTATTGGCGTTCATCGGCAAGTTTTCGGGTGCGGATCGTGTTGCAGCTCAAGGGGCTCGCCTACGAGCAGCATCCCATCAATTTGCGGCAAGGCGAGCAGAGCGAGAAGGCCTATCGCCGGATCAACCCGCAAGGGCTGGTGCCGTTTCTGGTGGATGGCGATGTGCAGATCGGTCAGTCGGTCGCCATCATGGAGTACCTCGACGAGACCTATCCCGCCTACTCCCTGATGCCCTCTTCCCCCGACGCGCGGGCACGGGTGCGCCAGATCGTCAACATGATCGCCTGTGATATTCACCCGCTCAACAATCTGCGGGTACTCAACTATCTGGAAGAGCACTTCAGGGCCAACAACGAGCAGGAGGCCCGCTGGTATCGCCACTGGATTGACGAGACCTTCACCGCCCTCGAACAGCTGTTGATGACCACCGCCGGTGTCTACTGCGTCGGCAACGAAGTGACCCTGGCCGACTGCATGCTGGTGCCCCAGGTCTACAACGCCCGCCGCTACGACATGACCCTGGACGATTACCCCACTATCCGCCGCATCGTCGCCAACTGCGAACAGTTGCAAGCCTTTATCAAGGCCGCCCCCGCAAACCAGCCGGATGCGCAGTGACCTACTGACTTGAATCGCGGGATGGCGTCAGCACGCCATCCCGCGCGTTATATCTCCTCATCTCTTTATTTCCCTTCTGTATGCGCCTTGCGTGCCTTGTGTTGACGGCTGAATGTCGCCAAGGATCCTGCACTTGTCACACTTATCAACATTTTGCATCGATTGAGTCTTTATTGTTGGTGTTTTGGGCTGTCAGTCACACTCAAGTCAGTTGATTGGGCCTAGTATCGCCACGCCAGCGGGACAGCGGAAAGCAGAAATGCGCACAGGTCGCCTATCAGGGGGCCTGGCTACCTCCCTGGTTTCCATGGTTTATTCGCACTGCTCTTTTTCGTGTTTACGGTTTGATGGCCCGCACTGTCCGGCCCGTGTCACCGCGCAGATCCCTTGTGACAGCGGCAGGTTGACTGGCGCGCCACCGCTTATTTGCAACCACTCTGTGCAACAAGGAGATCTCATGTATTCCTTCAAAAAGTGCGTCGTCGCACTCTCCATCAACCTTGCTCTCTTCTCGTCGGCGTTCGCCTGTACCACCTTGCTGGTCGGCAGTGAAGCCAGCGCCGATGGCTCCATGATGGTGGCCCGCAGCGCCGACAGCGATGCCCTGAAAGCCCAGCATTTCGTGATCCATCCGGCCAAGCAGGGGCAGAGCGGTATGCACAGCTCCAAGGCTCACAATGGCGCCAATGATTTCAGCTACCCCTTGCCGAAAAACTCCCTGCGCTATACCACGGTACCGAACTGGAAGACCCAGCTGCATGGCGCCACCGGGTTCAACGAGAAGGGAGTCGGGGTGAGCGGCACCGAGTCCATTTTTGCCTCACCCGAAGCGCTCGCCTTTGACCCCTATGTGGAAGATAAGGGGATCACCGAGGATGACATTCCCGATGTGTTGCTCTCCCGGTCCACATCGGCCCGCGAGGCGATCTCGTTGCTTGGCAACATCATCGAGACCATAGGCGCGGGAGAGGGATTTGGTGTCGCCGTGGTGGATGATAACGAGCTCTGGTATCTGGAGACTGCCACCGGCCATCACTGGATGGCGCAGCGTCTGCCGAAAAATCACTACTTTGCCACCGGCAATCAGGGCCGCCTGCAGCAGTACGATCCCGCCAGTGCCGATATGATGGGATCGAAAAATCTGATCGAATTTGCCACCGAGAAGGGGCTCTACCATCCGCAAAAGGATGGGGCGTTCAACTTCTCGAAAGCCTATACCCGCGATGACGAGCGGGACCGCACCTATAACGATCCGCGGGTCTGGACCATCCAGCAGATGTTCAACCCCTCGCTCAAGCAGGCGGTGGATGCCGGTCGTCAGTTCCCGGTCACCCTCGCCCCCGAGAAGAAGATGACGCTGGAGGAGGTCAAGGCGGTGCTGCGCAATCACTATGACGGCACCGAACACGATCCCTACAGCAAGGGGTTGAACGGTCAGGAGCCGTGGCGCCCAGTCAGTGTGTTCCGTACCTACGAGTCCCACGTGATGCAGGTACGCCCCTGGATGCCGCGTGAGGTGGGGGAGGTGACCTATGTGGGCCTCGGCATGGCAGATCTGACCGCCTTCGTTCCCTACTACAGCGGTCTGGAAGCCTATCCGGCGCACTATGCCATGGGTAGCGACAAGGCCGACAGCGACTCCATCTACTGGAAATATCGCAAGCTGCAGACCCTGATAATGACCGATTACCCCAAATTGGCCCCCATAGTGAAGCAGGCTTACCAGAGCTGGGAGGCGAAGATTGCCAAAGAGCAGAAAGAGATGGAAGCCAACTATCTGAAAACGGTCAAAACCGACAAGGCCGCCGCCAACAGCATGCTCAACGACTTCAATCTGCGGGTGATGAAGGAGGCCGAAATGCTGACCGACGATCTCACCAACCAGATCTTCACGGTGCGCACCCAAGATATTCAGACCGATATTTTCTTCGCCAACAAAGCGAAAAAGGACTGATTGCACCCCATGATGTGGTGGGGCGGCAGAGCGTGTCGTCATCCATGTCTTGAGTATGGTGATCTTCTCACTGTCACCTTTGTTATCAGAAGACGACATAACGAAAAGCCTTCACGGGAGTGAAGGCTTTTTTGCAGAGTGTGTTCAGATGAGCACGACGAAGCCTGTCTGGCTAAAAACGGTACTCGATATGGAGGGTATGGCTGTCCAGCCCCGGGTTCTTGTCATACATATAGGCGTTGGACATGTGCTCATACTGATAGCCGATCAGCCAATTCTTGGTGATGGCGTAACCGAGGCCGATACCCAGAGCGAACTGCAAGGGACCGCCGTAATCCTTGTAGCCGTGGCCGCGGGTGCCAAATTGATACTGATCGAGCCAGACCATTTCGCCGGGGATCCAGGTCACCCAGTTACCCCATTGGCATTCGATACGGGCACCGCCTCCCAGTCTTGCTGTCTCTTCATCTTCTACCTTGAGGGTACCGCCACGCACTCCCAATCCAAATTGACAGGCCGAGTCTCCCCAGCGCCAGAACATGTGGTGAAACTTGGCATCGGCGATCTTGATGTCAAGCTTTTCATTGCTGAACGCCTTGCCCAGCTGCAGGGCAAGAACATTGTCATTGGCCACGGCCCCTGTGCTGGTGAGCAGTGAAACCAGCAGGCCAATCCTTGATAGAGTGTTAGCGTCCATGCCCCCTCCAATGTCGTTGAGACCCTGTGGTGCCGATTCAATCGGACACATATCAGGCATAGTCAACAGGCAATAACCCTGTCAATCACGGCCAGAAAAACTAAAAAAAACCATGTTGGCGAATAAATGGTCTATCGCTTTTATGTTCTCAATAACGGGGGAAAAACGGAGTCTGGCTGAACGTTATTTGAACAGTTTGTTATGTGTGATGTTAATGGCGGTCACTTTTCAGGCAATGGCTGAGTGGATTGATGGGGATATCAGAGAGGTTGCCGAACTCGAATAAAGTATTGCTAACCATATTTTAATTGAAAGTTCAATGGATGTAACTCACAAAAAATTAATTTCTTTTTGGAGGAGCGAGGGATAATTAAGAAATTTCTAAATTAATCTTGCTTGTCGTCAAAAATATTTACACCGTGCGAATACATTTATTACCAATGTTGCTTTGAGCGTAAATCTTTTAAAAACAGAGTCTTGTGTCCCTCCTTGTCGTGTGAAGAATGCAGGTGAGTTTTTTGAGTGTTGACCCAATTGTGGCTTATTGATAGCATTCGAAAAAAATGAGAATAAGTATGATATACGTCACATTGTGACGCTCTCATGCACGGGGTGGGTGCTTACATTGCAATCAACTTCTGTCTGCTTTTTGAGCTGGCAGGCATCGTTATTTTCCCTCCTGTTTTAATTTTACATCCATTTTGTCTGTTTTTTGTCCGGGAAGATGTCATTGCCGTGCGGTAGCTATGGCAAAAAAACAGTGTTTCGCATCAACATCGCTACATCTTTACAGCAATTGAGCAGCATTGCTCATTTTAGAGCTCATGCCTACTTCTGATGAGACTATTGCTGTTCTGTCTGAGATCCATCATATATCGTGTCTTGCTCGATTCACTCAGAACATTCTGAAATGTGTGCTGTAAATGGTAATTTTTTGAGCAAAGCCCTCTTGTTCAGACTGCCTGGTATCGCTTCGCAGTCTCGGCAGATTGTCTGTTGATGAGGAACTCAAAACCCGCTTTTGCAGTTGCAGGGCTGGGGATGAACAGCCACATGTCAGTTCGTTTTTTGGTCATGAAAGATAATGAGTCGATCGGCAATAGCGTTGCCAGACCATAAGGCGACCTGGCTTTAACAGATCAACACTTGACTCCATGGGAAATATTGACACATGAATTTTGCAACCCGGTTATTGGCCATATCGTTAGCCATACAAGTTGGTGGCTGTGCATATGAGCCAAAGCAGGTAGAAGCGTCTCGTCCTCTCGTCAACCCGTCAGTTGCTACTGAATTGTATGCCATGCCTCCCGATCTGCAGCAGGCGCTGAATACACTGCCACAAGGCGCTGCATTCAGTAGAAACAATGTTACCTATACCCTGGGGCAACGCTATGTTTCGGCTCTGGGTCTTGAGTGCGTTGAGTTGTTGTTTAACAGCATGCAAGGCCATTCGCAAAGGCGCGCGGCATGCAAGACTGAAGAACAATGGTATCTGATACCTCAACTGGAACAGACCTCTGTCAGCAACCTTCTTGCTGAGCAATAAAATGAAGGCACATGTTTTGAACAAAATGAAAATTTATCAGCTCGGCACACTTCTGTTTCTCATCAGTACATCCTGCGCAACCATGGCCATTGCCGCCCCGGATTTAGCGCAAGCAAATGGATCATCATTTGGTTACACCCTTTCAGGAAAGGCTGCTGAAAACACCGGCACCCAGCTTGGTGGTCAAGCAGCACTGAGTGGGCAGGCCAACACAAGTTCAACGACCGGGAGTTTTACCCAACAGAATCGTCAAGGGATGTTGTTACCCGGTGAGGCAGATGTACGTAAATTACTGCCCCTGGCAGAGGCTGGATTACCTCCTCCCTATGGCGCCAATCTGTTTGCCGGTGGCTATGAGACCGAACGCAGCGATGGCTTGAATGACAATTATCTGATAGCGCCAGGGGACAAGCTTAATATCTGGATCTGGGGTGCCGTCAATTTTTCAAATGTAGTGACGGTAGATAATCAGGGCAATATTTTCATCCCTGATGTCGGCCCGATAAATGTCAAGAATGTACCTGCCAGCCAGGTCAATAATCTGGTGACCAGCAGGATTGGCGATGTTTTTACAAATAATGTCAATATCTACGTCAACCTGCTGACAACAACTCCCGTGAGTGTGTTTGTCACTGGCCCGGTAATACGGCCAGGCCAGTATGCGGGTCAATCCTCTGACAGTGTGCTCTATTTTCTAAAGCGGGCTGGGGGGATCGACTCGGAGCGCGGCAGCTATCGCCAAATAAAGGTATTACGCCAGAACCAGGTCATCCAAAAAATCGATCTGTATGAATTCATGCAGCAGGGCAAAATGCCCAAGCTCTCTTTTAAAGATCAGGATGTCATCCTGGTAGAGCCACAGGGCCCGATGATAAATGTCGCGGGCAAGGTTCGTAATCCCTTCCGTTTCGAATTGACTCAGCGTAATACGCTAGGCTCGGAGCTGGTTAACTACGCACTGCCGCTTGCCAAGGTGAGTCATGTCGGGGTGATAGGTGACCGTCCAAGTGGTCCATTCTCCATCTATTTACCTTACAAGGATTTTGCCAGCCTCCAGCTTAAGGATGGTGACAAAGTCTTGTTCAATGATGACATGCATGCACAGGTTTATGATGTGCAGGTCGCAGGTAGCTATATGGGGCCCTCATATTTCACTGTGCGCAAGCAGACCAAGCTGCATGAGCTGCTCAACCATATTCCCATTGACCCACAGCTTGCCGATTACCAATCCATCTACCTGATGCGCAAGAGTGTCGCTGCGCGGCAAAAAGAGATGTTGGAAGAGTCGCTCAACCGGTTGGAGCGCAGTGTGTTTACTGCTCCTGCCAGCTCGGATGGTGAAGCGTCGATCCGTGCCAAAGAGGCAGAACTGGTGATGCGCTTTGTCGAAAAGGCCAGAAAAATCCAGCCACTTGGCAAGGTTGTGGTCGCAGACAAGGGGATTGTTGCGAACATTCAGCTGGAACAGGGTGACCAGATTGTCATACCGAACAGAACGGACCTGATTCAGGTCGGTGGGGAAGTCTTGATGCCACAGGCTGTGGTCTATAACGCCAATGCGACTCTCGATGACTATGTGGCCTGGGCGGGTGGATTTACCGAGCGTGCGAATGACCAGCGGATTGCCGTGGTTCATGCCAACGGATTGGTGGAGTTTAAAGATAAGGGGAGTGTCCAGCCCGGTGATCAGATCCTGGTGTTGCCCAAGGTTGACAGCAAAACCATGCAATCGGTCAAGGATATTACTCAAATCATCTATCAGATCGCCGTGGCTGCTAACGTAGCAATTAACTAAGCCGCTTCTTGCTGTAAAAAAGCAGACTCGCCAATAGGCGAGTCTGCTATAGGTAAAGCGAACTAATGAATAAACCGATTCTTAATCAAACGCCGCGCACATCCCTGCAGGTGTTGCGAGATGTTGTCTTTGGCCTGCTTATTCGTGAGCTTAAAACCCGCTTTGGTAGTTACCGGTTGGGTTATGCTTGGGCCTTTATTGATCCTTTGCTAATGATTAGTGTATTCAGTCTTATCTTTGGCCTTCGCAACCACAGCGGTTTTGGTGGGGCACCGGCACCACTCTTTATCACCGCCGGGTATTTGCCTTTTCTCTTTTTTAAAAATGTGGTGAGCAAACTGCAAACGGCAGTTAGTTCCAATATGGGGCTGTTTTGCTACCGTCAGGTCACCCCATTTTCAACCTTTATTGCCCGTTTTATGCTCGAAACCATGGTGGGGATGATGGTGGGGGTAATACTGGTTCTAGGGCTACTCTGGCTGGGCTTTGATGCCATCCCCGCCGATCCGCTGCAGGTGATACTTATCTATCTGCTGCTGATGGTATTCTCGTTTTCCCTCGGCATTGTCTTTTGTGTGATCTGCAACCTGATGCAAGAGGCCGACAAGTTTCTCGGTCTGCTGATGATGCCATTGATGTTTATCTCTTGTGTCATGTACCCGCTAGCCACTATTTCGGCCCAATATCGGCACTGGTTTTTATGGAATCCGCTGGTACATGCCCTTGAGCTTATTCGCAGTGGCTGGATTGCCGGCTATAGCAGCCCATATGTTAGTTGGGAGTATCTGGCTGCTGTCACCTTGATACTGCTCACCTTCGCCATGAGTTGCTATCGGTTAAGCCATCGTCGCTTGATTGCAAGTTAAAGTGATCCACATGATTGTTCTTGATTCTGTTACCAAGTATTACCCGACCAAATTTGGCCGTAACTATGTGCTGCGCGATGTATCCCTCACCCTGCCTCGGGATCGCAATATCGGCATTCTGGGGGTCAACGGGGCGGGCAAATCTACTCTGTTGCGACTCCTCGGGGGCATGGATATGCCCAATCGTGGCAAGGTAAGCCGACATTGTCGGGTCTCTTGGCCACTGGCGCTGGGAGGGGGATTTCAAGGCAGTATGACGGGCCGTGAAAATACCCGTTTCGTCTGCCGCATTCATGGGGTGCGCGAAACGGCTGCGGTTGAGGAGTGGGTCAAGGAGTTCTCGGAAATAGGTCAGCATTTCGAGCTACCAATCAAGGGATACTCCAGTGGTATGCGTTCCAAATTTTCCTTTGCGGTTAGCATGGCGTTTGATTTCGATATCTATCTGACTGACGAAATCACCTCGGTGGGCGATGCCCGCTTTAAGCAGAAGTGCATCGATGTATTTAACGAAAAACGTGAAACTGCCAGCCTTATTATGGTGTCGCACGATATGAAAAACCTGCGTCAGCAGTGTGATATGGGAGTTTTATTACGAAATAGCCGATTGGAGGTATTTGACAATATCGACGATGCGATCCGTATTTATCAAAATCTATAATAAGCACAATTAAACATGACACAACCTATCAGAACAGAAAAGCCATCACGCTTCGTGCGGAAGCTTCGCAAACTTGGCAAAGAGCCGAAGCGTTTCTTTATTGATTCCAACGGTTATAAAATCGCTCATCGTTCCTGGCAACAGAGTCTGAAACTGGGCAGCTTTTTGTGGGTTGTAGCCTGCTTTACCATGGCATCGATCTATTTTGGTGGCGTTGCTTCAGACCGTTATGTCAGCCGAAGTGACATCATTATCAAGCAGGCAGATCAAATCAAAATGTTGCCCGATGCCCTGTCTATGCTGGGGCTGGGTGGTAGCAATCATCAGGACGTATTGCTGGTACAAGAGTACCTGCGCTCCTGGGATCTGCTGGCCAAGCTGGATCGCGAATTGGCGCTTAAAGCGCACTACCAAAGCCATGATGCCGACTTCTTCTCCCGTTTATCGGGGGAGGCGACCCGCGAAGAGTTTCTTGAATATTACCGTGATCACCTGACCTTGCGTCTTGATGAACTCTCCGGTGTATTAACTATCGAACTGCAGGCTTTTGATCCTGTATATGGCCAGCAGGTAGTTAGCATGATGCTGAAAGAGGCGGAAGGTTTTATCAACAAGCTGGGCCACCAGGTCGCCATGGATCAGCTTGCGTTTGTCGAGCAAGAGGTTAACCGTTCCCATCAACGCTTGCAGGCAGAGAAAGCCAAGGTACTGGCGTTTCAAAATAGCCATCAGCTAATCAGTCCGGAATCGACCAGCACTGCACGCCTTGGTGTGGTCAGTGAAATTGAAGCCGAGCTGGTGCGCCAGCAGGCAGAACTGAAGCAATTACGCAGTTATATGAAAGAGAGCGCACCAGGGGTGGTGTCGGTGCAAAGCCGTGTTGATGCGTTAAGCAAGCAACTGAAACAGGAAAAGGCGAAATTGACCACCAATGATGCCGGTGCTGGCACTCAGGTGGCGCCTGAGGCGATGAACGAAATCACTGCCCAATATATGGATCTGCAAACCCAGGCCACTCTGGCTGCTGATCTCTACAAGACGGGCCTTATCAGTCTGGAGCAAGCTCGCGTTGAGGCATATCGCAAGCTGAAACACCTGCTGGTCGTGACGAAGCCAACCTTGGCGGAAGAAGCCGAATACCCACGCCGCTTGTATAACCTAGTCACAATTGGTGTTCTGCTTTGCCTCTTCTATGGCCTGATTGTTATGGGGCTGGCGACCTTGCGTGAACATCAGGATTGATAGGGTGATGCAAGATAGGTCAGATCTGTATTCTTGGCAGATGAGAATATCATCTGCCAAAGAGATAACGTTGAGGAATGAGGTCTGCCTGTCAGAATATAGCCAAGTGACTATTTTATAAAAATTTATTGGTTTTTTGATAAAAACCAGTGTGCTGTTCATATTCCACGCTATGTAGATAATAGGTGGTTATGATTTTTACTGGATTATATATGTGGATCAATTTCTTTGGGCAATAATAAACGACCATGTATTGCTTTAGTGGCCGACCAGTTTACTACATTCAGTTTGGCTCCAGACGCAGATTTAATTCAAATAACACCGATAGATTGGCAATGGAAGTTAAGATTTTACAAACCTGACTTTTTATTTGTCGAATCAGCCTGGCGTGGTTATAAGGATAGCTGGAAAGGGAAAATAGCCAGTTATGCCCATAGTTCGCCTAATAAACCAGAGCTGCGGAGGTTGCTGGAATTCTGCCAAAAGCGGAAAATCACAACAATTTTCTGGAACAAAGAAGATCCGTTTCACTTCGAACGCTTTGCTGATGCGGCCGCGTTGTTTGATGTAGTCTACACCACGGACTCCGGCTCACTGGAGCGCTATCATGCGCTCCCCCATCAGCGTTTTCAGCATGTCGGTGTGCTGATGTTTGCTGCCCAGCCACGCTGGTATCAACCTGCAGAGAAGGGAGTGCGGGGTCAGGAGGTCGCATTTCTGGGTGGCTATTATGGTAACGAGCTGGCTGAGCGAAGCAGGGTTCAGGAGGATATTCTTCTGGCATTGCGAGATAAGAATCTGATTATTTTTGACCGGTTTTGGCAGAAAGGAAATGGCTGCAGCTATCCTGAGAAAATACAACCTTACTGTAAACCTGCGATCACTCAAATGTCAGTTGCGAAGGCATATCAGCAATATCAAATATACTTAAACTTCAATACGATTAGTCAATCTTCAACAATGCTATCCCGTCGGGTATTTGAATTGGCCGCTGCTGGCTGCCCTATTATCAGTACGCCTTCGATCGCCATGGATAACATTTTTGGCAAGAGCATTGTCGCAGTGCAGGATGGTGCTGCGGCGCGCGAATGGTGTGAACAATTACAAAATAATGTTCGACTAAGAGACGAATTGGGTCAAAACGCGATGGAAATCGTGCTGGCCCAACACACCTGGCAACACAGGCTGACACAGCTCAACAGTGAACTCAGTCTTTATTAGTTAATTTCGGATAGATAAAACCAATTAGCTCACACGGGAGTGATTATTATGCCAATTAAGGCGCAGCGAGTATTGATCGTTTTTGGTACCAGACCGGAAGCCATCAAGATGGCCCCTATCGTCAAGGCTTTCCAGGCCAATCGCAAGGTTGACGTCAGGGTTTGTGTTACCGGGCAACACCGGGAGATGCTGGATCAGGTTCTCAACCTGTTCGAAATTGAGCCGGAATATGATCTCAACATCATGAAGCCGGGCCAGGATCTGACCGATGTCACGACCGCCATCTTGCAGGGGCTCAAACCCGTTTTTGCCGACTTCAAACCGGACCGCATTCTGGTGCACGGTGACACGGCTACGTCGTTTGCGGCGACACTGGCTGCCTACTACCACCGTATCGCGGTTGGCCATGTTGAAGCAGGGCTACGCACCGGCAACATCTACTCTCCCTGGCCGGAAGAGGGGATGCGTCGTTTGACTGGTGGCATCGCCGATCAACACTACACCCCGACGATCAGCTCGCTGAAAAACCTCATCATGGAGAACATCGCTCCGGAGACCATCTTCGTCACCGGTAACTCGGTGATCGACGCCCTGATTGAGGTTTCCCAACGCATTGATAAAAACCTTGGCATGAAGGCTGAACTGGCCGCGCGCTTCCCTTTCCTCGACAAGAGCAAGAAGCTGATCCTGGTCACCGGCCATCGCCGCGAAAACCATGGCGATGGCTTTGAGCGGATCTGCAAGGCGCTCTCCGTGCTGGCCCAGCGGGATGATGTGCAAATCGTCTATCCGGTTCATCTCAACCCCAACGTACAAGAGCCGGTCAACCGCAACCTCAAGGGGCTCGACAATGTGCATCTGATCGAGCCGCAAGATTACCTGCCGTTCGTCTATCTGATGAAGCAGAGCTACCTGATCCTGACCGACTCGGGCGGTATTCAGGAAGAGGCGCCCACCCTGGGCAAACCGGTGCTGTGCATGCGAGACACCACAGAGCGTCCTGCTGCAGTCAAGGCCGGAACAGTTCGTCTGGTGGGGACCTGTGACGAGACTATCGTTGCAGAAACCGTTCGCCTGCTGGATGACGAGCTGGCCTACCAGGTGATGAGCCATGCCAACAACCCCTATGGGGATGGCAGAACCAGTCAGCGCATCGTTGAGGCCGTCATCGGCTTGAGCGGCGCCCTCGGCCAGCAGATTGATAGCAGCCTGCAAGTGGCCTGATTTACAGATTACATAACTGTCCTTGGGGGCATATTGCCCCCAGTTTTCCTTTTGAGAGCACAAAATAATGAAATTCGAAACCATCTCCGTCGTTGGTCTGGGTTATATCGGTTTGCCAACAGCAGCAGTCATTGCCAGCAACGGCATTCGGGTTATCGGTGTCGATGTCAACCAGCATGCGGTAGACACCATCAATCAGGGCAAGATCCATATCGTGGAACCGGGCCTGGAAGATCTGGTCAAGCAAGCGGTGCAGGATGGCCACTTGAGCGCACACACCAGCCCGCAGAAGGCGGATGCCTTCCTGATTGCCGTACCGACTCCGTTCAAGGGTGAAGATCACGAACCGGATCTGAAATATATCGAGAGTGCTTCCCGTGCCCTGGCGCCCATGCTGGAGAGAGGCAATCTGGTGGTACTGGAGTCCACTTCTCCGGTGGGGGCCACCGAACAGATGGCCAAATGGCTGGCCGAAGAGCGCAGCGATCTGACCTTCCCGCACACTGTGGCAGAAGGCCAGACCCCTGACATCTTTGTTGCCCACTGCCCGGAGCGTGTGTTGCCCGGTCAGGTGATCCGCGAGCTGGTGGAGAACGATCGCATCATCGGTGGCATGGACAAGGCTAGTACCGAAGCCGCCACTCAGGTCTACAAGATGTTTGTCAAGAAGGGTGAGTGCATCGCCACCGAAGCGCGCACCGCCGAGATGAGCAAGCTGACCGAGAACGCCTTCCGCGACGTCAATATCGCCTTTGCCAACGAGTTGTCACTGATCTGTGACCAGCAGGGCATCAATGTGTGGGAGCTGATCTCCCTTGCCAACCGTCACCCGCGAGTCAATATCTTGCAGCCGGGTTGCGGCGTGGGTGGCCACTGCATCGCAGTCGATCCCTGGTTTATCGTCAACCAGAATCCTGAGACTGCCAAAATCATCCACCAGGCTCGCCTGGTCAACGACTACAAGCCGCACTATGTGGTGGAGCAGGTAGAAAAAGCGGTTGCCGGTCTGAGCAACCCGAAAATTGCCTGTCTGGGTCTGGCTTTCAAACCGGATATCGACGATCTGCGTGAGAGCCCGGCACTGGATATCACCAAGACCCTGGCGAACAACCCGGCCTATCAGATCCTGGCAGTTGAGCCCAATATCGAAGCTCTGCCGCCGGTACTGGAAAACCGCAATAACGTGTGTCTTTCTTCGGTTTCTGAAGCAATACAACAGGCTGACGTTGTTGTTATTCTTGTGAAACATAAGTCCTTTATCGGACTGCAGGAGAATGATTTCTCAAGAGCCAAAGTTATTGACTTTGTCAATGTATAAACTTTAACGCTTTAAAATCAGCTTCTATTTATAGCCATGAGTAAATGTGTACTCATGGCTCTTTTACAAGAAAAAATGGCTATGACTGATATAGAAAAAATTAAGCGTGAGCTTGAAGAGTACAAGATAGAAAACCACACATTAAGACTTAAGAATGATAAAATAAAAAGCACTGTATCATATCGCCTAGGCAATGCTTTAATAACCGGGTTCAAAGGATATCGTCAGTTCATTATGCTGCCCTACGCACTTTATAAGCTGCGTCAAGAAATAAGAGGCAGGAGAAAAAAGAAAGAACAAAAGAGCAAAAATAAATCTCTCGTACTCTCACAGCATTCATTTTTCATATTAAGAGATGCGGTAGTTTCTAGCCATATCATGACCGAGCAAGGTGAAATCAACCTTCTTGGCCACATTCAGGTCGAGGATAATGAAAAACAGAATGCCGCATTACTGATCTTCAACATCTCGGGAGAAAGCAATAAAGCTCTGGCAAATAAAATTGGTGTCAGCTGGTCAGAGAAGGTTGGTATGTATCATTACTTGCCAACAAATAATGGCTCCTGTGATTTCTCTTTACAACTTAAAAATGTTCCAGCAGGGAGACTGGAAGTTGCAGCAAGACGTTGGCATAGCAAAGGTTTGGTAAAAATATCAGGGGCGCTGACAATCCAAGAGGAAGCCTCATCCGAAGATAAATTACGCCAATCAGGTATTACTGAAAAATATACCATCTTTTATCATAAAAACTCTGTGCATGATTTTATCATTGCATTGAATAAAGATAACTCTCTTACAGAGATGGATCGAGGGATAGTTCTATCTAATATTCTTAAGGGACTTACCGCGAAGGATCGCAGCTCAATTCAGTCATTGGTCACAGAGATAATAAAATGCTCAATGCCACCAGAGCAAGTTCATGCTGTTTGCCAGCATCTTTATAATGAAGGATGTTATAGAGAGACACATACACTTTATGCTCACTTTAAATCTGGCCTAGACAGTTATAAGAGAAAGTTCATTACAGATATTATTGGGATATTGGATAATGGACTGGGTGTGCCAAATAAATCAGCGCGGAAATTTGCTGCTTCATCTAATAATATCAACTATCTCATTCATTGTTCATTACCACATCATTCTAATGGCTATGCCACTCGTAGCCACTCTGTCCTAACATCACTCAATGCACTAGATATTGATATTACTGGTATTACCAGACCAGGATATCCTTGGGACGTTCGTTTTTCGTCTCCCCCTAGTGATGACTTGCACCATGTTATTGATAATGTCAACTATCGTCATCTTTCAGGCCCTGTCCAGCGAGAGTTGACCATCTCCGAATACATAGACCATGCATCTCGTGTCATTGAATCTAATACCATTGATAATGGTGCTAAATATATTCATGCATGCTCGAATTATCTGAACGCATTCCCTGCTTTATTTGCCGCTAGAAGATTGGGTATTCCTTTTATCTATGAAGTACGTGGTTTTTGGGAGATAACTGAATCCTCACGCAAGCTTGGATGGGAAAATTCAGATAAGTATCAAGTTGATAAGCAACTTGAAACACAGCTTGTACAATCCGCCGATGTCGTCATCACTCTCACTGAGGCCATGAAGGCTGAGATTGTAACGAGAGGGGTACAAGCAGAGCGAATCTTCGTCGCTCCCAATGCTGTTGACCTAGATAAATTTGTTGCTCGGCCGATGAATCTTGAGCTTAAAACTGAGCTAGGTCTTCATGAAGAGCTAACAATTGGCTATGTCGGTTCAATTGTTGATTATGAAGGCCTTGATGATCTCCTGATTGCATCTAGCCAGCTTATCCAGGCAGGATACCGATTTAATGTACTTATCATTGGAGATGGCGGCGCTTTGCCGGGTCTCAAAAAACTTGCCAAAGATCTCGACATAGAACATTGTGTAAAGTTCACCGGAAGAATACCGCACGAGTCCGTTGTAGATTACTATTCAATCATTGATATCACTCCATTCCCTAGAAAAAGTCTCACCGTTTGTGAACTTGTCTCACCGTTAAAACCCTTTGAGGCTATGGCTCTCAGTAAATGCATCATTGCTTCTGATGTCCAAGCAATAAAAGAGTTTATTATCGAAGGGGAGAATGGCCTTCTTTTCGAGAAAGGAAATATTGCTTCTTTGAAAGATGGGTTATCAAAGTTACTCACTGATCAAAAATTAAGGCAACACTTGGCTACCAGTGCCAAAGCATGGGTTTCAGAGCAGAGAACTTGGAAAAGAACAGGGCTGGTTTTCAAGTCAGCATATGATTTTATCAATAAGCAAGAACTCATTTCACATGAGAATGGGGACTTATTATCCTTAAAACAACATGCAGCATACTATCTTGGTAAAGAAGCCTATATTGATATTGCAACAAAACCCCATACGAGTTTCGTTGTCGAGGGAAATACCAGATATATGCTCAAAGGGAAGTGTAATATCAGCCACGCCCGTTCAGCCTTGGTACAATTTAAGTTGTCGCCTGACGTTTCAAAAGAGATGTATGTGACACTTGGCTATCATTGGTCAGAACGAATGGGGGCATACCGTTATATCCCTGTGTTCAATGATGGAAATTACTGCATACCTTTCAAAACGGCTAATAACTCCCTTTTTGCAAGTATCACCATACACCCCTGGGGAAAGAGTGCTGAGAAGATCCTGCATCATAACGTAGTCAATATTGAGAAAAGTTATAACGATAAGGCTGCCGCTGTTTCGGCAATCACGAGTATGGGCTCATGTAAAAACATAGCTATTTATGGTGATGTCAATACGAATCTCATTGATGGTGCTGCGATTTGGCTTATCTCTCTTGCTAAAACACTTGCCAAGATAGAGCACGTTAATGTATTTGTATTTTTGAAAGATAAAATAAAAAGCACAGAAGTTATTGATGATGCCTATAGGTTTGAAAATATTTATTTGATTGAACCCGACAAGGGGCCAATGAAACCAGAAGCAGTTGTCAATACGTTCAAGGACTTTGAAGAAGAGCATGGTTGTTTTGACGCCGTTATCGTGAGAGGGGCAGATGTCTGTAAAGCCCTTGCCGATGCTGGAACTCTGGATGGCAGACTGATTCCTTATTTAACTGATATTCCGCAATCTACCGAGTTGTTGACTGTTGAATGGAAAAATAAAATTGATGATATCATTTACTCTTCCGGCCATGTACTGTGTCAAACAAGTGAGTTGTCTGATTTCTTTGCTTTGAACTTCCCTGATGCTACTACGTCATTGCTTCCACCTATGGTGCCAGCCAAGTTGACCGGAAGGCGAATTGAAGATAACCAAAAGCAAGTTTTGATATACGCTGGTAAATTTGCCCCGGAATGGGGAATCCGTGAGTTATTCAGTACATTTAGAAAATTGCAGGAGACATTACCAAAGCTCGAGCTGCATATTTATGGTGATAAGATTCACAACCCAAAAGATGACCCTAGTTTTTATCAAGAAACGTTGCAACAGCTCAGCAGCGGCAATGGTATTGTCTGGCACGGGCGAGCTGCTCGTCAGCAAGTACTAAATGCCCTGCTTTCTGCAGATCTTGCATGGGCGTGGCGTCATGATAGCCTTGAGCAACACACCAAGGAGCTCTCCACGAAGCTACTCGAGTATGGCCTTGCCAAGATTCCCGTTCTACTGAATCGTTCACCCTTGTATGAAAAATTGTTGGGCAGTAAATTCGAACTATTCGCCAGAAATCAACAAGAGCTCGAGCAACGAGCCCGTTTTGCCTTGATGCTCAAGAAAACAAAGCGTTTGACAGCACCACTGGAGAATCTGGTCAAGCAACACACCTTCGAACACGTCGCTGTCAAGCATTTACAACCCATGCTTGAGAAATTCCCTATGAGGAATAAGTCCGTTATCTTGTTAGCAGGTCATGACCTCAAGTTCTTCACTCACTTGGAGGCAACTTTCAAGCAACAGGGCTTCACCGTGTTAATAGATCGGTGGTTGGGCCATAACAAGCACAATGAACAGAGAAGCAAGGCGCTGCTTAGTCGGGCTGACATTGTCATCTGCGAGTGGGCATTAGGTAACGCGGTCTGGTATAGCCGTCATCTGCAAGCTCATCAGAAGCTACACATCCGCGTGCATGGACAAGAGGTTAACCTCGAGTACTTTAGCAAGATGGACTTTAGCAAGATTAGCTCTATTAATTTTGTGAGTCAGCATCTACTCGATGATGGTCTGCTAAAGCAACCTATGATTCCGCACGAGAAATGCCATGTAATTCCAAACTATGTTCTTTGTGAAAAATTGAACCGACCTAAAATTGATGGTGCTGAGTTTAATATTGGCCTGATTGGTATTGTCCCCAAAATGAAGCGCCTCGATAAGGCCTTGGACATCTTGGAGGAAGTTCGTAAAAAGGATTCTCGTTATTGTCTTTTTATTAAAGGTAAAAAGCCGGAAGACTATCCTTGGATGAAGAACAGACCAGAAGAGATGGCTTTTTATGAAGCGCAATATGCTCGCATTGAAAATAGCAAATGGTTAAAAGGTGCCGTCTTCTTTGATGGGTTTGGTAGTGATATGGCAACTTGGTATCAGAAAATTGGTTATGTATTATCAACTAGTGATCATGAATCATTCCATCTGAGTGTTGCTGATGGTGCGGCAAGTGGGTCATGTCCTATTGTAATAAATTGGCCAGGCTCTGACACACTATATCCGAAATTTTTCATTTTTTCAGATACCGAGTCCGCGGCCATGAAGATCGTAAAAAATAACAATTTCATGCACGATAATAAATCATCTTCAGAGAAATTTGATATCGCAAACATATCAATGAAATGGCTCAATCTCATCAGTTAAAATAATGGTCGCCCTCTCAGATAGAGAGGGCTATTAAAGGTAACACATGTTCTCAGCCTATCGCATTGGAATTCAAGGCTCTTTTGATAAAAGTGGTTTTTATTTTAAAGCAAGACACGACGCAGACACGGTACATATTAATGATAAAACATTTTACATAGACAATAATGACAATAATGTTGTATCACAGATACTTATGTTCAGGTTTTCTGATTCATATTTGAATGATCTAGCTATCAATTCTCAAACGTTATCACTCAACTCTGTATTAGAGATGTGGTTAAATATTGACAAGAGTAATCAAGATAGACCGATTCATTGGGACTCCATGGTTGCGGGGAATCGACTGTTAAAATATCTGTTTATAGTAGACTCCTTATCTTCTGGTAACCTGAAAATAGATAAACATGTAAAATTATCTATTACAGAAAGGATTATTTACCATGTAGATATATTGGAACGTAAAAAACCACTTCCAATTAATAATCATGGTCTGCAAGCAATGCATGCACTTGTTGGTGTAGCAAAAAGTGGATTGGCGGGCCTTTCCTTGGGCCATCAAACGACACTAGTGGAATCAGCGTTTCGTAGCTTATTCAATGAGGAAGGATTCTGCTTAGAGAATTCATCAGAGTATCATTTCTATAGTTTGCAGCTGTTAGATAGCTTCATATCATCTGGTTGGTATAAAGAAACCAGACTTCATGAAATTTTTGACAATGCCAAAAAATTTTCAAATATTTTATTTTCATCTCCCAGTGAAGCCTTCAGTTTTGGTGATTCTGATCGAACATTACTAAGAAGGCAAATACAAAAAAAAGTTATTCACTCTGGTGAAGTAAAGGAAGGCTTATTTTGTAAGCCACAGTCAGGTTTAAGCCTATCGAGAATAGTTAAGGATAATTATTATAGTTCTTTAATTCTAAGCAATTTGTACAATGGTGAGTTCCATAATCACCATGACTATTTATCGATAGAGTGGTTTCACAAGGATATATGGGTAATCTGTGACCCTGGTAAATTCACCTACAATAAATCAGAATATAAAGACTGGTTTATTTCCGATTTGGCACACAATACCTTTTCTCTATCTAGACTAAAGCACGACCATAAAAATTCCAATAAAATTGTGTCTTGCTATAAAGGAAATAATCATGCTTTATTAGGGCAGATATTTGACTCTAATTTCTGTCTGACTAGAAGTATTGAACATCACTTCGAAAAAATAATTATTAATGATTATTTATATGTGCATGATATAAGGATGAATAAATGCATACAATCATTCTTGACCATTGATAGTTCATTTGATGAAGTTGTCAGCGAACATACGCATTCAGTTTGCTTGAAAAGCCGTGAAGGGTATATTGTAACTATATCATCAGGTTCTGACATTTCACTTTCGAGAGGTTCTAGTGATCCTATTTCAGGTTGGGTAGCACCGAGGTATGGAATAAAAGAATCAGCGTTTCAAATTATTTTTAATTATCCAGAAAGTAGAAATATAATTAATAACAAGACAACAGTGATTATATCAAGGGTCGAAAATGTCTCTGTCTGAAAATCATCAGGTTAATGTTAACGGCATCGAATTCAAGTTCATCTTAAATAAGATCGAATGCGCTCGAAATGGTGTCATTATTTTTATGCCGTCGGCTAAATCTAACTTAACAAAAAAAATACACCCCTACTTTCCTCGTGTTATGTGGTCTAAAGAACTAGGTGATTATTGCTCGATTTATGTATCTGACCCATTTGATGGTAAAGAGTATACCGATAATTTTTTGGCAAGCTGGTTTATTTCTGAAGATGGTAAGTCCGCATTGCCTGAGTTAGCATCAATCTTTATGAGTTTAATTCCTGTTAATAGCGGGCCTCTTATTGTATATGGTTCTTCAATGGGTGGTTTTTCTGCATTATATATCGGGAGAATGATCAATTCTGATGCGATTATTGCTGAAGGCCCTCAAATTAACTTGGAGAGGTATCCTACCAGCCGTAATCTGATTGACTCATTACGTTCTCCTCCTTCTCCTGAATGGACAAACCTCTTTCACTTTTATAGAGAAAATGGATTTCCAAGTGGAATGGTTAAAATATTTATCAATGTCGGTGACGCTGCACATATTAAATACATCACAAATGAAATTACTGATCCTGACAATGCGAAGATGATGAAATCCATAAAGCCAGACATGTTTGAAATAAAGATATTACCCCACTTATCAGGTTACGGTCATGTCAATATGCAAATGGAAGAAGGAATTGGAACTATTAGAGAAGTTTTTTCATTATTAATGAGAAAAAAGCAAAAGTAGATCTAAATGCACAATGAAGCTCTTTGTAACTCTGACTGTGTTGACACTTTCGTGAAATTTTTTCATATAGTTGTCTATTTGCAGTCATAACTACATATGCTTGTCTAAGTTCAATCAAGTCCATCGACTATTCACATCACGAGAACAAAATGGATATTGGGGTTGTTATCCCATATTGTCATAGAAAGAAATATCATAATAATGACACTGATAGAATTGAAAGTATACTTAAAATATTCGTGGGTACTGACAAAATAAACGCCCACGTTTGTAAAGTATATGGCGGAGATATATTTTCGCCTGGTTTGGCTAGAAATAAATCCGTTTCAATTTGCAAAGAAAATATTATATTCTTCATGGATGTTGATTTATTATGTTCGCATGATTTTGTTACATATCTCCTTACTAGGAAAGATATATATACCATTGATTCTGTGAGTTTTTTTGAGATGTACCCCTGTCTCTATCTGACCAAGGAGGAGACAGAGCGCTTTGATGGGGATTTTCAGGGCTGTTTGGAGTCTTTTTTGCGGGGAGAAAATCACCGGGTGGAGGGAATCGCCCTGGCTAGCAGTTGCTTGCTGATGAATCGCGAGTGGTTTTTGCAGTTGGGGGGCTTTGACGAGCAGTTTGTCGGCCATGGCGGCGAAGATCTCGAACTGATTGATAGGCTCACCCGTCATTACCCCATCGGGCCACGACCGGATGACTATGCCCTTAATATCAAGGCCCAGCATCCGGGGGATTATCAGGGGTTTCGGCGCTATTTCAGTTATTATGCGCTGCCCCATCTGTTTGCCGGCCGGTTTCTGGTTCACCAGTGGCATCCGCGCCCCCTGACTCACCCTTACCACAAACGGCGGGCTAACAATGATCAGTTGCTTGAGCAGATGCTGGCTCGCAGTGAAGCAGAGCGAGGCCCGTTGAAAGGGCCCGTGGTGCCCTGTAACGACCTTGGCGGGGAGCTGCCGGATTTTCGCGAGTGGATGATCCGTTTGCAGGAGGAGGCGGGCTATCCGGTGAGCGAATATCCGGGGCTGTTGCGCTGGCAAGAGGGGGTGCAGCGCAAGCGGCCACTGTGGCGCAAGCTGCGCAAGCTCTACCTCAACCCTCGGGCCTTTTTCAGAGATATGTTTAAGCCCACATCTCGCTGAACTTTTTATCTGAGCAATTTGCATGACTCTATGGACACAATCCAGCGGCATACTGGCCCGCAGCACTCAAATCAGCGCCTGTCTGGGACAACCCTTGGCGCGCTTTGCTTCCCCTGATGCCGTACAGCCGGGGGATGTGCTGGTCGGCTGGGGCCAGAAGGCTAATACCCACCAGATCAAGGAGCAGGCCAAGACCCTGAGTTTGCCCTATTGGCAGCTGGAAGACGGCTTTATCGGTTATATCGGCCACCCCGCCAGGGGGGGCAAGGCGGTCTCATTGATCGCCGATCCGGTGGGGATCTATTACGATGCCCGCCAGCCCAGCCAGCTTGAACAATTGATTGCCACCCCGTGCGAGCCACAGATGTTGGCACGGGCCGAGCGACTGATCGATGAGCTGGTACGCCTCGGGGTCACCAAATACAACTGTTATGCCACTGCCCCCGATCAGTCGATTGCCAGCGGCAGCGTGACCGCCCTCTCTGCCGTCGGGGACTATGGCGGCTTGCCATCAGGGCTTGCCACTCGTCTGCAGCAGAGCGCCAAACCCAGGATCCTGCTGGTCGATCAGGTGGCGGGGGATCTCTCCATTCCGGGGGCGCTGGCCAGTGAAGCTGATTTTGTGGCGATGGTGGAGGCGGCCCGCCGCAATCATCCCGATGCGCGCCTGTTGCTGCGCACCCATCCCGATACTCGCCTTGGCAAGAAGCGCGGGGTGTTGGCCCGTCTGAACCTGGATGATGTGGAGATTGTGGCCGATCACTGCCATCCCCATGCGCTGCTCAATGTGGTGGATGCGGTCTATACGGTGTCATCCCAGCTTGGTTTTGAAGGCCTGTTGCTTGGCAAGCCGGTCTATTGCTTCGGTATGCCGTTTTATGCGGGTTGGGGGCTGACCCATGACAGCAAGCAGTGTGAACGGCGCAACGTAAAAGTGTCGCTCGCCCAGCTGGTCGCGGCAGCCTTGATCCGCTATCCCCGCTATCTCGACCCTGTGCTGGGCCAGCGTTGCGAGGTAGAGGAGGTGGTCGCCATTATTGCCAATCAGCGCCGTCCCGCGCCGCGCTGGCGCAGGCTTTATCTGGTCGGTTTCTCGCTGTGGAAGCGGGCATTTATGCAGGCGTTTTGCCAGCATTTGGCCGATGAGTTGCGCTTTGTGCGCAAGCCACCCAAGCGGTTGACCGGTGACGAGCAGATATTGGTGTGGGGTAGCCGCCACCCCGATCTCGCCTCTGCAATCCGGGTCGAGGATGGTTTTATTCGCTCGAGGGGGCTGGGCTCCAATCTCTGTCGTCCCTCCTCCTTGTCACTGGACCCGGTCGGGATCTATTTCGACAGTCGCACTCCCAGCGGGCTGGAACAGTTGCTCAACTATCAGGAGTTGACAGAGGCGGAGGTCAAGCGCGGGGATGCGCTGCTCGCCTTGCTACGGGAACACAGGGTCAGCAAATACAATGTGGGCGAGCCGCAGCACTACACCAGGCCCGATGATGGTCGTGAGCTGGTGCTGGTGGTGGGTCAGGTAGATGGCGATGCCTCCATCCTGACCGGGAGCCCCCATATTCGCAGCAATGAGCAGTTGCTGTGGGCGGTGCGAGCGGCCAAACCCGATGCTCATATTCTCTACAAGCCACACCCTGATGTGGTGGCGGGCAATCGTGGTGGGGCGATTTCTGCGGCTTGTCTGGCGGAGTGTGTCGATAGCCAGGTGCTGGATATTGGGCTCACCAGCCTCTATCCCCATGTGGATGAGCTGCATACCATGACCTCGCTCAGTGGCTTCGAGGCGCTGGTGCAGGGGGTCAAGGTGACGACCTGGGGCCAACCCTTCTACAGTGGCTGGGGGTTGACCACGGATGCCAATCCGCCTGCTCGTCGTCGACGTAGTCTGCCGCTGGCGGCGCTGGTCTATCTGACGCTGGTTGCCTATCCGCTCTATCTCGATTGGCAGACCGGGCTCTGGATAAGTCCGGAGCAGTTGATCCACCAACTGGCGAAGCAGGGACACTCATCGGCCCAAAAAGCGAGCCGCTGGCAACGCTGGCAGCTCAAGCTCGGTTACTTGTTCCAGACGCTCATGCAGCGCCCCTCTCTCTCCCCGTTTTTGAGATAAGTCGTCAATGAAGATTTTGTTACTGCAAGGCCCGCTTGGCCCTTTCTTTCAGACCCTGAGTCGCCAGTTGACCGAGGCGGGACATCAGGTGGTGAAGATCCATTTCAATGGCGGGGATGAGTGCTGGCCCTGTGCCGGAAAAAATCTGCGTTTTCGCGGGAAACCGGAAAGCTGGAACGCCTTTTTCCGCCGGGTGCTCAAGCAGCAGGGTATCGATACGGTGATCTGTTACGGGGACTGCCGTTATTACCATCTGGAGGCTGGCCGTATCTGCAAGTTGAAGCGAGTGCCATTCTGGGCGATGGAGGAGGGCTATCTCAGACCCGATTTCGTCACGCTGGAGCAGGGGGGGGTCAATGCCTTCAGCCCCTGGTATGAGCGGCGCGATCAACTTGCCCAATTGGATTGGCCTGTGCCTTATGACAGCTCGCTCAAGGTGGGCAAGACCTTTGCGGTGCGCGCCTGGTATGCCAGTCGCTACCACATCAACAAGTCGCTGTTCCGTTGGCGTTATCCCCACTTTGTGAATCACCGTCCCTGGAGTCTGGTGCAGGAGGCGATGGGGTGGGTCTGTGGCGCCATGGTGAAATACGGCAACTTGCGCCAGGATCGCGCCCTGCTCAAGGCGTTGCCGCAGCACGCCGGGCGGATCTTCTTTGTGCCACTGCAAGTGACCGAGGATTTTCAGATCCGGGAGCACTCTGACCTGAGCGGGGTGGAGGAGATGGTTGCGCAGGTGATCAACTCCTTTGCGGAGCATGCCAAACCCGAAGATGTGTTGCTGTTCAAGCACCACCCCATGGATCGGGGCTATGTCAGTTATCGTGCCCAGATAAACAGACTCATTGCGGTGCTTGGCCTGGAGGGGAGGGTCTTTTACGGTTATGAACTGCCGCTGCCAACCCTGTATCCCTTGCTCAAAGGGGTGATCACCATCAACAGCACGGTCGGTCTCTCTGCTTTGCTCCATGATGTACCCACCTTCTGCATGGGGCGGGCACTCTATGATATTGACGGTCTGACCACCAAAGGTTCGCTGGCCTCCTTCTGGCACTCGCAGAGCCCTGTATGTGCCGAGACATTCAAACGGGTGCGCCACTCCTTGCTCCATCTGACCCAGCTCAATGCCAGTTTTTACCGTCATCTGAAAATGAGTGCGCTGGCGGTCATGGAAAAAATGAAGCTTTCAGCGCCGAATATGCGTGATGAGCTTGTATCGCCGGAACGCCGTATGAGGGTGAATAATACCATGTGCCTTACATTACCCTGGCTGGCCACTCTCGATGGTATTAGCGACCCGTTTACATCTATCGGTTCAACCGCTCTGATGTTACTCGTTTGATGTCTGCCTATTTTTGATTTAGTGTGTTAGTGAGAGGTAAATAAAACCAGGAAGGTTAACATGAACATTCACGGTTGCTTGTTATCCATTGGACTCTTGGGGTTGCCGACTTTTTCCATGGCAGCTGAACATGATCTTTCACTTATTATTCACGGGGCATCAATACACAGTGATTGTTCGCAGGGATCAGGAAAAAAAAGCAAAACCTGTGACTTTAATGGTTTTAACCCGGGATTGGGATTGGCGTGGGTGTTCTTGGGTGACAACGACACGGGAAAACTTGCGCTGCGCGGCGGGCTTTATCGGGATTCTCTAGAAAATACAGCTGGTTATGCGGGTTTCTCTTATCGGAAAGAGTGGTATCTCACCGAACATGTTTTTGCTGGGGTAGGGGCGCAGGCTGGTTATCTCAACGGTTCGGGTATTGATGGTTTTGCCGCTTTGCCGATAGTGATACTGGGTTACAAGTCAGTTGCATTGGAAGTCGGTTATGCACCCAAGGTTGATTGGGTACCTGGGGGAGACCATGTCGCGGTCACCACCTTCTCATTGCGATGGACGCTGTAATATTAGCGAAATATGATCGCCATTACGCATTGTACTTTGTCATTTTGCCACGTTTTTTTAATACACATTTGTGGTGGATATAATCTGGCAAGCTGTGTGAAATATATTTCAGGCCAGATTTTGACTTGTGAGTCATAAAATGGTGCCCCATTTTATCTGAGCAACAATTATTGTGGATTTATTTCAAGATGAGCTAAGTGGCATATTCATTTATCAATATTGATTGCATCTGGAACATTTAAAAATAAAAAGCCCTTCACCATGGTGAAGGGCTTTTTGCTATCTGGCGTTAGCCGATGGGGTCGCCCCGCTCTGGCTTAGTAGCCCTGCTGGTGCACGTCCATCACGGCGCGGCCTGACGGGTCGGCCATCTCCTTGAACTTGGCATCCCACTCCAGCGCGGTGGGGGTGGAGCAGGCGACCGACTTGCCGTAGGGCACGGTACGGGCGGCGGCTTCCAGCGGGAAGTGCTCGTCGAAGATGGCGCGGTAGAAGTAGGCCTCCTTGGTGAGCGGGGTGTTGATGGGGAAGCGGAATGCCGCCGCCTCGAACATCTGATCCGTCACTTCCTGTTCCACCATGGCTTTCAGGCTGTCGATCCACGAATAGCCTACGCCGTCGGAGAACTGCTCCTTCTGACGCCAGGCCACTTCGTGGGGCAGCAGGTCTTCGAATGCTTCGCGCAGGATGTGTTTCTCGATCTTGCCCTTGCCACACATCTTGTCGGCAGGTTGCAGGCGCATCGCCACGTCCATGAACTCCTTGTCGAGGAAGGGCACGCGACCCTCGACACCCCAGGCTGCCATCGACTTGTTGGCGCGCAGGCAGTCATAGAGATGTAAAGAGGCGAGCTTGCGCACGTTCTCTTCGTGGAACTCGCGGGCGTTGGGCGCCTTGTGGAAGTAAAGGTAGCCACCGAACAGCTCGTCAGAGCCTTCGCCGGAGAGCACCATCTTGATCCCCATCGCCTTGATGTAACGGGCCATCAGGTACATGGGCGTGGAGGCGCGGATGGTGGTGACGTCATAGGTCTCGAGGTGATAGATGACGTCGCGCAGGGCATCCAGACCCTCCTGCACGGTGAAGTGGATCTGGTGGTGGATGGTGCCCAGATGATCGGCCACCTTGCGGGCAGCGGCCAAGTCAGGCGACCCTTCCAGCCCCACGGCGAAGGAGTGCAGTTGCGGCCACCAGGCTTCGCTCTTGCCATCGTCCTCGATGCGGCGCGCCGCATAGAGCTTGGTGATGGCGGAGATAACGGAGGAGTCCAGTCCGCCGGATAGCAGCACGCCATAGGGCACGTCGCACATCAGCTGGCGTTTGACCGCCGCTTCCAGCGCGGCTTTCAGCTCGGCCTTGTCGCTGACGTTGTGCTCGACCGCGTTGTACTCCATCCAGTCACGCTGGTACCAAGTTTTAAGCTCGCCATCCTTGCTCCACAGGTAGTGTCCCGGCGGGAAGGTTTCGACGCTCTTGCAGACCGGCACCAGCGCCTTCATTTCGGAGGCGACATAGAAGTTGCCGTGCTCGTCGCGACCGGTATAGAGGGGGATGATCCCCATGTGGTCGCGACCAATCAGGTAGGCATCCTGTTCGGCGTCATAAAGAATGAAGGCAAAGATGCCGTTGAGATCGTCGAGAAACGCCGGGCCCTTCTCCTTGTAGAGAGCGAGCAGCACTTCACAGTCAGATTTGGTCTGGAACTGGAAATCGACCTTGAGGCTTTTCTCCAGCTCTTTGTGGTTGTAGATCTCGCCGTTGACCGCCAGCACATGGGTGCGCTCGGGGTTGTAGAGCGGCTGGGCGCCATTGCCCGGGTCGACGATGGCCAGACGCTCATGCACCAGAATGGCTTTGTCTGAGCTGTAGACGCCGGACCAGTCAGGCCCGCGGTGACGAAGTCGCTTGGACATCTCCAGCGCCGATTTGCGCAGGGCTACTGCATCGAACTTGATATCCAGAATGCCGAAAATTGAACACATTGGCGGTAATCCTCTTGATTTTTATATGAGCCCCCCACGTTTGGGCTCGAAATTCCGTTTACATTCCTCGTCAAACACAATGCCTAGCGGAAAAACCTTTTGCAAGCGGGAAAACCGCAGAAAATCATGCCGTAAGCGTCAAGCGGATCAACAGGATAAGGGCTGCTGCAACGGGGCTGGGTGACGTGAACGTCAAGTCGAGGCGGGCTCGAAGATCACATAAACCTTGCGACAAGGGGTGAGGGTCTCCCACTCACCGACAAAGCCTGCCGGAATCACGAATTGATCCCCGGGTTTGAGAGCAAGCTGGCCGCCCTCACTGTCGTGGATCACCACATCCCCCTCCAGCAGCTGGCAATACTCGTGCTCGGTGTAGTGGATGACCCAGCGGCCCGGCTCGCAAGCCCAGAAGCCCACGTGAAACTGCTGGCTTGGGTCGGAGTAGTGGTTCCACACCGTTTGCGCCGGGTGGCCCGCTTTAATGCGCTCGGGGGCTGGCATCAGCGGGGTAGGGGCCGCCTCGTGGCGGCCCGGCAAAATCCAGTCGTTGAGGGTCTTCATGGTGCCTCCTTGGCTGCGGCAGATAGGAACGCGGGGCCATCCCGGCCCCACGTTTGTTCGTTTTATTAAACGAGGTTGTGCATAACTTAAACGATGTGCATTCCCTTGCCAAGAGCCCTTGCCAAGGGCCGCTGGTCGACGACTCAGAGCGGCTGCAAGCGGCGGATCACATGGCGGGCAAAGCCGCTGCCCGCCTCGTTGTAGACGTTGAACACCGCATCCACCCCCTGCTCCTGCAGGGAGGCGATATCATCCTCGAAGCGGACGATGGCGGCGATCTTGCCGTTGAATCCATGGCTGCGCAGCTTCTCGATGGCGTAGAGGTTACCCGAGTGGTGGGGCATCGCCAGCAGCACCAGATTGACCTGATTGGAGAGCAGCACCTTGTCCCAGAAGTCGGTATCGGTGGCATCCCCCTCGATGACGTTCATCCCCTGGGCGCGCAGGGTGGGTAGCTTCTCGCTGTCGTTCTCCACCCCGAGGATGACGTTGCCGTACTTGTTCTCCAGCTCGAAGTAGGCCCCCTGACCGATCCGCCCCATACCGAGGATGATCACCTCGGCATCACCAAGCTCTATGGGCCTGTCTTCCGGATGGAGGTTGCTCGCTTGCAATCCTCGCAGCCAGTGGCCGATGCGGTGATAAATGCGCTCGCTCTGGGCATTGAGCGGGGCGGAGATCATAAAGCTCGCCGCCAGCGCCAGCGAGACCGCCACCAGCCACTCGTGGGAGAGCCAGCCTGCCTTGGCGGCGATGGCGGCGACGATCAGGCCAAACTCCGAGAAGTTGGTGAGCGCCAGGGTCGAGAGGAGGGCAGTACGCACCCTCAGGTGGGCGCCGCTGTAGACCAGATAGTAGAGAACGCTTTTGAGCGGCAGGGCCAGCACCAGCGCCAGTGCCAGCAGCATGGTGTCGTGGGTCGGCAGGCCGTTGAGGCCGATGGTGAGAAAAAAGCAGACCAGAAAGAGGTCTTTGAGGTTGAAGAGCGCCTTGGCCAATCCCGCCGCAGCCGGATGAGAGGCGAGCAGCATGCCGATGATGAGGGCCCCCAGATCCGGCTTGAGGCCGACCACTTCAAAACCGGCTGCCCCGACCACCAGCGCCAGAAACACCCCGAACAGCACCTGCAATTCGCCGTGCCCGGCCCGCTCCAAGAGCTTGAACAGCAGCGGGCGCAGCAGCGGCAGTCCCAGCACCCAGAGCGCCCAGATGCTGGGCCACTTGCCACTGGAGAAGGCCAGAAACGCCACGGCGAACACGTCTTGCATGACCAGTACCCCGATGGCGATACGGGCGTAGAGGGCATTCATGTCGCTGCGATCTTCCAGCACCTTGACTGCGAAGACGGTGCTGGAGAAGGAGAGGGCAAAGCCCAGCAGCAGCGCCAGTTTCCAGTCCAGCGAGAGGGCAAGTTCAAGCCCCAGCCCCTTGCAGACCAGCAGCACTACGGTAAAGAGCAGGGTGGAGAGCAGCAGGTGCAGGCTGGTGGTGCCCCACACATCGCGCCGCATCAGGGTTTTGATATTGAGCTTGAGACCGATGGTGAACAGCAGCAGGGTGACGCCGAGATCGGCCACCTCGCTCAGGGCGGGAGTATTTTCATATCCCATGCCGTTGAGGATAAAACCGGCGGCCAGAAAGCCGAGCAGGGGGGGCAGGCCAATCAGATTGACTACCATGCCGCAACCAAAAGCCACGGCGATCAGAATGGGTTCCATAACAGATCCTGCAAGGGCAGGAGAGACCTGCCCTGTTTAACGCTTGGGTGGTGATTAGACGATATCGATATCGACCACGGAGTCGAAAATATGGTTCGGCCTGAACGGCATACGGTCGATATCGGCGACCTTGCTCACCCCGGAGAGCACCAGCACCGTTTCGAGACCGGCCTGAAAGCCCGCCAGAATGTCGGTGCGCAGGTTGTCGCCGATGATGATGGTGTCGTCGGAGTGGGCCTCCATCCGGTTGAGCGCCGCACGGATGATCCAGGCGCTCGGCTTGCCGACATAGAACGGCTTCTTGCCGGTCATCCGCTCGATGGGGGCGCACAGGGCGCCGCAGGCCGGGTGCATCATGGGGCCGTGGGTATCGGGGTTGGTGGCGATAAAGCGGGCCCCCTGATCGACGAACTTGGCGCCCTGTTGCATCATGGTCCAGTTGTAGTTGCGGGTCTCGCCCACCACCACGAAGTCCGGGTCGATATCGGTGATGGTGAAACCGGCCTTGTAGAGCTCGTGGGTCAGCGCCCCTTCACCGATCACATAGGCCTTCTTGCCATCCTGTCGCTTGAGAAAGTCGGCGGTGCCCATGGCGGAGGTGTAGAAGCACTCCTCCGGCACTTCGATCCCGGCGGAGCGGAAGCGGTTTTGCAGATCTTTCTGGGTCTGGGCCGGGTAGTTGGTAAGGAACAGAAGCTTGCTGCCCTGCTCCAGCAGGCGATGGACGAAACGGTCGGCACCGGGGATGAGATCGTTGTTGTGCAGGATGACACCGTCGATATCGCAGATGACGTTCTTCTTCATGAAAACTCCTTGTCAGGGCGCAGGCGAGCCGCCAATCGTTAAGATGTTCAATCATTTATGATTTTTGTGACGCCATTATAAGTCTGTTTGATGACAAGTCTCCCCTGTCTTGCCACTTCGGTGCACAATAAAGCTGTCGTCGGGTCAGTCTGGTGGAGGGGCTGACGCCGGATCACTTTGCTGATGGAGCCGTTGCCATGGACACCCCGATTCCCAAGCCAGTCACAACCGAACACCTCACCGCCGCGCAATTTATCGCCGGACTGCCGAAACTGGAGCTGCACCTGCATATCGAGGGCAGCCTCGAACCCGAGTTGATGTTTGAGCTGGGCCGCCGCAACGGTGTGCCACTGCCCTGGCCCAATGTCGCCAGCGTGCGCGCCGCCTATGACTTTGACTGCCTGCAATCTTTTCTCGACCTCTACTATCGCGGCGCCAGCGTGCTGGTGACCGAGCAAGACTTCTTCGACCTCACCTGGGCCTATCTTGAGCGTTGCGCCGCCGACAAGGTGGTGCATGTGGAGATCTTCTTTGACCCGCAGACCCACACCTCTCGCGGTATCCCCTTTGCGACTGTGCTGGGCGGTATCGAGCGGGCGCTGCAGAGCGGGGAGAAGGAGTTTGGCATCAGCTGGCGCCTTATCATGAGCTTCTTGCGCCACCTGAGCGAAGAGGATGCCTTTGCGACGTTGGAAGAGGCTATGCCCTTCCTGTCGCGCATTCATGGCATCGGCCTCGACTCCGGGGAGAAGGGCAATCCGCCGACCAAGTTTGCCCGGGTCTTTGCCAAATGCCGCGAGCTGGGGCTGCCGGTGGTGGCCCACGCAGGTGAAGAGGGCCCTGCCGACTACATCTGGCAGGCGATCAACGAGCTGCAGGTATGCCGCATCGATCACGGGGTGCGCTCGGCAGACGATCCCGAGTTGCTGCGCTATCTGGCGGATACCCGGCTGCCGCTTACCGTCTGCCCCCTCTCCAACACCAGGCTCAAGGTGTTCGGCAATATGGCCCAGCACAATGTGTTGCGGCTGCTGGAGCAGGGGCTCTGCGTCACCATCAACTCGGACGACCCTGCCTACTTTGGCGGCTATATGAATGCCAACTTTGTGGCGCTGACCGATGGCCTTGGCGCGACCATGAGTCAGCTCTGCCGCTTGTCGCTAAATGCCGTTGAGGCGAGCTGGCTCTCTCTGGCCGACAAGGCGCGGCTGACCCGGGAGATCCGCAGTTATGCCGAGACTCACGGGGTGATCCTGCACTGAGTCAGGCGCCAATGAAGTCGAGATGAGATGCACTAGATATAAAGAGAGGCCCGCCATCACTGGCGGGCCTCTTTCGTTTCAATGGTCGGTGTGGTTATTAGGGAAGGTCAGCGTTATGCCACTCGCACCAGAAACTTCTCACCCTGTCCTTCACGCTTGAAGCGCTCGAGCAGGGTGGGCAGTGCCTCGAAATTGCCCACCACCAGCGGCGGCAGGGTCAGCTTGCCGCTCGTCATCTGCTCCATCATGGCGACACCGGCGGCCACCAGTCGGCTCCACTGCTTGTCGGTGCCAAAGGCGTGCTGGGCACCGAGCGCAATCTCGTGCAATGAGTGGCAATGGGCAAAGGCGGGCAGCGGATTGTGCGGGATGCGCCCCAGCACAGTCACCATATGACCGTAGTAACCAAGGGCGGGCAGCAGGCTCTCGGCCTGTTGGCTGGAGACCAGATCGATGATCCCCTCGAACGGCTCGTTGCCGTTGGCGGCCTGCAAGGTGGCCAGCCAGTCTGGTTCCCGATAATCGGCCACCCCCTGCACGCCGATCTGTTTGAGCCACTGATGGTGGCGTGAGCTGGCGCTGGCAAAGACCCGCGCCCCCTGCTTGAGGGCGAGCTGCACCGCAAAACGGCCGACGCTGCTGCCGGCGCCGGTGATGAGCAGTGCTTCTCCGTGCAGGCGCGGCAGCTTGGCCAGTGCCTGCCAGGCGGTGAGACCGGGACAGGGCAGGGCGGCGGCCGCCTCGTCACTCAGGGCATCGGGCACCGGCAGCAGGGCGCGGGCGGGCACTTTGGTGTGGCGGGCAAAGCTGCCGTGGTGACGCAGGTCGGTGTGATAGGCGACCCGGGTGCCGAGACGCAGATGGCTGACGTTGGCGCCGAGGGCCACGATAGTGCCCATGCCATCGACGCCGGGCACCTGACCGTCCAGCCAGTTGGAGTGGCCATATTCGATCAGCTTCCAGTCCACCGGGTTGAAAGCGATAACCCGGTTGGCTACCAGTACCTCGTCAGGGGCGAGCGGTGCCAGGGGCAGATCGGCGAGGGTAAGCTGGGTCGGTTCACCGGGGGCATGCCAGCACCAGGCTTGGGTGTGATTCATGATGACTCCTTGTGAAAGCGAGGGGAGAGAACAACGAGATCATTGCAACAGTGATTCGGTCAGTCATATCACTGTTGCTAATGCGCAACAATACAGCAGGCCCCAACCTGTGGGGCCTGCTTCACGTGGCCGGTTGGCCATCGGCAATCAGCGGCTGGTAGCTGCGTCATCGGCCTGATAGACGGGGTAGTCGGTCAACCCCTTCTCGCCGCCGCCAAACAGGGTGGCCGGATCGTGGGGGGCCAGCGGATAGCCGTGGCGCAGCCGGTTCGGCAGATCCGGGTTGGCAACGAAGGGGCGACCAAAACCAATCATGTCGGCCCAGCCCGCTTCGAGGGCGGCGCGTGCGCGATCACCATCATATTTACCGGCGTAGATCAGGGTGTTGGGGAAGGCATCCCGCAGACCCAGCTTGAAATTCTCCGGCATCAGGGGGGCATCGTCCCAGTCCGCCTCGGCAATGTGCAGGTAGACCACGTTGAGCTGGCCCAGCAGGCGGGCGGCCGCCAGATAGGTCTCCTGCGGATTGGCATCGACTGTGCCGTTGAGGGTGGTGAGCGGCGCAAGACGCACCCCGACACGTTCGACCCCGATTTCACTACTGACCGCCTCTGCCACCTCTTTGAGAAAGCGCAGCCGGTTTTCCAGCGATCCGCCGTAACTGTCGGTGCGGGCGTTGGATTCGGAGTCGAGGAACTGGTTGATCAGATATCCGTTGGCGGCGTGTAGCTCGATGCCGTCAAAACCGGCGCTGATGGCGTTGCGGGCCGCCTGACGGAACTGTCCCACTACCGCATCGATATCGGCCTGGGTCATGGCGCGCGGGGTGACTGTCTCGACAAAGCCCGGCGCATCGCTGCCGTTATCGACGAACACCTTGACGCCCACTGCGGGCAGGGCTGAAGCGGAGATGGGCTGGGCGCCGCCGATGTTGTCCGGATGGGTGACCCGGCCCACGTGCCAGAGCTGGGCGAAGATGGAGCCCCCCTTGGCATGCACGGCATCGGTCACAAGCTTCCAGCCAGCGATCTGCTCTGCGCTGTAGATCCCCGGCGTCCAGGCATAGCCCTTGCCCATGGGGTCGATTTGGGTGCCTTCGCTGATGATCAGGCCCGCCTCGGCGCGCTGGGCGTAGTAGCTCGCCATCATGGCGTTGGCCACATCACCGGGCTGACTGGCACGGGAGCGGGTCATGGGGGGCATCACGATGCGGTTGGCAAGGTGCAGCTGGCCAAGGCGCAGGGGGCAGAACAGGTGATCGTGGCTCATCTTGAGTTCCTCATGGTGGAAGTGAGGCCACTTTATGCCGCCATCTTGTTGTGAAAAAGAGGGGTAATTGCACAAGAGAATTGTGCTTGATGCAGCAATCAGCACAAACCGCCGGGAAAGGAGGCGTTGAGGCATAAAGTTGAAGCATAAAAAAGAGGGCCGTCTGGCCCTCTTCTGTTTTCTGCTGGTGGCAGGCTCAAGCCGTGGCGGGCATCACTTTCACCCGCTCGATGCGCCGCTCGCTCACCTCGATCACCTCGAAGTTGAGCTGCTGCAGTTGCAACTGCTGACCCGGGGTGGGCAGGGTGCCGAAGTGGGAGAGCAGCATGCCCGCCAAGGTCACGTACTCGTCGCTCTCGCTCACCAGCCCCTCGTGCTCCAGCACCTGCTCCACATGATGGATGTTGGTGCTGCCGTTGATCAGCCACCCTTCGCCATCGCGCACGATATCCGGGGTTTCGTCCTCGTCCGGCAGCTCGCCGACGATGGCCTCCAGCAGATCGTGGGTGGTGACCAGCCCCTGGATCACGCCAAACTCGTCGGAGACCAGAATAAGGCTCCCCTTGGCTTTGCGCAGCTCCGCCAGCAGCTTAATCACGTTGATGGTCTGCGGCACGATAATGGGGTCGTTCTGCTTGGCCAGCGCGCTTAAGGATTGCCCTTCGTTCAAGGCAAACAGCAGGTCGCGCGCCTTGACCACGCCGATCACCTCGTCCAGATCCCCGTCACAGACCGGGAACAGGCTGTGGGGTTCGCGCTGCAGCAGGGCGCGGATATCCTCGCTGGAGTCGTTGATATCAATCCAGGCCATCTCGGAGCGCGGCGTCATGATGGTGCGGATGGAGCGCTCGGCCAGCGACAGCACCCCGGTCACCATGTAGCGCTCCTCCTCGCCAAAGCTCACCGGCGCGGCGGTCGGGGCATCCAGATCGTCATCGGGTCGGTCCTGATACGCCTTGCTTCCCATCAATTTGAAGATGGCGGCAGTGGTGCGCTCGCGCAGGGGCTGTTTGGATTCGTGACGCATGGCACTGCGCTGGGCCAGCTGGTTGAAAAACTCGATCAGCACCGAGAAGCCGATGGCTGCGTAGAGGTAGCCTTTCGGAATATGAAAACCGAACCCTTCCGCTACCAGGCTGAAGCCGATCATCAGCAGGAAGCTCAGACAGAGCACCACCACGGTGGGGTGGGCGTTGACGAAACGGGTTAGCGGTTTGGAGGCGAGCACCATCACCACCATGGCGATGGTCACGGCGGCCATCATCACGCCAAGGTGTTCCACCATGCCGACGGCGGTGATGATGGAGTCGAGCGAGAAGACCGCATCGAGCACCAGAATTTGGGCGATCACCACTCCGAAGCTGGCGTAGGCGCCGACCGGGCCATCATCTTGGGGTTTGGCTTCCAGCCGCTCATGCAGCTCGGAGGTGGCCTTGAACAGCAGGAACAGGCCGCCCCCCATCAGGATCAGGTCCCGACCGGAGAAGGGGTGATCCCACAGGTGCAAAATCGGGGTGGTCAGGGTGACCAGCCATGACATGACGCTCAAGAGCCCAAGTCGCATCAGCAGGGCCAGCGACAGGCCGATAATGCGCGCCTTGTCCCGCTGGGCGGGGGGCAGTTTTTTCACCAGGATGGCGATAAAGACCAGGTTGTCGATCCCCAGCACGATTTCCAGAATGATCAGGGTAAACAGACCGATCCAGATATGGGGATCCAGCAGCAATTCCATTGTGACGACCTCAATAAAAACAGACAGAGCAAACAGTGATCACGGCGCAAGATGGCCGCAGTAACAGCAAGGCAAAGGTGTTATTCAGAGGCGCTGATTAAGCAGAAAAAGATAGGCTTTGACAGAGAGAGACGAAGGGCAACTTCGGGGATTGTCCATGATGGGCAATAAAACCTCGGGTGAAAAATGAGCCCTGATGATAGCGGCTGGCGCCGATTTGGCAAGAGCCGCGTCAGTGGGCGTAATCGGGGGTTGTGATGCGACAGGGGGAGGCGGCCGTGCCGCGCTCCCTCGTGCGGTCGTTACAACCAGCGCTTTTCGCGGGTGAAACAGACCGACAGCCAGGCATCGCCAAGGGTATCGCCAAGGCGAGACCAGAGCTCCTGACGCAGGGCATCCTGACGTTCGACGGGCCACTCCTGACCCGGCGCCACCAGAATGTTCAATTCCAGATCGAAGCGGCGACCGCTCTAGGCCAGATGGCTGTAGCACTCGACGCCATGGCGCTGGCGCAGCGCCTCGACTTCGCTCTCGACCAGTTGGGAGACATCCCCTCTGGGGGCAATTTTCAGCACTTCCCGCAGGTTGCGACCGAGCACCTTGATGGGAATGAGGGTGGCACAGAGGGCCAGCAGCGAGACCAGCACCGGGTCTATGTAGCGGTTGTATTGGCCGTAGCCGATGGCATCGAGGCCGATGGCAACCACAAAGCCAATCAGCAGAGTGGCGCTGAGCAGGGTATCCACCAGCCACTCCTTCGAGTCGACCATCACCAGTTCGGAGTCAACCTGCTCGGCGACCAGGGCTTCAATCCGGTAGAGGATGGCGCAGAAGAAGGTGGAGACAACGGCATAGATAAGGGCGTGGCCGAGATCGATCTCCCGTCCGCCAGCAAGCAGGGTGGTGACGCCGTTGTAGAGTGCCGCCAGACAGAGCAGCAGAATAATGGAGCCGTTGATGACGTTGGCGATGGGCTCGAAATGAGCGTAGCCATACTGGAAGCGGTCATCGGAGGGGCGGGTAACAAGATAGGCTGTGATGAGGCCAAGGCCCGTCATGCCCATGCTGAACAGGGTGAAAATACCATCGAGCATGATGGCATTGGAGCCGACGAACAGGCCATAGCCGATGCCGAAGATGGCGAAAGTGATGCAGCCAAACAGCGACAGGGTGAGTGCCTGCTTCTCTGTGGTGACCAGCGTACTGATAACATGGCTGTGGTGAGCCATAAAAGTCCTCCTTTCAAATGGTTAATATTGCTACGCGCAAGGGGTTTTCTAGCTGATATACTGCCCGCTCACATGTGAGCGGACTGGCCTGATTGCCATTGATAGGCGAGGGGCCAGTCGTAGTCGCCGGGGTGCCGGCATCAAGCAAAATAAGGGAACAAGGATTCATGATCCCGAGACTCGATTACCAGGACAGTTTGTCACCCACAACCCTGTCGTTCCTAGAGTTGCTAGGGCGCAGCGCCTTTCGTGGTGATATCGAAAAGTCTTATGCAAGCCGGTTGGCGATGGCGACGGACAACAGTGTCTATCAGGTAGTACCTCAAGCGGTTCTCTATCCGCGCAGTGCGGATGACATAGCAGTGATGCTCAAGCTGGCGGCTGAGCCGGCGTACCACACTCTGAGTTTTTTCCCTCGCGGTGGCGGTACCGGCACCAACGGTCAGTCATTGGGCGGCGGCATTATCGTCGATCTCTCCCGTCATATGAACCAGATCATGGAAATTAATCTGGAAGAGGGGTGGGTACGCGCCCAGGCCGGGGTGGTGAAAGACCAGCTCAATGCCTATTTGAAGCCCCACGGCTACTTCTTCTCGCCGGATCTCTCCACCTCCAACCGCGCCACTCTGGGTGGCATGATCAACACCGATGCCTCGGGGCAGGGCTCGCTGGTATACGGCAAAACCTCGGATCACGTACTGGGGCTCAAAGCCGTGCTGGAGAATGGCGACCTGATGGCGACCGAACCGCTGACCGGCGAGCGACTGGCCGACAAGCTGGCGCTGGAGAATCGGGAAGGGGAGATCTATCGCACCCTCTATCGTATCGGCAAGGAGCGCCGAGCCGACATCGAGGCGACCTTCCCCAAGCTCAACCGCTTTCTGACCGGCTACGATCTCAAGCACCTCTATCAACCCGATACCGACACGCTGGATGTGAGCCGGGTACTGTGCGGCTCGGAAGGATCCTTGGGCTTTATCACCGAAGCCAAACTCAATATCACCCCCATCCCGCGCTACCGCACCCTGGTCAACGTCAAGTACGACAGCTTCCCCTCCGCCCTGCGCAATGCCCCCTTTATGGTGCAGGCGCAGGCTCTCTCGGTGGAGACGGTGGACTCCCGGGTGCTCGGGCTGGCCCGCGCCGACATCATCTGGCATTCGGTGAAAGAACTTATTCAGGATGTGCCCGGCAAGGATCTGCAGGGACTCAACATCGTCGAGTTTGCCGACACCGATGAGGCAGAACACAAGGCCAAGGTGGCGGAGCTCTGCCGCCGTATCGACAATCTGCTCGCCAAGGGGGAGGCGGGGATCATCGGCTATCAGGTGTGTGACCACCTGCCGAGCATCGAGACCATCTACACCATGCGCAAGAAGTCGGTGGGGCTGCTGGGCAACGCCGAAGGACGCAAGAAGCCGGTGGCCTTCACCGAAGATACCGCCGTGCCGCCAGAGTCACTGGCCGATTTCATCATGGAGTTTCGCGCTCTGCTGGATGCCCACGGCCTCGACTACGGCATGTTTGGCCACGTTGATGCCGGTGTGCTGCACGTGCGCCCGGCGCTCGATTTGTGCGATCCCGAGCAGGAGGTGCTGCTGCGCCGCATCTCCGATCAGGTGGTAGCGCTCACTGCCAAATATGGCGGCTTGATGTGGGGCGAGCACGGCAAGGGCTTTCGCTCCGAATACAGCCCCGCCTTCTTTGGCGAACTGTGGGAAGAGCTGCAGCGGGTCAAGGGGGTATTCGACCCGGGCAACCGCATCAACCCGGGCAAGATCTGTATCCCCTATGGTAGCGGCGCCGAGCTGGTGTCGGTGGATGGCCCCAAACGCGGCAAGTATGATCGCCAGATCCCGCTCGCGGTGCGCACCAGCTACACCCGCGCCATGGATTGCAACGGCAACGGTCTCTGCTTCACCTTCGAGACCGACTCCCCCATGTGCCCCTCGGTCAAGATCAGCCGTGATCGTCGCCACTCCCCCAAGGGGCGGGCGGGCCTGATGCGTGAATGGTTGCGTCAGCTGGCAGAGCAGGGCTTCGACCCGTTGGCGGAAGAGGTGGCGCTGCAATCCGGTGGTGTGCGCTTTAAACAGCTGGTGGACAAGGTGCGCAACAGCTGGGCCAAACAGCGCGGCGAGTATGACTTCTCCCACGAGGTGATGGAGGCGATGGCTGGCTGTCTGGCCTGCAAGGCGTGCACCAGCCAGTGCCCGATCAAGGTGGATGTGCCCGATTTTCGCGCCCGCTTTATGCAGCTTTATCATGGCCGCTACCTGCGCGCCCCCAAGGATTACTTCGTCGGCACGGTGGAGAGCTATGCGCCGTTGCTTGCCAAGGCGCCGAAGCTGGTCAACTTTTTCCTCGAAAAAGAGTGGGCCCAGAAGGCGACCGAGAAGAGCATCGGCATGGTGGATGTGCCGCTGCTCTCGGTCCCGACCTTGGCCGAGAGCCTGCACGATAACCGTGCCCGCTATTTTGATCTGCCGGGACTGGAGCGGATGAGCGTCGAGCAGCGCAAGCAGGTGGTGCTCATCGTGCAGGATCCCTTCACCAGTTATTACGACGCCCCCGTGGTGCGCGACCTGGTGAAACTCGCCAGCAAGCTCGGCTTCCAGCCCTACTTGCTGCCCTTTAAACCCAACGGTAAACCCCAGCATATCAAGGGGTTCCTGCGTGCCTTTGCCCGCACTGCAGCCAACAGCGCCCAGTTCCTCAATAAGGTAGCGGCGCTTGGCATTCCCATGGTGGGGGTGGATCCGGCCATGGTGCTTTGCTATCGCGACGAGTATGCCAAGGCGCTGGGGTCGGCTCGCGGCGATTTTCAGGTGTTGTTGCCGCAGGAGTGGCTGCTCTCGCTGCCGGCAGATCAGTTGCCTGCTCGAACCGACAAGACCAAGAGCAAGGAGGGGAGCGAGCCCTGGTATCTCTTTGCCCACTGCACCGAGAAGACCGCCAAGCCCTCCACTCACGGTGACTGGAGCACCCTGTTTGGTCGCTTCGGGGCCAGTTTGCAGCCGGTCTCTGTGGGGTGTTGCGGTATGGCGGGCACCTATGGTCACGATGTCAAACAGGTGGAGAACTCCAAGGGCATTTATGGGTTGAGCTGGGCTGACCCGCTAGCCCGTCTACCCAAAGCGCGCTGTCTGGCGACCGGCTATTCGTGCCGTAGTCAGGTCAAGCGGATGGAGGGGGAAAAGCTCAAACATCCATTGCAAGCCCTGCTGGAGCTGCTCTGATGCTGACGTTTCCCAAGCGGTTTCGGGTGCCGAAGGCCTATCGGCACCCACGTTTCTTGCTGTTACCCGCCACTCCCGCTCAGGCGGTGGTGGAGTTTGTCGCCATGTTGCGCGAGCGCGAGCAGCTCCATCAGCTGTTTCGCCCGAACGATCTCTGGCCCTCGGCCAATTTCAGCCTGAGCCAGCACGAAGGGGATCTGGAGTGGCAGCAGTCGGAGTTTCTGGCCAAGCGCTCGTTCGCCTATGGCCTCTGGAGTCCGGATCGGGAGCCGCAATTTTGGGGTGGGGTTTATCTCTACCCCTCGGTGCTGCCGGAGGTAGCGGTGGAGCTCTTCTTCTGGAAGGTGGCAGAGGCGCCCATCACGGATGAGGAGCTGGAGATTCAGCTGCGCGACTGGCTCGCCAGGGTGTGGCAGTGGCCAGCCCCCCGCTTGCCGGGGCGAGATGTGCCTTGGGCCGAGTGGCCCGGCGTTACCTACCCCTGGTGACATCCCGCTTAAGGGCATGATTGTGTAACACGCAGCGCCGGGTCGGGGCTGCGTTGTTACCACGTCACCCGGTAACCAACAACTCACATAACCGAACCATGTTGCCGGTGGAGGGCGTTTCACCCATATCGGTACGCATTCATCGCTTACATAAGGAGTCTGCTCGCAATGAGTCACGATATTGCGCCCATCTGGCGTAAACCCATGAGTCTGGAGGGGCTCAACGCCACCTCTCGCAACACCCTGATGGCCCATCTCGATATCGTCTACACGGCTTTTGGCACCGATTGGCTTGAAGCGACCATGCCGGTGGATCATCGCACTCACCAGCCCCTGGGCATGCTGCATGGCGGCGCATCCGTGGTGCTGGCGGAAACCTTGGGATCGATTGCCGCCAATATGGCTGTCGGGCCAGATAGCTACTGTGTGGGGCTGGAGGTGAATGCCAACCATCTGCGAGCCAAGCGGGAAGGGGTGGTGACCGGGCGTTGCACGCCGCTCCATCTGGGAGCAACAACCCAGGTGTGGCAGATTGAAATTCGGGACGAACGTGAGCGTTTATTGTGCACCAGCCGACTGACCATGGCGGTGCTCAAACACAAGCGGGGCAAGGACTCCAGCGAGGAGTGATCTGCAATAACGCACTATGAGTGCAAAATAAGCAAGCCATACTCGCCAGATCCCTCTATAATTGCCAACGTCTTGAGAGGCTTATCACATTTTTCAAGACAGCAGAACAAAGTGGCGCTATAATCGCCGCCTTTTTGCTATTCCGCGGTGTTAGCCGCCTGCCTTAATCTGGAAGAATCTATGTCTGATACCGAACAACTGCCCCTTTTTAGTGAGCTTGGACTGGCCGCGCCTGTATTGAAAGCGCTGCAGGACGTGGGCTATGAGCGCCCGTCACCGATCCAGGCCGCAGCAATTCCCCACCTGATGGCGGGACACGATCTGCTGGGGCAGGCGCAAACCGGTACAGGGAAGACCGCTGCTTTTGCCTTGCCTCTGTTGTCTCGTCTGGAAGCTGGTAACCGCAACACCCAGATCCTGGTGCTGGCGCCTACCCGCGAACTGGCGCTGCAGGTGGCTGAAGCGTGCCAACGCTATGCCCACCACATGCCTGATTTCCACGTGCTGCCGATCTACGGTGGTGCCTCCTACGAAACCCAGACCCGCGCCCTGCGTCGTGGTGCCCAGGTTGTCGTCGGTACTCCGGGCCGCGTGATGGATCTGATCCGTCGCAAGAACTTGGATCTCTCCGGCCTGAAAGCTCTGGTACTGGACGAAGCTGATGAAATGCTGCGTATGGGCTTCATCGACGACGTGGACTGGATCATGGAGCAGTGCCCGAGCTCTCGTCAGGTTGCTCTGTTCTCTGCCACCATGCCGGAGCAGATCCGTCGCGTGGCCCAGAAGCACCTGAAGCAGCCCAAAGAGATCAAGATCGCCTCCAAGACTGCTACCGCTACCACTATTCGCCAGCGTTACTGGCAGGTAACCGGTCTGCACAAGCTGGACGCCATGACCCGCCTGCTGGAAGTGGAATCCTACGAAGCCCTGCTGGTATTCGTACGTACCAAGAACGCTGCCGAAGAGCTGGCTGGCAAGCTGGCCGCACGTGGCCACGCCTGTGAAGCGCTGCACGGTGACATCCCGCAGAAGCTGCGTGAGCGTACCGTTGACAAGCTGCGTCAGGGCCAGCTGGACATCCTGATCGCCACCGACGTGGTTGCCCGTGGTCTGGACGTTGAGCGTATCACCCACGTAGTGAACTACGACATTCCGTACGACACCGAATCCTACGTTCACCGTATCGGCCGTACCGGTCGTGCCGGTCGCAAGGGCGAGGCCATCCTGTTCGTGGCTCCGCGCGAGCGCCGCATGCTGCGCGCCATCGAGCACGCAACCCGTCAGGCCATCGAGCCGATGAAGATGCCGAGCACCGAGGACATCAACCAGCACCGTCTGGCCAAGTTCAAGGAGCGCATCCGCGAAACCATGATGGGCGAAGAGCTCGAGATCTACCACAACCTGGTAAACGAGCTGATCGAAGAAGATTCTGCCGATCCGCTGGAGCTGGCTGCCGCACTGGCCAAGCTGGTACAGGGCGACCAACCGCTGCTGCTGGATGACTCCATCCCGGATCCGCTGTTCAACAACAGCAACGATCGTGGTGGCTTCGAGCGTCGTGACTTCAACGATCGCGGCGGTCGTGACTTCGGTGACCGTGGCGATCGTCCGGCCCGTCGCATGCCGTCCCTGGAGCCGCGTCCGCTGAAAGACAACCCGGACGTGGAGATGGAGCGCTACCGTGTCGACGTGGGTGCCCATCACGGCGTCAAGCCGGGCCAGATCGTGGGCGCCATCGCCAACGAAGCGAATATCGAGAGCCGCTTCATCGGCAACATCGACATCGCTGACGACTTCTCCACCGTTGACCTGCCCAAGGGCATTAGCGCCGATGTGCTGGAAGTGATCAAGAAAGCCCGTGTTTGCCAGCGTCCGCTGCAGATCACTCGCTACACCGAGGTGCCGGCCGGTGGCAACACCAGCAGCCGTCCGCCGCGCGGTGATCGTCCGTTCCGTGGCGACCGTCCTTTCAACAAGGATCGCCGTCCGCAGGGTGACCGTCCGTTCAACAAGGATCGCCGCGAAGGTGGTTTCAACAAAGATCGCAAATTCGGTGGCAAGCGCCGCGAAAGCTGATTGCTGATCCCGTTATGAAGAAGGCCGCTCATTGAGCGGCCTTTTTTTGTGCCAGCCTCTCGCGAGGCGGTAAGGTGCTGGTGCGCCGAGGATAACAGGAAAACTGTGCTCAGAGCCTTGTGGTGAGCGCTCAGGCTGCCATAAAGCTGTCATGCTGAGGAGATAGATGACGCCGACGTGGCATGCCTCACCATCGCCCTGAGGGTGGTTTGCTGGGTACCCGTCGCTGAGCGTTAGAAAAGGGGGGCATGCCGGCTAATGACACAACGGCGATGAGCAAGCCCATGCCCAACCAGCTGCTCCATGGGAAGTGCCGGGGAGGTGTTGCTCATACAGGCGATGGTCTGGCGAGAGTGCTCACCTGTTTTTGTCGTTGTTGCCGTTGTCGGCACCGATGTTTGTGTTTTCCGGAAAGCAAAAAACCGACCCTGAGGTCGGTTTTTTTAAATTTGGCGGTGAGGGAGGGATTCGAACCCTCGATACGTTGCCGTATACACACTTTCCAGGCGTGCTCCTTCAGCCACTCGGACACCTCACCAAATTTTCGTTCACTGCGCTGTTGCGCTGGAACGGGGCGTAATTTAGGGGAAAGGGCTGTGTGGGTCAACCTCTTTTCCCCTTATTTTTCATAATCTTTTCCGAATGCCTAACCCTTGCGCAGAATGCCGGTTTTTTAAACCGGATCAGGGCTTGTCGAGGATGATCAGACTGTCCGGTAGCTCGTTTTGATCCCGGGTGGCCGGGAAGGCGTCGGTCAGAATGGCGCTGACGCGCTCCACGCACTCCAGAAAACCCTGTTCGATCTCCTTGTTGCGCACTCGCGCCACGAAGTCGTCGATGATCTCCTGCCACTGGCCATTGTCGATATGCTGGGCGATGCCGTCATCCACCAGTATTTCTACATAGTGCTCGGCGGCAGAGACGAAGATCAGCACCCCGAGCCGGTCGCGGGTGCGGTGCAGCCCCTGTTCGACAAATTGCAGGCGTGCCATCAGGGCCGCCCGGTGCTGGCGAACCTTCTTCGGGATGAGCCGCATTTTTATTGGGGTCCAGTGGAACAGCAGGCTCAGCAGCAGCCAGACCGACCACTGTACCAGCAGGATTTCGTACCAGCCGAGCCAGAAGCCGAGCTGGAACACCAGCAGCGGCGTGAGCATCGCCAGCAGCGCCGCCCAGAGGGTGGGAATGTAGCGATAGCCATCGCTGGCCGGGGCCAGCACGGTGACCAGTTCAGCATCAGTCTCTAGCTCCGCTTCGCGCACCTTGGCCTGAAGCGTGTGGAAGAACTGTTTAGAAATCATGATTTGTCTCTTTACTCCTGTTACCAGCCACCGGAGGCTCCGCCGCCGCCAAAACTGCCGCCGCCACCGCTGAATCCGCCGCCAGAGCGACCACCAAAGGCGCCGGCACCCAATCCACCGGCCATGTAGGTCGACCGACGTCGTCCTCCTGGCCCACCGCCACCACCGCCGCGCAGGTTGTGGAGCACGATCATCGCAATCACCACCAGAATAAACAGCCAGGGGCCGCCACCCTTGTCACTCTTTGGCTGCTCGACCGGCTGATATTCTCCGGCGAGTGCCTTCATGATGCTCTGGCTGCCCGCCATGATCCCGGCCACCATATCGCCGCGCTTGAAGGCGGGCAGGATGCGGCCATGGATGATGTTGGCGGCGATGGCGTCGGGCAGGGCGCCTTCCAGCCCATATCCCACCTCGATCCGCACCTTGCGCTCATCCTGGGCGATCAGCAACAACACGCCATTGTTTTTGCCTTTCTGGCCGATCCCCCAGTGGCGACCGAGCTGGTAGCCGTACTCCTCGATGGTCTCCCCATCGAGGCTGTCGACGGAGACCACCACCAGCTGGATGCCGCTGCGCTTTTCAAAGGCGGCCAGCTGTTGGGTCAGTTGATGGGCCTGTTTGCGGGACATAAGACTGGCTTCATCCACCACCCGTCCGCTCAGCGTCGGGAAGTCGGGTGCCGCTTGCAGGGCAGTGGCCCAGAGCAGCAGACAGGGAAGAAACCAGCGCAGCATCATCTTCATTGGAAGCTGACCTTGGGCGCCTCATCGGCACCGGGTTTGGCACTGAAACTGGGTTTGGCCTCCAGATCCGAGTAGAGCAGCTTGGACCAGATAACGCCGGGGAAAGTGCGGATCTCGGTATTGAACTGGCGCACCGCCTCGATATAGTCGCGGCGAGCCACCGAGATGCGGTTCTCGGTTCCTTCCAGTTGGGCCTGCAGGGCAAGGAACTGCTGATCCGCTTTCAGCTCGGGGTAGCGCTCTACCACCACCATCAGGCGAGAGAGGGCGCTGGAGAGCTGGTTCTGCGCCGCTTCAAACTCCTTGAGCTGGGCAGGATCGCTCACCTGCACGCTGCCGACCCGGGCACGGGCATCGGTGACCGCCTTTAGGGTCTCCTGCTCATGGCTGGCGTAGCCCTTGACGGTGGCGACCAGATTGGGAATGAGATCGGCACGGCGCTGATACTGGTTCTCAACCTGCCCCCAGCTCGCCTTGACCTGCTCATCCAGGGTCGGAATGTTGTTCATGCCGCAGCCGGTCAGGCCGAGCAGCAGGGTCAGGGTCAACAGGCTCTGCGTGGTTCTGCGCCAGAGTGATGTGGCCATCTTGTTGTTCTCCTTTGGTATTTCGAGTCGATAGTGCGCCATGGATGGTGTACGACCAAGAGTGCATCACCATACCAGCTTGGGGTCAGTTGCCACAACGCGCAGGTAGCTCAGGTCGCTTGTTGATGCCTGAGACCTTGGGCAACTGGGGCTTGTCTTTTAGCCAGGAGGCCAGCTCTTCCCCACAGCCATTGCCGGGCGGAATGGGAGCCTGGGGTTCACAATCGGGGCTGCCCACCGGGCAGCGCAGCCGCACGTGGAAGTGGCTGAAGTGGCCCACCCAGGGGCGTAGCTTGGCGACCCAGGGTTCGTTACCAGCCTGTTGGCAGACCGCGGATTTGATCACCGGATTGACGAAGATGCGGGCCACCTCGGGTTTGCTGGCCGCAAGCCGCAGCAGGGTGAGCTGCTGGGGGCCAAAGCGGCCCGGTAACATCTTGTAGCTGGGTTCGTCGATCAGCGCCCACTCCTTGGGGGCATCCTGCTCCCATTTGCTGATGGGGCGGTTGGCCATGCGAAACCAGATATCGGCATCGAGTCCGGTCTGATGGCTTCGATGGCCGGAGGTAAAGGGGCCGCCCCGGGCCATCGCCAGATCGGCGATGTAGAGATCCGGCAGCCCGGCCATGCGGGTCTGGTTGGCCAGCGCTTGCAGGTAGTGGATAAGGTCGGGGTGGCCGTAGTAGCGCAGCCGTTTGGTGCGGATCACCTGATAACCCGGCCCTTCGAGGGGCAGGGATACGCCGTTTTTCAGGCAACCGGCGGCATAACCACCGATGGCTTCCGCTTGCAATACAGTCGCCAGCAACAGGGACGTCAGCATGTGCGTGCTCCTTGTCTTGCTTCGAGTCGGCTCAGCAATACGAACAGACTCAAACATATAAATAAATAGGCCGCGGCTACCAGCAGCCAGATCTCGTAGACCAGTCCGCTGGAGTTGGCCATCTCGGTACCGACGAAGGTGAGCTCCTGCACCGAGATAAGGGAAACAATGGCGGTATCCTTCACCAGCGCAATGAGCTGGCCGGTGAGGGGGGGGAGCATCAGCAGCATGGCCTGCGGCAGGATCACATGGCGCAGCCGCACCCAGGGAGAGAGCCCGAGGCTCTGCGCCGCCTCCCACTGGCCACGGGGGATGGCGGCCAGCCCGGCGCGGACGATCTCGGCGACGAAGGCTGCGCTGATCATGCCAACGCAGAGGGTGCCTGAGATGAGGTTCTCCCAGCGGGCAGGTGGGCCAAACAGCGCCTCTTGCCACGGGGAGAGTGATACGGTGCCGAGCCAGCGGGAGAGGCCGCTCGCAGGCAGCAGCTGGTTGGCGATAAAGAAGTAGAAGATGAAGATAAAGACCAGCGGCGGCAGATTGCGGATCAGCTGGATAAACAGGGTCGCGGGCATCACCAGCCAGGGGTGGCGGCTGAAGGCGGCTACCCCCAGCGCAGTGCCGAGCAGCAGCGCCAGTACCATGCCGAGCAGGGCGATGCGCAAGGTGGTGATCAGACCGCTGAAAAAGTAGGGCAACTCGCCGTGAGGGCCGGGGGTGAACAGCAGGTCGAAGGCTTCATGCCAGCGCCACTGATAGGCCACCCCGATGTGCAGGCGGCTGGCCAGCCAGAGGCCAGCCAGCAGCAGGATCAGGGCGATCGCCCCATCCAGCCAGTTGATGTTCCGACATGCCCCACGGATGATGCGCCGGATGGTCTCTTTTAGAGCAATCAGCATCAGGGATTGGCGACCTGCGCTTCCCACGCTAGCGACTTGAACCAGTAGTCATGGCGCGCTTTGAGCCAGCCATCGGCCTGACGGGCGGCGATCCACTCGTTGAACTGCTCAGCCAGGGCATCATCCCCCTTGCGCAGGGCAAAGCCTTCATCGCCTTGTGCCAACGGCTCGGCAAACGGCATAAAGAGGGCATCCGGGTGGCGCAGCGCTTCTTGCTCGGGTTTCGGGGAAGAGGAGAGGGCGCCGTGGGCGCGGCCGTTCAGCACCTCCTGAAATACCTGTGACTCGTCATCAAACTGGCGCAGGGTGGCCTTGGGGAAGTGTTCTTTTGCCACCTGTACCGGTGAGGCGCCACGACGTACCGCCAGGATCACCCCGCGCTGGTTGAAGTCCGCCACGGTTTTCTTCTCTTTGGCCAGGGTGCTGGAGGCGGCCAGCTGCACCCCCGAATGGGAGTAGGCCTGGGTGAAGCGCACGCTCTTCTCCCGCTCGGGGGTGATGGTGAGGCCGCCGATGATGACGTCATATTTTTTCGCCAGCAGGGAGGGGATGATGCCATCCCAGGCGGTAGGCACGAACTCTACCTGCCAGCCGTTATCTGTGGCGAGGCGACGGGCCACGTCAATCTCGAAACCGATTAGCGCCCCTTGCTTGTCGCGCATCGCCCAGGGGGCGAAGGTGGACATGCCGACCCGCAGGGTACCGCTCTGCTCGATCTGCGCCTGGGTGTCGGAGGGGGCAGTTTCTGCCAGTGCCGGAGTGAGCAGGCTTGCCAGCAGCAGGGCTGCGCCCGACAGGGTGGTCTTGAATGACAGATTCATGGTTAGCGTCCTTGTTGATCCGGATTCAGGTGACGGGCCAGTGCCCGCGAACAGGCTGACAGCGTCAGGGTTAACAGCAAATAGAGGGCAGCTACGGTAAACCACACCTCAAAGGTCAGAAACGTATCGGCAACCAGAGTACGCCCTTCGTTGGTCAGATCGAAGATGGCGATCACACTCACCAGCGCCGAATGTTTGATAAGGGAGACCAGCTCGTTGGTGAGCGGCGGCAAGGTGATGCGCACCAGCTGGGGCAGGATCACCTTGCGCAGGGTGATGGTTCGCGACAAGCCAAGCGACTGGGCTGCCTCCCACTGTCCTTTGGGAATGGCCTGTACGCCTGCACGCAGCACTTCGGCGGTGAAAGCGCCCTGATAGAGGGAGAGGCTCAACACGGCGCAGGCAAGGGGGGCCAATCCCAGCATGGGGCCCAGCAAGAAATAGAGAATATAGAGCTGCACCAGCTGGGGCGTGGTGCGCACCAGCGCCAGATAGGCGATGGCGAGCCATGGGCCGAGCCTGGAGGGAAGCAGCCGCAGGCTGACCACGCACACCCCGACCGCCAGAGTGCCCAACAGGCTGAGCAGCGCCACCTGCAAAGTGACCAGCAGGCCGTTTAGCAAGGGGCCGGCATAAAAGGTTCCCTCATCCCACTCGCCGAGAAAGGGCAACATCCGCGGCCACTGCCACTCATAGCCCATCTGGCGAGCGCCGCTATAGAGCGTCCAGCCCAGTAGCGCAAAGAGCATCACAGTGCCTGACAACCAGCCGAGCAGGCGGGGGCGATTGAGCCTAGCCATGATAGCTGAGCACCTGTTCGAGGAAGGCCCGGGTTCGCGGGTGCCGAGGGGCGTTGAACAGTTGGGCGGGCGGGGCCGACTCGATGATCTTCCCCTCGTCCATAAAGAGCACCCGATCCGCCACTTGACGGGCAAAGCCCATCTCGTGGGTAACGCAGATCAGGGTCATCCCCTCGTCAGCCAGCTCGCGGATCACATCGAGCACTTCGCGGATCATCTCGGGGTCGAGGGCGGAGGTGGGCTCGTCAAACAGCATCAGCTCGGGTTGCATGCAGAGGGAGCGGGCGATGGCGACCCGCTGCTGCTGGCCGCCGGAGAGCTGGTGTGGGTACTTGTCGGCCTGTGCCTGAATGCGCACCCGCTCGAGCAGCCCGAGCGCCCGGGCTTTGGCCTCCTGAGGTCGCAACCCCAGGGTATGCACCGGCGCCACCATCAGGTTTTCCAGCACCGTCATATGGGGGAAGAGGTTGAACTGCTGAAACACCATGCCAACCCGACCTTGCAGGCGGCGCAGGTAGGAAGGGGTCACCGGCTCGCCAAACAGGAACAGCTGGCCGTCGTCGATCCCCTCCAGCCCGTTGATGGTGCGGATCAGGGTCGATTTTCCCGAGCCTGACGGGCCACAGATAACCCACTTCTCTCCCCGTTCAATGGTGAGATCGATGTGATGAAGAGCCTGAAAATCGCCATAGAATTTGTCGACGCCACAAAAGCGCACACAGGGTTGCGAGCTGGTCAAGAAGCGGGTTCCACTGAGAATCATTTACGCCATGGTATTGATTTTATAGGGGGATGACAAAGAAAACCCCCTTGTCAGCATCCTGATGCCTATTCACAATGGCGCCATTTCGTGATGACAGGAGCTTTTCATGCGTATTACATCCTTGCTTGCCGGTTCGCAGGTGCAGCTGTTGATGCCGCCAGCGGTTCGCTATCGCTGCGTCATTTTTCTGCTGTTGCTGGTGAGTTGGGGCGTGGTAGCGGCCTCCTTGTGGGATGGCTGGGGCGCCATGGCGCTGCTCAACTGGGTGGGCGTGGTCTTTGGTGGCATCACCGGGATCATGGTGTCGCTGCCCCGCAGCTGGCAGCCCTGGCGCCTGGCGGAGCTGGGGTGGGATGAACAGCATATCTATCTGCTCAATGGCAACAAGGATGAGGCGCTGGCGCTGCCCCGCAACCAGCTGGTGGCGCTTGAACGGGAGCGACGAGTGGGTCACGACGGCCAGTGGCTCGACTTCAGCCTCGATCTGCAACTGAGTGAAGATGAGCTGGCGGCGGCCATGGCCTTGCTGGATCTCAAGGCGGGGGAGCTGCATCTGGTGAGCCCGTCTGTCTATCGCTTCGGCTTTAAACGGGCCTGGCACGGTCGCCGGATGCTGGCGCAACGGTTGTCAGATCTGCAATCGGCCTGAGTCGACTATTTTCTCGACAATTCCCGGCAAAGCTCAGATACTGCCAGTGACTCGAATTGATCTTGTCTGCACTGTTAACCCAAGAGATCAATCACTTGACGACAGTGTGGAGAAGGCCACGGCATGAAGCCATGGCAGGTCCGGCATAGGGGTTGTGCCCTTACCGTTATGCTGGGAATTGCATAGAGAAGGCACCTTGAATCGAGAGTGGATGGCATGAAGATTTACGTAGGAAATCTGTCGTACCGGATGACGGCCGACGAACTGAAAACCCTGTTCAGCCAGTTTGGACAGGTCGACAAGGTTGATATCATCATCGACCGCGATACCGGCCAGTCAAAGGGGTTTGGTTTTATTGAAATGCCGGTCAATGGTGATGCCGAAAAGGCCATCGCTGGTCTGCATGGCACAGAAGTCGGTGGCCGTACCATCACCGTCAACCAGGCCAAACCGAAGACAGATGCTCCCCGTGGTCGCCCGCAACAGCGCCACCGCTAAGGTGCCTCGGCAATAAAAAAACGGCATGGGTTTCCCCCATGCCGTTTTTGTTTCTGAATGTTTTGCTGTGATCAGGGGACGTCGTAACCGAGTGCCGCCTTGCGGATGCGGAACCACTGCTGGCGGTTAAGCTCGATGGATTCGGCGGCCACGGCGGCGGCAATCCGCTCCCGCTTGCCGGAGCCAATCAATGGCAGCGGCTGGCTTGGCAGCATCATTACCCAAGCGTAGACCACCTGCTCGATAGTCTGGGCGCCCACTTCCTGACGGATCTGCTCCAGTTCGGCACGCAGCGGGGCATAGGCCTCATCGCTGAACAGTCGGCCGCCGCCGAGACATGACCAGGCCATCGGCTTGATGCCAAGCTGCTGGCACTGATCCAGGGTACCATCGAGGGTCCCTTCCTGATGAAGCGGCGAGATCTCCAGCTGGTTGGTGACTAGCGGGAAGGGGAGGCGCGATTGCAGTAGCTCGAACTGACGGGCGGTGAAGTTGGATACCCCGGCGTGCTTGATCTTACCCGCCTGTTTCAGGGTGATAAAGGCGTCGGCCACATCATCGGCGTTCATCAGGGGATCCGGGCGGTGGATCAGCAGCAGGTCCAGATGGTCGGTGCCGAGCTTGCGCAGCGAGGCCTCGGCGCTGGCGATGATATGGTCCTTGCCGGTGTTGTAGTGGTTGAGAGCATGCTCCGGCTTGGCGGTGAGGGCGATACCGCACTTGGTGACGATCTCCATCCGGCTGCGCAGGGAAGGCTCGAGGCGTAGGGCGTGACCAAAGGCCTCTTCGCACTGGTAGCCACCATAGATATCGGCGTGATCGATGGTGGTGACCCCCAGATCCAGATGATATTTCATCAGATCGAGCAGAGCGGCCGGAGAGAGCTGCCACTCCATCAGGCGCCAGTAACCCATGATGAGGCGAGAGAAGGTGGGGCCTTGCGGATGCAGGGCGACACGGGATACAGACATGGTTGACTCCTTTAAAAACGCGATGCGAAAACGATGTGCAACATGGATGACTGCGGGCATCTTGGCCCCATGTGGCTGGCAAAGCAATAATGGACAGTGGCATGATTCGAACTTTGGTTCTGACCGAAGAGAGTTGGGGAGATAATTGGATGGAAGGATTTGCCGAGCGCTTGCAGAGCCTGATCGGGGAGATGAGCGTGAGCGCCTTTGCCCGCAAGGTGGGGCTCAGTGAAGCGCTGATCCGCAAATATTTGAAGGGGGCCGAGCCTGGCCTGGCGCGGGCCAACCAGATCGCCATGGGGGCCAACTGCTCGCTGGAGTGGCTGGCGACCGGATGCGGTTATCTCTACCGTCAGGCGGAAGTGGTGGACAGGGAGGCGCTGGCTGCGGCGCAGCAACTGCTGGGCGAGCAGCAACCCGGGGTGGGGCTGCCCGATGAGGAGGCGCTGGTCACCCTGCTCGCCTACTACCAGTTTTTGCGCACCCACAAGAAAGCGGACGGTTTTCTCGACTTGGCGCTGGCGCGGGAGTTTGGCCGCCATCTGGGGGAAGCGTGATGAGGAGCATATTACCCTTTGGTCGTGTCACGGCCGGTTGATTATTCTGATACGCTCTAAGCAAGATAAGTCTCCATGGAATGGGCGATGAGCTACTTGATCCTCGGAAGTGGTGCGCTGGGCTCGGCGCTGGCAAGAGAGCTGATGGCAAGGGGAGAGTCATTCCTGCTGGCCGGGCGCAACTATCCCAAAGGGATCGAGATGGAGGACTTCTTCCCGCTGCCAGATGTCGATGCCATCTCGTTCGATGCCTTGTTTACCCTCTACGATTGCGATCCGCTTCCCACCGTTGTGATCAATACCATCGGCGTGTTGCACGATGTCAGCTTTATGCCGGAGCGGCGGGTCGAAGAGGTGCACCCCAAGTGGCTGTGCGACAGCCTGCTGGCCAATGCCTGGCCAACACTGGCGCTGGCTGCCCGTTTCAGCCGGTTGATGGGCAATGACCATCCGCTGTGGCTCTGCGCCATCTCCGATCTGGCGGGCTCCATCACCGCCAATCTGGAGGGGGGACGTTACAGCTACCGGATGAGCAAAGCGGCCCTCGACATGGGGGTGAAAACCCTGGCCCTTGAGTGGACGCAGCGTTTCCCGCAAGCAGGGGTGGTGGCCGTTGCGCCCGGCTTGATGGACTCCCCGATGAATACCCCCTTTCTGAGCGAGTTGCCCGCGGATCAATTGCTGGATCCTGCCGAGGTGGCGGTGAAACTGCTCAATCTCATCAAGGGGTTATCATTGACTCAATCGGGCCAGCTACTGGATCTGAACGGTCAGCCGCTGCCTTGGTAAATCCCGCCTGCGGGTTCTACGGACGTCTATTGGCTTCACATTCTGCTCATGCGCCCCTTGCCAAGCGAGGGGCGCATGGCTAACGTCACTCTCCTGTTTCAGGAGGGATCTCATGCGCTATATCGATTTACGAAGTGACACCGTCACCCAGCCTACTGACGCCATGCGTCAAGCCATGCTCCACGCCGAAGTCGGTGACGATGTCTATGGTGAAGATCCGGGCGTCAACGCGCTGGAGGCCTTTGGGGCCAGATTGCTGGGCAAACAGGCGGCGCTGTTTGTGCCGTCCGGCACCATGTCCAATCTGTTGGCGGTGATGAGCCACTGTCAGCGCGGTGAGGGGGCCATCCTCGGCAACGCCGCTCACATCTATCGCTATGAAGCGCAGGGGAGTGCCGTGCTGGGCTCCGTAGCCCTGCAACCCTTGCCGATGCAGCGCGATGGCACACTGGCATTCGATGATATCAGGGCTGCGCTGGCCCCTGATGATGCCCACTTCGTCCAGACTCGCCTGATCTGCCTTGAGAACACCCACAACGGCAAGGTGCTGCCGCTCTCCTATCTGCAGGAGATGGGGGCATTCGTTGCCGAGCGCGGCTTGAAGCTTCATCTCGATGGCGCCCGGCTTTTTAACGCCGCCGTGGCCAGCGAGACCCCGGTCGAGGTGATCGCCGCTCCATTTGATAGCATCTCGATTTGTCTCTCCAAGGGGTTGGGCGCACCGGTGGGCTCGCTGCTGGTGGGCAGACACGACTTCATCGCCCGTGCGCGCCGACTGCGCAAGATGCTGGGGGGCGGCATGCGTCAGGCGGGGATTCTGGCGCAAGCCGGTCTGTTTGCCCTCGAGCAGCACGTGACCCGCCTGGCCGATGATCACCGCCGTGCCAAACGGCTGGCCGAAGGGTTGGCTGCACTGCCGGGCATCGAGCTCGACCTCTCGCTGGTGCAGAGCAATATGGTGTTCCTGCGGCTGCGTGAGGGGGAATCAGCCCCTCTGCTCGCTTTTATGAAGGAGAGGGGGATCCTCTTCTCCGGTTACGGCGAGCTGCGGTTGGTGACCCATCTGCAAATCAACGATGACGATATTGAAGAGGTGATCGACGCCTTCACCGAGTATCTCGGGGCGCGTTGAGACGGCTGGTGAGGTAGAGGTTATACCGAGACCTGTTCATACCGAAATAAAAGAGGGCGCCGCGGCGCCCTCTGTTATTTGCTGCAAGCTCAAGCCTGCCGCTGGCCGCTCATCAGCATGGCCTCATCGGTAGCGTCGTAGATCATCACCGCGATGTGGGTCACCTGACCGCCGAAATCGGCCAGTGGCACCAGCGTCAGGTTCTGGAACATATGGGGGGCCGAGCCGGTAATGGGGCGATAGTTGGAGAAACGTAGCAGATAGGGCTTCTGCTCCCAGGTGCTGAAGGCGCGGTTGTTGAGCTTGAAGACCATGTTGGCCTTGCGCTCGAACCAGGCTCTGTCCACATCGGGGAAGAGCTCGAACAGTACGCCATCGCGCACGTCACTGGCCAGTCGGCCGCTGTGGCTCTCCATAAAGCCGTTCCACACCTGTACCTTGTACTCCTTGTCGAGCACTACCAAGCCTACGTCCAGGTTCTGGACTATGTTCATCAGCCAATGAAATTCACGGATTTCCATAGTCACTCCTAGAGCATGTGCATGATTTTGTTGTTCATGGTGGCGATGGAATCTTCGGTAAACAGCAGCAGCAGATCACACTGCACCGCGTAATCCTGGATCCGGTAGTTGATCTCGATGGCGAGCGTGCGGCGCCAGCGACTCTTGTTGGTGTTGATCAGCTCGTTGATGGGTCTGTGCTGGCCGAGCACCACCGGGTGCCCCTGACTGAAGGGGGTGTCGAGCTGGTTGGCGTAGCCGCGTAGGAAGGCGCCGATCAGCACGTTGGCGGTATCCATCAACAGCTCCAGTTCGGCGGTGCGATCCAGCGTCCCCTGATGGTTCATCAGCTTGGCCAAATCTTTGAAGCTGGAGTCATGGAACAGGATCAGCGCTTCACCGGCGATCCCAGCTCCGATAAACCCCTGACAGACGGCGGAGAGGGTATCTGAATCCGCAGCGGCCGAGAGGGCCATATGCAACTCTGATACTTCCAGCACGTTGACGTTGGGGATGGGCAGTACCACGAAGGCGTTGAGCAGACGAGCCAGCAAGTCGGCGGCCTGACCCATGGAGACGTTGGCCAGCTCCTGATAGACATCGCGGATTTCGGGGGTGATCTTGACGCCTGCATCGGCTACCACTCCGTTTGGCTGCTGCTCGGGGGCGCTTGGTTGACCGCTCGGGGTGGCACTCCAGAAATCATGCTTTTTGAGCAGGGCGAGCAGGGTTTCTGGGGCGGCAGGTTTCTTGATGAAATCGAGCGCCCCTAGCCCCATGACCCGTTGATAGGCCTCTGGTTGGATATCCCCGGAGACCACGATCACCTTGTTGCGTAGACCCTCCCGTTGGAGGGTCTCCAGCACGCCGTAACCGTCCATTTCCGGCATGGTCAGATCGAGAAAGATGAGATCCCCATGGCCCATCAGCACCTGTTCGATCCCTTCAAGGCCATTCGCCGCATAGTGCAAATCGACTTTCCAGTCAGCCGGTAGCGCTCGTGCCAGCTGTTTGCGGGCGAACCCGGAGTCATCACATATCAATACATTCATGGCGTTAGGCAGGCTCTGTTGGCAAGGATTGCTATAAGTGTGGCCCGCTAACAGTCAGATGCAATGTGGGAGGTTGTCACCCTGTGAAAATTGGTTATCCCATTGCCGGTTACGATAGCGTGCGGAGTATTTCTCAACAAATTCAGCGAACATCTTAACACGCAACGGGGCGAATTGGTGCTGGCAACACAACATGTAGAAGGGGCGATTGCCGGTCTGCCAGTCGGTCAGTACCGGTACCAGCTGCTCGTCATGGAGGAAGCTGCTCAGATAGTGCAGCGGGGCGTTGACTATCCCCAGATGACGCCGGGCTGCGCGCACGGCGGCCTGAGTCTGGTTGACGGTCAGTTTGGCGCTGCGTTTGATGCAGATGTTTTGGCCATCCTTGTCGGTCAGTTGCCAGTGCTGGTGTGGCCAGCAGTAGATGAGATCATGTTCTTCCAGCTGGCTGGGGTGGGAGGGGGTTCCCTTCTTGGTCAGATAGAGTGGCGAGGCAAACAGGCCGTACTCGATATGACCGAGACAGATCGCATTGGGCAGCGACTGGGGCAGCTCACCGTTGAAGAACACCAGATCCCGATCATTGTCGAACAGGTGCTGGTGATCATTGGTCTGGGTGATATCGAACTGTACCTCGGGATAGTGCAGCCCGAATTCGGCCAGCATATCGATGAGGATGGTGTTGGAGAGCGCGATCGGCGCGGCTATCCGGATAAGCCCGGTGATGTCTGCTTCTTTACCCCGGATCTCGCTGGTGGCCTGCTCGATTTGTGCAAGCGGTGTGCAGAGACGCTCGTAGTATCTGAGCCCTTCATCGGTAAGACGGAGTTTACGGGTAGAGCGATGTAGCAGGGAGCAACCCAGTTGCTCTTCCAGCTGGGAAATGCGTCGACTGATGGTGCCTGTTGGCATGCCCAGTGCGGCTGCAGCATGGGAGAATCCTCCCTCTTGCACCACCTTGACGAACAGGTAGAACTCTTCGATGTGCTTCATAAACGCTGTTCTGGGTGTAACAAGGGGGCAACCATAAAAAGAGCCTTATCGCTTGGCAAGGGTAATTCAGCGTTTAATTGATCTGGATTCGATTTCTACTGATACCAGTTTAAATTTTCAATTGTTCTCGAATGAGGATTATTTTCTGCGCCACAGTCATTGTTGCGAGATGTCACCCGTTAGCTCAAGAGAGAGAGGCGACATGGTATGACTACAATACGACCCATCCTCAGGAAAAAAGAGGATCGCGCTGGTCAAGAGCAGTTCTTTTTTTCGGCGATGTGAATGTGATGACAGTCGCATATTCATCATGCCGGTCTGGTGAAGGTAGATATTCGGTTTTGAGGTATTTAAGTTCCTTGTTAAGTCGCTATTTGGGGCCGGTTTTGCTCTTTTTTGTCTGTTTATTCAACGCGCTGGTTAATAAATGAAAGTTTTACGAGGGAAATGCCGGCACTTTTTTTAGTTGACTTTTTTGTCAGTAAATAAGTGTTTGTTGTGAATCGTAAAAATGTTTTTTGAAGTATCCAGAGTGCAATTCTTAGTGCTTGTTTTTGCTGGGAAAAAAAGTTAAAAACGAACGAGGGATTTGTTCTGATTGACAGGAGTATTGGCTGAGTCCTTTTTTCTGTGGCTGGATTGGCTCTCCTGTTGTTGATTTCTGAAATCAGTTATCTGCTTTTGGCCATCGCGAGAAATAGTGGCCGAGAGGTGTTGTCACCTTGCATTCTGCATACGGCGGTTTGCCCATTTGTTTTCCGGTTCACCAGTGACCATCCAGCATGAATGATTTTGACCAGATGAATACGCTTGACGAACGGTTACTGAAGACAATGGATGTTCTGCATACCCCTATCTGGGTATATGACATCGAACATCACCATATTTTCTGGGCAAACCGCGCAGCACTTCCTCTCTGGGAGGCCACCTCCCTTGACGAGCTCTGTTCCAGGGATTTTTCGGCTGATATGGCCACAGCCATAGCGCTGTTGTTGCAACGCTACCTCGGTGATTTTCAGCAGGGGCGAAGTTACAACGAGTGGTGGACTATCTCCCCAAAGGGGGTCAAGAAGCAGATCTATCTACGCCTCTCCGGCATTCAGCTGGCTGGCCGTCTGATGATGATGACCGAGGCGGTGCTCGACTCCGATACCCTCTATCAGGAGTCCTCGCTGGCAACCGGTGATACCCTGGCCTGCCTGTTCGATAGCAATGGCGCGTTCGAAAGCGGCAACTATCACTTCGAGATGTGTTTCGGTCACCGGATCGCCACGCTCTCCCAGGTTTTTTCCGGTAGTGACGACAGTTTTTACCAGAAGCTCTCCCGACTCGATGAAGTAGTGACCGAAGGGGAGTGCCGAACCCTCAAGGGGATGCGCTGGTTCCAGTATCAGTTCCGCTATATCCAGCAAGGAGCACGGATCCTGCTCACCATGCGCGATATTACCGATCGCAAACTCGAGGAGCTGGAGCATCGCCACCTCGCCTGGCATGACTCCCTGACCGGCCTGCTCAACCGTTATGGCTTGATGAAATCTCTCGAGGCCTATTGCGGGCTGGGGGAGCGTTTCGCGCTGGTATTCATGGATCTGGACAACTTCAAGCTGGTCAACGACAACTACGGCCATAAGGCGGGAGACCGCTTGCTGGAGCGGGTTGCCGGTCGCCTCAAACAGATTTGCCCCCGCGATGTTGAGCTGGCCCGTCTTGGCGGGGACGAGTTTACCGCGTTGGTTCCCTTGGGAAACCAGAGTGAACGAGCCCAGGATGTGGCCGATCAGATGCTCTCCCAGATGACCAAGCCGCTGCAACTGAGCGGTCTGCCGGAGGTAACCATCGGCGGCAGTATCGGCATTGCCATCTATCCCGATGATGCGGACGATGGTGATAACCTCATCACCCGCGCCGATATGGCCATGTATCAGGCCAAGCAGATGGGGCGGCTGCGCTGGCAGCGTTTTACCCCCAGCATGCAGCAGACCCTGCAGCGCAAGCTCAATCTTAAGCAGTTTCTGGCCAAGGCTATCGGTCGTCAGGAGCTGAGCCTCTGTTACCAGCCACAGGTCGATGTCGCCAAACGGCGTCTGATCGGTTACGAGGCGCTGCTGCGTTGGTATAACCCGGTGCTTGGCCATGTCTCGCCAGTGGAATTTATCCCATTGGCCGAAGAGATGGGGCTGATCCGCGAGATCGGCAGCTGGGTGCTCTCTACCGCACTTGCCCAGATGGCCAGTTGGAAGAAGCGCCTCCATCACCGGGTGCCAGTCTCCGTCAACCTCTCCGGTTTCCAGCTCTCGTCGGCACTGCCCGGGCAAGTGCGCCAGCAGCTGGAGCTGCACGGAGTGGATGCTTCCCTGTTGACGCTGGAACTGACCGAAACCGTGCTTATGCTGGATATGAAGGGGTGCCTCGATATTCTCGATGACTTGAGTGAACTGGGGATCAAGATTGCCATCGACGATTTTGGTACCGGCTACTCATCCCTTGCCTATCTCAATCGCCTGCCCATCGATACGATCAAGCTGGATCGCTCTTTCGTGGTCGGCCTCAACCTGCCGGTGATCCGGGCGACCGCCGCCATGGCCACCAATCTGGGGTTGGGGATCATGGCGGAAGGGGTGGAGGAGCCTCACGAACTGGCCGCACTGCAGACCCAGGGGTGCCATGTGTTCCAGGGATATCTGTTCAGCAAGCCGCTGACGGTGGCACAAGTCGAGGCAAGCGGTTTCGTGGTGGAGTGTCAGGTTGGGCGTTATCCACTGTTAGATGCCGTGATGGCAGAGTAACAAGTGTGCGTTAGGCCACAACTTGGAATTTTATTCCGCAATATTTAATCAAAATTAATCATTCTTTTGCGATCGGTCATGAGACGGATTGGCTGGAATTGCTAGCATGCGACCTCGTTTCTAGGGAAAGGAGTATCGCAATAATGAGTCATGCTGCTGTCAATGACCGTCCGGCCAGCCCTCCCAAAGGTTGGCTGAACCGTTTCCTCAATGGCGTCGAGAAAGCCGGGAACAAATTACCCGACCCCGCCATGCTGTTCCTCTACGCCTTGCTGATCGTCTGGGTCGGCTCCTGGGTGTTGTCACAATTCCAGTTTGATCTGGTCAACCCCCGTACCGGGGAGGCGGTAGTGGTCAACAACCTGCTGACCGGTGCCGGTCTGGCCGAGTTTCTCTCCACCATGGTGACCACTTTCACCGGCTTTGCCCCGCTGGGCATCGTGCTGGTGGCCATGCTGGGGGTCGGGGTGGCCGAGCAGTCCGGTTTTATCAATACCGGTCTGAAAAAGTTGCTCAAAGTGACGCCTGCCCGTTTTCTCACTCCCATGCTGATCCTGGTAGCGATCGTCAGCCACACCGCTGCAGATGCGGGCTATGTGCTGGTGATCCCCATCGGTGGCATCATCTTCCACGCTGCCGGACGCCATCCGCTGGCGGGGATCGCCGCCGCCTTTGCCGGTGTCTCCGGCGGTTTTGCCGCCAACTTCCTGCCCTCCGGCGGGGATGCGTTGCTGCAGGGCTTTACCCAGTCCGCCGCTCAGTTGCTCGATCCTGACTACATGGTCAACACCCTTTGCAACATCATCTTTACCGGAGCCTCTTCGCTGCTGATCATCTGCGTCGGCTGGTTCATTACCGAAAAGGTGGTGGAGCCGCGCCTCAAGCATGTGGCGCTTAACGAGGATCTGGAGAGTGCCGACGAGATGGGGCGCTACAGCGCGCAAGAGAGCCGAGCCTTCAACTGGGCCGGGTTTGCCATGCTGGCGGCTATCGTGCTGCTGGCGCTGGCGCTCTCCCCGAACGATTCCCCGCTGCGTGCTGCCGATGGCTCCCTGACCACCTTCGCTGCCCCCGTGATGAAGTCCATAGTGCCGCTCATCTTCCTGCTCTTTATCCTGCCCGGGATTGTCTACGGCTTTGTCGCAGGCAGCTTCAAGAGCGGCAAGGATGTGATCGATGCCATGTCGGCCACCATGAACAAGATGGGCTCCTACATGGTGATGGCTTTCTTCTGCGCGCTCTTCATCAAGGCGTTTGGTGACTCCAATCTGGGCACCCTGCTGGCCCTTTCCGGTGCCGAAGTGCTCCATGCGCTGGCGCTGCCAGGTGAGGTGACTATCGTCGGGATGATCCTGCTCACCGCCACCGTCAATCTGGTAGTCGGCTCGGCCTCCGCCAAGTGGGCGCTGATCAGCCCGATCCTAGTGCCCATGTTGATGGCGGTGGGGATCTCCCCCGAGCTGACCCAGGCGGCCTATCGGGTCGGGGATTCTGCTTCCAATATCATCACCCCGCTGATGGTCTTCTTCCCGCTGGTGGTGGTCTATTGCCAGCAGTATGTGAAGAGCACCGGGATCGGTACCCTAGTCTCCATGATGCTGCCCTACTCGCTGGCCTTCCTGGTGAGCTGGACGATTTTCCTGCTGCTCTACTGGGCGCTCGGCTTCCCGCTCGGGTTGCAAGCCCCTTACGTCTATCCGGCCCCTTAAGCTGGGTGTGCGAGGGAGCCTTGGGCTCCCTCGTTTTTTTCGCTATGGTGTTACCTCATTTTGGAGGTGCCATGAATCAGACCATCGATCTTATCCTTTCCCATCGCTCCATTCGTCAGTTCACTGCCGAGCCGATCGCCCCGCAGCAGCTGGATGTCATTCTCGCCGCCGCCCAGTCCGCCTCGACCTCGAGCTTTTTGCAGGTGACCAGTATTGTGCGAGTCAGTGAACCCGAGGCGCGTCAGCAGCTGGCCATGCTGGCGGGCAATCAACCCTATGTGGTGCAGGCGGCCGAGTTTCTGGTGTTCTGCGCCGATTACCATCGTCACAGCCAGATCGTGCCCGAGGCCCAGACCGGTTATGCGGAGCAGTTGTTGATCGGTGCCATCGACGGCGCCCTGATGGCGCAAAATGCTCTGCTGGCGGCGCAGTCGCTGGGGCTGGGCGGGGTCTATATCGGCGGCATTCGCAACCATCCTGCCGAGGTGAGCGAGCTACTGGGCTTGCCCCATCAGGTGATCCCGCTGTTTGGCCTCTGCCTTGGCCACCCTGCCCAGCAGCCGGAGCAGAAACCCCGCCTGCCCAGGGGATTGGTGGTGCATCAGGAGCGCTACCAGCACGAGCTGGATCGCGACCTGCTGGCCCGGTACGATCAGCAGATCGAGGACTACTATCAGGCCCGCAGCAGCAACAACAAACAGCAGACCTGGAGTAGCCAGATCCGCGCCATTCTGGGCAAGGAGTCCCGCCCTTTCATGCTGGGATTCCTGCAATCGCGGGGCTTTAACCTCAAGTAATGGCGCTGATGGGCGATACTATGGGAGTGATGACCATCATGGTCATTTTCCCGTGATCCTGAAATCTTTCCCTGAGACCGGGTATACAGCTTGGCGACAAATCGTGGGCAAGGGGGGATCTACAGGCTACCTTAAGTAGATAAGCTGTTGTAGGATCACGCAATTGGATTGGGACAGGGGTTTGGACATCCTATGATTTTAACTTTGGTATTGCTGTCTATCGGCGCGCTCCTGTTTTTGGTTATCGCCTATAACGTGGTACAGCAATATAAGCAGAAGGCGGAGGCTGAAAAGCGTCACGCCGTTGCCAGACACAAGACGGTAGCCGACGAGACCGAAGAGGTACTGCTGAACGTCAATCTGGTGCCTTTCTCCAAAAACATGGTGTTGCTGTTGCAGCACCGGATCCTTGATGCCTATCGCGCCATCGCCCAGGTGATGCCCAACAACCAGATCAAGCAGCGCATCGCCGATGTGCAGATCCAGATCAAGAACGTGCAGGAAAATTACAGTGCGCAGGATGAGGGGCACTTCAAAACCCCCGAGTCTGATCGTCAGGCGATCCAGATGTTGCAGCTGGTAAAAAAGCTACGTGCCGTACTGCGTGTCGAGCACAACAAGGGCAAAATTGATCCGCAGGGGTTTGCTCAGGAAGATCGTCGTCTCGAGCTGATGCAGCTCAAAATCAACATCTCGAATCTGGTCAAGCGGGCGATGGATGCCCGCATTCAGGGCCAATATGGTACTTGCCGCCAGCTCTATACCAAGGGGTTGTCGGCAATGGCCAGCATTGGCGACAAGGATCCCTATCTGTTGGCTCGTGAAGAGGATATGCGTCAGGGGCTCAAGGAGCTTGAAGAGCTGCAGCAGCAAAACAGCGCGCAGGATCTGCAAAACATCAAGGACAAGGAAGCCGACGAGCTCGATGTCCTGTTTCAACCCAAGAAGAAATGGTAAGCATGTCCCACCCACTCGATTCCACACTGGGGCCAATGGCCCCATTTGTTTCTCAGCTGTTGACCGAACTGGCCGCTGCTGGCGTCACATTTTCCCAGCCAACGGTCGATCACCTCTGTTATCGGGCGGCGACCTTGCAGGAGTACCGCGCGCTATGTACTGTATTGGCTGAAGCGGGCTCCTTGCTGGTGGAGGGGATGATCGGCGGTCGCCCGATTGCCACTTATCAGTTGCATCAGCCACTGCTGGCTGGTGAGGTGCAGGTACCCTGTATCGAGCTGGCGGCGCCGAAACCGGGGCGCGTCCATCAGGCAGGACTGGAACATATCGAGCTGGTGGTCACTTCACTGCAGGATCTGGTAGCGCGCTATCCCGAGTTACCGTTCAAAACCGGCAACATGCAAGATACCCGTAACCCCGATATCGGCCTGATGTTGCCCTCCGGCCAGATCAAGTTTCATCTGCGCTCGCTGGCTGAGGTGATCGCCGAAGAGGTGGCGACCGGTGCTGTGGTCGCGGTGCCGGCGGATTATTTCGATCAGGAGTGATCCTGCTCTAAATGCGGTGCGAGCCTGACAGGCTCTTGAATAACGCAGTAAAAGGGGTCACCGGTGTGACCCCTTTTGCTATCTGGCGGTGCTGGGTTGCGAGAGCGCTATCTGCTCGTGGGTGACCCTGTTTGCGCTGAGCCCGTTACCCGTGCCGGTGGGGTTGCTGGGCAGAGAGTGGCGATTGGCTTCGCTGCTTGAGGCGACCAAGCCAGAGGCTCAAGCCCGCCGTCAGGATGAGGACCAGTTCAATTCCCATGACCAGACCGCCCAGCTCGCCTTGCTCCCAGAAGGGGTGCAGGTAAAGTCCCCCCAGACTGGCTCCCAGATAGTAGGCCACCAGATAGAGAGAGGAGGCGAGGGCCCGGTTGTGTTCGACATGATGACCAACCCAGGCACTAGCGCAGGCGTGTGCCAGGAAAAAGCCGAAGCTGGAGATCAGCAAGCCACTCAGGATCCCGAGCAGGCTAGCTTGCAGTAGCCATAGACTGCCGAGGGCCATCAGGGCGATCCCGACCAGCAGCATGCGTTGTGCCCCCCAGCGGTTGGCAAAGCGGCCGCTCAGTGAGGAGGCCACCGTCCCCGAGAGATAGGTGAGAAACAGCATGCCGAGCCACTGGGTGGGCAAGGAGAAAGGGGGCTTGGCCAGCAGGAAGGTGAGATAACTGAACTGGTTCAGAAACACCATAAAGTTGAGTCCCCCGATAAGGTAAGCCCCTACCAGCAAGGGATTGGTCAGGTGCTGCTGCAAGGCGCGAGCAAATTGGCCGCGAACGGGGGCGCTCGCCACAAAGCGGGTCTGATGGGGCAGCAGCCAGAAGACCAGCGGCAGTAGTGACAGGCTGATCACACCGATCCCCAGAACGGTATGCTGCCAGTCGCCAAACCAGCCCGCCAGCAGGCCGCCGACCACCCGACCGGCAATGCCACCGAGGGAGTTGGCGGCAATATAGACCCCCACCGCCGAGAGCAGTGCCCGTTTACTGAACTCTTCCCCCATATAGGCAATCGCAGTGGCTGGTAACCCGGCCAGCAGCGCGCCCTGCAGGATACGCAGCAGCAGCAGGGAACCAAACTGCTCAACCAGCGGGATTAACAGTGAGAGCAAGATCGCCAGGGTGAGGGTACCCAGCATGACCTGCCGACGGCCATGGCGATCCGCCAGTCTGGCGCAGATCAGCAGGGAGGCGGCGAGGCCTGCAGTGCATCCTGCCAGGGTCCAGCTGGCCGAGAGGGAGTTGACCGAGAAGACCTCGGCAATCAGGGGTAACAGGGGATGGGTCTGGTAGAGGTTCAGAAACACCAGAAAAGAGCCCAGGCTGAGGGCCAGGGTTGCACGTATCCACTCGCGACTTCCAACTTCAATCATTGCGTATTGTCCTGACTGCTTTTGGTCAGGGTAGAGGCCTTGCGGTTATAAATATAATATATTTAAGTTATCTATCTCATAAGATGAATTGATACATGGATCTGAAGCAGCTCACCTATCTGCTGGCGGTCAGGGATGCCGGCTCATTTACCAAGGCAGCCAACAGTCTGCATGTGGCACAGCCGGCCATCAGCATGGCCATCGCCAAGCTGGAGCAGCAGCTCGAATTGCGGCTGTTTGATCGACAGGACCGGGCGGTACGGCTCACACCGGAGGGAGAGGTGCTCTGTCGCCATGCAGAGCGTCTGTTGCTGCAGATGCATCAGGCCGAGGCCGAGATGGCCGAGCTCAAGGGGCTGGAGCGGGGGGAAGTGCGGATCGGGATCCCCTACATGATGGGCTCCTACTATTTCCCCCCTCGTCTGATGGCCTTCAAGCACCGCTACCCCGGCCTCAAGATCCGTGTTGAGGAGGCCGGTACCCGCGAGCTGCTCAGCCGGATGGTGGATGGCTCCCTCGATCTGGCCATTCTCATCACCAGTGATCTCCCCCCCGCCATCGAGGGGGCACATCTGCTGAGCGAAGAGATGTTGATGGTGGTGGGGGACGATCACCCCTTGCGTGGCGCATCGGCCGTCACCCTCTCGCAGTTTTTCGCTCAGGAGCTGGCGCTGTTTCGCCGTGGCTTTTATCACCGGGAGCATATGGAGGCGCTGGCCCAGAGCCTGGGCGTTGAACCCGATATCGCCTTCGAGAGCAATCTGATACCTCTGCTCAAGGCGGTGGTGCGGCAAGGCTTTGCGGTGACCACCTTCTTGCAGATGGTGCTGGAAGAGGAGCCGGATCTGAGTGGCGTACCCTTCGACCCGCCCATCTACCTCGACCTCTGTGTGGCGTGGCGGCGTGGTGATCCGCTATCCATGGCCAACCGTGCCTTGCGTGATTTTCTACTCAAGGAGCGCCCGGCCTGATGGCGGCGGGCCATAGCTGAAAGTTTGTTACTATTAACGGTGGGTTCGCTTGAGGGCTACACCATGAAACTGCAGCAATTGCGCTATATCGTCGAGGTGGCCAACCACAGGCTGAATCTGTCGGCCACCGCCGAGAGCCTCTTTACCTCCCAGCCCGGGATCAGCAAACAGGTGCGGATGCTGGAGGATGAGCTGGGGATCCAGATCTTCGAGCGCAGCGGTAAACACCTGACCCAAATCACCCCCATAGGTCGGGATGTGATCAAAGTGGCCGCGGAGGTGCTGGACAAGGTCGCCACCATCAAGGTAATGGCCAGGCAGCATGTGCATCCGGAGCAGGGAACCCTCACCATTGCCGCCACTCATCTGCAAGCTCGCTATATTCTGCCCACCATCCTCAAGGGTTTTATGGCCCGCTTTCCCAAAGTTGCCGTAACTGTGATGCAAGGGAGTGCGGCGCAGTGCCGCGCAGCCGTGCATGATGGCGCTGCCGATCTGCTGCTGGCGGATGAACCGGAGGAGGGGAGCGATCTGCTCATGCTCCCCTCTTTTCAGTGGCAACGGGGCTTGGTGCTGCCCAAGGATCATCCGTTGGCCAAAGCAACATCGCTGACTCCGGCTGAGCTGGTGGAGTTTGCATTGGTGACCGATGGAAGGGCTTTCTCCACAGTTCATGGCACTGATTGCGCTCATGCCGAGAGCCGGATCTCCTGCTGTGCGAGCGACAGCGATGTGCTCAAGACCTATGTCAGACAAGGAATGGGCATCGGGGTGATGGCAACTTTTGCTTGGGAGCCCCAGCGCGATGGCGATCTGGTGCTCAAAACGGCGCCCTCGCTACCAGGCGGTGTGGCCGCTATCGGGTTGCGCAGAGGGGCATTTTTATGCGGCTATCTCTACGATCTGATTGAACGTCTCGCGCCGCAATTGACCCGCGAGCGGGTCGAACAATACTGTGCTGCCCGCACTGGCGAAGAGCTTGAAGCTCTGCTGGCCAATCTGACCGTACCACAGCGATAGCTAGGGTCGTCCCAAGAAAAACGCCTCCGTTCGGGAGGCGTTTGACTATCTGACATTCGTCAATGCAGGCTCACTTCTTCAGCATATGATCCAGCTTGTTGGCCTTGGTCGACAGATAGAACTCGTTGTGGGGATTGCGTCCTTCCTGCAACGGAACCCGTTCGGCCACCGGAATACCGAAGGATTCCATCGCTTTCATCTTGCGCGGGTTGTTGGTCATCAGTTTGAGAGACTTGACTTCAAGCTGCTTGAGCATGTCGGCGCAGATGGTGTAGTCGCGCATATCGGCGGCGAAACCAAGGGCCACGTTGGCTTCCACGGTATCGGCCCCCTGATCCTGCAGGTGATAGGCGCGGATCTTGTTGAGCAAGCCGATGCCACGGCCCTCTTGACGCACATACAGCAACACGCCACGACCGGCTTTGGCGATATTCTCCATGGCCGCCTGCAACTGGAAACCGCAGTCACAACGCAGGCTGAACAGGGCGTCGCCGGTCAGGCACTCTGAGTGGATCCGGCCCAGCACGGGCTCTTCACCGGTAATGTCGCCCATCACCAGTGCGGCATGATCTTTGCCTGTGCCGGTTTCCTGAAAACCTACCAGCGTGAAGGTGCCCCAAGGGGTGGGCAATTTGGATTTGGCCACGAGGGTAACGCTGCTCATAGGTTGCTCCTTACTACTAACGGCTCAAAAAAGGGGGCCAGTTTAGCGCGCCTTGTCAGGAACGACCATAAGAACAAGTCCCTGCATTGCTTAATGAAATCTCCAAATGAGATACAAGCACAGCTGTCCGACGGGTTTTGGCCCTTTGTGCGGATTGATGACTGCCAGGCTCACCACATTCGGGTATAATCGGCGCCCATTAACCCACCCCTTCGGGATGGGAGCAACACAGTGCAGGAGAGAAGTTATGCCTCAGATGGCCCCCGTAATGACAATTGATGGCCCCAGTGGTGCAGGTAAAGGCACCTTGTGTCAGCTGCTTGCTGAGAAGCTGGGTTGGCACTTGCTGGACTCGGGCGCCATCTATCGGGTGTTGTCCCTGGCCGCCCTGCATCACGATGTAGAGCTGGATAGTGAAGCTTCACTGGTGCCACTGGCTGCCAATCTGGATGTGCAATTTCAGGTTGAGGGCGATCTGGTCAAGGTGATCCTGGAAGGGGAAGATGTCTCCCGCACCATCCGCACCGAAGAAGTGGGTAATGCTGCCAGTAAAATCGCCGCCTTCCCCCGGGTGCGCGAAGCCTTGCTGCGCCGTCAGCGTGCTTTTCGTCAGGCCCCGGGTCTGATTGCCGATGGTCGTGATATGGGCACAGTTGTTTTCCCCGAGGCCGAGGTGAAGATTTTCCTCGACGCCAGTGCCGAAGAACGGGCCCAGCGTCGCTATAAGCAGTTGCAAGATAAGGGCTTTGATGTTAACTTTGAGCGTCTTTTAACCGAGATTCGGGAACGTGACGATCGCGACAGAAATCGCGCTACAGCACCCCTGAAACCGGCAGAAGATGCTCTGGTGGTAGACTCTACCGCCATGACCATAGATGAAGTGCTGGCAACAGTACTCGCCTATGCAGAGCAACAACTTGGTGATGCCAGCGCAAGCTGACATCCGGTCGTCTGCACCAAGGATGGCGCAGATTATTTAAAACAGCCCCGCTTGTGCCGGATTGCAAGTGGATGTTTCATTTGTGACATAAACAATGATCGAATCTTTTGCTCAACTCTTTGAAGAGTCCCTGAACGCCGTTGAAACCCGTCAAGGTTCCATCGTCAAGGGTACTGTCGTTGCTATCGAGAACGGTTTCGTACTGGTTGACGCCGGTCTGAAATCCGAGTCCGCTATCCCGGCTGAAGAATTCAAGAACGCCATGGGCGAGCTGGAAATCAACGTCGGCGACACCGTTGACGTGGCTCTGGACTCTATCGAAGATGGTTTCGGCGAAACCAAGCTGTCCCGCGAAAAAGCCAAGCGCCACGAAGCCTGGCTGCAGCTTGAGAAGGCTTACGAAGAGCAAGCTACCGTTATCGGTATCATCAACGGCAAGGTCAAGGGTGGTTTTACCGTTGAACTGAACGGCATCCGTGCCTTCCTGCCGGGTTCTCTGGTTGACGTGCGTCCGATCCGTGACACCGCTCACCTGGAAAACAAAGAACTCGAGTTCAAAGTCATCAAGCTGGACCAGAAGCGCAACAACGTTGTTGTTTCCCGTCGTGCCGTGATCGAGACCGAGAACACCTCCGAGCGCGAAAGCCTGCTGGCTAACCTGCAAGAAGGTCAAGAAGTTAAGGGTATCGTCAAGAACCTGACCGACTACGGTGCATTCGTAGATCTGGGCGGTGTTGACGGCCTGCTGCACATCACCGACATGGCGTGGAAGCGCGTTAAGCATCCTTCCGAAATCGTCAACGTTGGCGACGAGATCGCTGTCAAGGTTCTGAAGTTCGACCGCGAGCGTACCCGTGTATCCCTGGGTCTGAAGCAGCTGGGCGAAGATCCCTGGGTTGCTATCGCCAAGCGTTACCCGGAGACCACCCGTCTGTCTGGCCGCGTGACCAACCTGACCGACTACGGCTGCTTCGTTGAAATCGAAGAAGGCGTTGAAGGCCTGGTACACGTATCCGAGATGGATTGGACCAACAAGAACATCCACCCGTCCAAAGTTGTTAACGTTGGCGACGTGGTTGACGTGATGGTTCTGGACATCGACGAAGAGCGTCGTCGTATCTCCCTGGGTCTGAAGCAGTGCAAATCCAACCCGTGGCAGCTGTTTGCCGAAACTCACGCCAAAGGCGACCGTGTTTCCGGCAAGATCAAGTCCATCACTGACTTCGGTATCTTCATCGGTCTGGATGGCGGCATCGACGGCCTGGTTCACCTGTCTGACATCTCCTGGAACAACCAGGGCGAAGAAGCCGTGCGTGAATTCAAGAAAGGCGACGAGATCGAAGCCGTTGTTCTGCAAGTGGATCCGGAGCGTGAGCGCATCTCCCTGGGTGTCAAGCAGATCGAAGAAGACCCGTTCAACAAGTACCTGGCTGACAACAAGAAAGGTGCTATCGTGAAGGGTAAGGTTACCGAGGTTGATGCCAAAGGTGCCGTTATCGAACTGGCTGATGGCGTAGAAGGCTACCTGCGTGCCTCCGACGCTGCTCGTGACCGCGTAGAAGACGCCACTCTGGTGCTGTCTGTTGGTGACGAAGTTGAAGCTAAATTCATGGGCGTTGATCGTAAGAACCGCACCGTAAGCCTGTCTGTCCGTGCTAAGGACGAGGCTGATGAGCGTGTTGCTATCGATAACCTGAACCAGCAAGAAGAAGTTGTGTTCAGCAATGCTATGATGGAAGCGTTCAAAGCCGCCAAGGGTGAGTAATCCTTGATGCAAGAAAAGGGCGGCATTGCGCCGCCCTTTTTTATCCTGGCAAAATGAATATTGCATGTGATCGGGGAAGGAGATTTAACGTTATGACCAAATCAGATCTCATCGAACAACTGGCAGCCAGCCGCATGCATATGCCGGCCAAGGATGTCGAAGCCGCCATCAAGGAGATCCTTGAGCAGATGGCGTCGACCTTGCAAAACGGCGACCGGATTGAAATCCGCGGATTTGGCAGTTTTTCACTGCACTATCGTGCGCCCCGTGTGGGCCGCAACCCCAAGACTGGGGACAAGGTTGAACTGACCGGGAAATATGTCCCGCACTTCAAACCTGGCAAAGAGTTGCGCGAGCGCGTCAACATCATTGAATAATGCAGAAATGGGCATACCTCGGGTATGCCTTTTTTCTTTTTGGCACCGATTCATGTGCCAATCGTCTTGTTTCTTAAACTCTTTTCCCATTCACTCTAGAGTCTGCCTGCGATTTTAAGGATAATCAGCCTCTCATTAGATACTGACAGGGAGCTCTTATGAAGCGTATTTTGGCCCTCATTCCGCTGGTGCTGGTGTTTGTTCTGACCCTGGCGCTGGGCTCACAAAATGGCCAGCTGGTTCAGTTCAATTACCTGATCGCTCAGGGTGAGTTTTCGCTTGCCATGCTGTTGGGCTTCTTCTTCGCTGGCGGTTTTTTGCTGGGCTGGCTGGTATTCGGCCTGCTGTTCCTGCGCCTGAAAATGCAAAACCGCACCCTCAACCGCACCATGCGTCGTCAATCCCGCGAGTTGGAGCTGGCCCGGTCACCGGGTAAGGAATAATGTTCCTCAATGCTTGAACTGCTTTTCCTGCTGTTACCCATCGCCGCCGGTTATGGCTGGTACATGGGTCGCAGGAGTGTTCGCCAGGACACCCAAAAACAGAGTAACCAGTTTTCCCGCCAGTATGTGGCGGGCCTCAACTATTTGCTGTCCGATGAATCCGACAAGGCGGTGGATCTCTTTATCCAGCTGCTTGAGGTGGACAGTGAAACCATCGAAACACACCTCTCCCTCGGCAACCTGTTTCGCCAGCGTGGGGAGGTCGATCGTGCCATCAAGATCCACCAGAACCTGGTAACCCGCCAACTGACCCGGGAGCAGCGTCAGCTTGCCCTGCAGGAGCTTGCGCGCGACTTTTTGGCTGCTGGTCTGCTGGACCGAGCGGAAGCGCTCTGGAATGAGCTGTGTGATGACAGCGACTATGAAGAGACGGCGCTGGCACAGCTGTTGATCATCCATCAGCAGTTGCGGGACTGGGATAAGGCCATCGATGTGGCGGTTCGTCTGCAAAAATTCCAGGGCAAGAAGCTGGCCGACCCCATCTCCCATTTCTATTGCGAGCAAGCCGAGACCGCGCTGCGTGAGGGCAATAAAGGGGAGGGGCTGGCCAAGCTCAAACGGGCGCTCAGTATCAATCCGGCATGTGCCCGGGCCAGTTTGCGCCTCGCTGAGCTCGCCATGGCAGAGGGGGAGTATGAGCAGGCCAGCAAGGAGCTGCTGCGGGTGTTCGAGCAGGATATCGACTTTGCCTCCGAGGCAATGCCCAAATTGCTCGAGTGCTATCAGCAGTTGGGGCGCACGCCTGCGTTGATCCCGCTGCTTGAGAAGGCTGTGGAAGATCACGCCGGTGTCAGCGTGACCCTGGCCCTTGCCAAGCTGGTTGAAGAGCGTGATGGCCTGAGCCAGGCCCGTTCGCTGGTGTTGCGTCAGCTGCGTCGTCATCCGTCGATGAAAGGTTTTTACCAGCTGGTGGGTTTTCAGCTGGCCAGTGCGGAAGAGGGGCCTGCCAAGGAGAGCCTCGAACTGCTGCAACAGCTGGTCGGCGAGCAGATCAAAATCAAGTCAACCCACAAGTGTCGGCAGTGCGGCTTTGCCACTCACTCGCTGTTCTGGCAGTGCCCGTCTTGTCGCCAGTGGGGTTCCATCAAGCCGATCCGTGGTCTGGACGGTGAATAACAAGCAATAGGATGTGAGATGCAAGATCCCAAAGTACTGGTAGCGCTGGATTATCAGCACGAGGCAGATGCCTTAGCGTTCGTTGAACGTATCTCTCCGGCCCAGTGCCGTCTCAAGGTAGGCAAGGAGATGTTTACCCTGTTTGGCCCGCAATTTGTACGCCAGCTGGTGGCCAAGGGATTTGATGTCTTTCTGGATCTGAAGTTTCACGATATTCCCAATACCGTTGCCAAAGCCGTGGCAGCCAGTGCCGAGCTCGGTGTCTGGATGGTCAACGTGCATGCCAGTGGTGGTGAGCGGATGATGCGTGCCGCCAAAGAGGCGCTGCTGCCTTATGGCGACAAGGCGCCATTGTTGATCGGGGTGACCGTACTGACCAGCATGGAGCAGTCCGACATGATCCCTCTTGGTCTGGATGTGAGCCCTGCCGAGCAGGTGATCCGGCTGGCTACCTTGACCAAGACATCCGGCTTGGATGGGGTTGTCTGCTCTGCCAACGAGGCCCATGAGCTTAAAGCCTTGCTGGGCGAAGATTTCAAGCTGGTGACCCCGGGTATTCGCCCGACCGGTTCAGCGGCCGGGGATCAGCGCCGGGTGATGACACCGAAAGCGGCGGTCGAGGCGGGGTCCGATTATCTGGTTATCGGTCGCCCCATTACGCAGGCTGCCGATCCGGCCGCCATGCTGGCCAGCATCAATGCCGAGCTGGCTGGTGCGTAACAGGCTCACTCAGTGATACGCGGTGCAGGCCGAGCAACAGGCCTGCACCGGCCCCGATAAGATGAGAGCCGATGTGTACCCTGGCATTGATCAGGGTGGATATCGGGCTCTCTCCTGCGTTGTAGAAGTCCATCGCCAGCTTGAGTCCCATCCCTGCCAACAGTAGCCAGCCCGATGTGCGGCGTCCGTGGCGAATATCCTGCATTGCCCCCCAGACAAACAGGCCATGCAGCGAGCCGGATAGCCCCATGTACCATTGGGTCTGCGGGCACCACCACCAGATCCCCAAGCCCACTGCCAACCAGAGCAGCAACATCAGCAGCGGCAGGTGAGCCCCACCCAGATAGTCGCGAAACAGGCTATAGAGGATGGCGAGGCCGCCCAGATTGAGCAGCAGGTGCCACAGATTGGTATGAGCCAGATTGCCTGTTATGATCCGCCACCCTTCGCCCCCGGCGATCAAGGGCCGATCGAAGGAGAGCTGAAGATTGGGAACGGTAAAGAAGAGTAGCAAGCTGGTGAGAGAGAGCGTGATAACCCAGAGCAATCCAGATTTGTCTGACAACATGAAACAGTCCAACGACAAGAACAGTCGATACTGTACACGTTGCACCCGAGCCCTCAAAGCCTGCCTGTGCGATTATATTGTGCCGGTTGACAATCACACGCCCCTCTACATCTTGCAGCACCCCAACGAGGTGGCACATCCCAAGGGGACTGCCGCGCTGCTGGCGGCCTCTTTGCAACAGTGCGAGATCCATGTGGGGGAGGACTTTTCCCGCGATGAGTGGCTCAATGTGCTGCTGGCTGACCAATCCCGTCGTTATTATTTGCTCTGGCCGGATGAGGATGCCATTTCGCTGACCGATCTTCGCCAACAGTGGGAGAGTGAATCCTCTGGCTCCGCATCCGTCGCCTTTATCTTGCTTGACGGCACCTGGCGCAAAGCCTATCGCATGTTGCAGAGCAACCCGGCACTGGCCCGCTTGCCCCGCATCGGCATTGGTGCCATTGCCGGTCAATATGCCATTCGAAAGAAACCCTTTCCCGATGCCCTCTCTACCATAGAGGCGGGCTATCACCTCTTGTCCCGGTGGGAGGGGAGGCCGGAGCACTATGCGCCCTTGCTGACCCTGTTTAACCGGTTGAATACCCAGTGGCAGGACTTTGCCGAAGGCCGCCGCGCGTGACAATTCAAGGAGTTATCAAGATGAAAAAAGCAGTCGTGGTTTTCAGTGGCGGTCAGGACAGCACCACCTGTCTGGTACAGGCATTGGCCCGGTATGATGAAGTGCACGCCATCACCTTCGACTATGGCCAGCGCCATCGGGAAGAGATCGACACCGCGCGTCGTCTGGGCAGTGCTCTGGGGATCGCCGCCCACAAGGTGATGGATGTGACGCTGCTCAATGAGCTGGCGGTCTCTGCCCTGACCCGTGACGACATCCCGGTCAGCTGCGAGCTGCAGGATAATGGCCTACCCAACACCTTCGTGCCGGGTCGCAATATCCTGTTCCTGACCCTGGCTTCCATCTATGCCTATCAGGTGGGCGCCGAAGCGGTGATCACCGGTGTCTGCGAGACCGACTTCTCCGGCTATCCCGATTGCCGTGACGAGTTTGTCAAGGCCCTCAATCAGGCGGTGTCGCTGGGGCTGGATCGCGGCATCCGTTTTGAAACTCCCTTGATGTGGCTCGACAAGGCCGAAACCTGGGCACTGGCGGATCACTATGGTCACCTCGACACGGTGCGCCAGCAGACCCTGACCTGCTACAACGGCATTGCCGGTGACGGTTGCGGCACGTGTCCTGCGTGTGAACTGCGCAGTCGCGGTCTGAACAACTATCTGGCCGACAAGGCGGGTATCATGGCCAGACTGTTTGAGAAAACCGGGCTGGGCGAGAAAAGCGCAGAGTGAGCCTGCGTCTTGCCGTGGCTTGGGGTATAATCCGCGACTTTTGCAACAAGCCGTGATCGAGATGCACTACCCAATCAACGAGATTTTCCAGACCATCCAGGGGGAGGGCATCTTTACCGGCCTGCCCGCCATCTTTGTTCGCCTGCAGGGTTGCCCGGTGGGCTGCCCCTGGTGCGATACCCGTCATACCTGGGTTGTTGATCCGGCTCGTGAAGTGGGTAAGGCGGCGGTACTGGATGGTTCCAACGAATCCGATTGCTGGAGCCAACTCAGCACCGCGCAGATTATCAAGAGCTTTGGCGATCTGGGTTATCAGGCACGCCATGTGGTGATCACCGGTGGGGAACCCTGCCTCTACGATCTGCACGAACTCTCGTCAGCATTACTGGCGGCGGGTTATCAGGTGCAGATTGAAACCAGTGGCACCAGCGAGATCAAGACTCATGAGCAGACTTGGGTAACCGTCTCCCCCAAGATCGGTATGAAAGGGGGGCTGCCTGTGCTGGTCTCGGCGCTGGAGCGGGCCAACGAGATCAAGCATCCGGTGGCCACCGAGCACCATATTGAAGAGCTGGATGCGCTGCTCGCTACCGCAACCCTGCGCCCGGACGTGGTCATTGCCTTGCAGCCGATCAGCCAGAAACCAAGGGCCACCCAATTGGCGATGGATACCTGTATCGCGCGTAACTGGCGACTCTCAATCCAGACTCATAAATATCTGGATATCGATTAATATGGATTGGCTATCCGACGAACAGGTACTGCTGACCCTGACCAACAAGATGCCTTACGGTAAATATCAGGGTCGACGTATCATCGATATTCCCGAGCCCTATCTGGTGTGGATGGCGCGCAGCGGTTTTCCGGCGGGTAAATTGGGCCAGACGCTAGCGTTGGCTTACGAAATCAAACTCAATGGACTCGAGTCCATGATTATTCCCATTATTAACAGGATGTCGGTATGAGAATATATACGAGGCAGGGCGACAAGGGCATGACCCGGCTGGCCGATGGTATCCCATTGCCCAAGGATCATTTGCGGGTCGAGACCTACGGTTATATCGATGAGCTAAACTCCCATATTGGTTTGTTGATTTGTGACGTCCCATCGCAAGAGGTCGGCTTATTGGCTGATTTACAGCTGTTGCAACAGGAGTTGTTTGATCTGGGGGGCGAGTTGGCATTCTCCAGCGACGCCCAGAATGAATCGATTTGGCAGGTTAATGCCGCTTGGACAACTCGCCTTGAACAGCAGATAGATCGTTATAGTGAGCCATTGCCACCGCTGCGCCAATTTATATTGCCCGGTGGTTCCCGTGCTGCGGCGCAAGCGCATGTGGTGCGCACTCTGGTGCGTCATTGCGAGCGCTTGCTGCTGACATTGAGCCGGGAAGAGCGGGTCAATCCCGAGGTGCTGCCCTATCTGAACCGGATGAGTGACTGGTTCTTTACCGTTGCCCGCTATCTCATCTGCGTGGCAGGGGAGCGTGAAGTGCTGTGGGTCAAGGCAGCAGATCGCCCGCAATCAGCTATCTGATATTTCACGTTTAAGCGGCAATAAAAAACCTCGCCTTGGCGAGGTTTTTTATTAGCAACGAGATTGAGATCAGATAGCAAAGTCTTCCAGTGATTTGCCTGCTGCCACTGCGCTGGCAATGACCGAAGGCATACGGCCCTGGCCGGTCCAGGTTTTCTCTACGCCATTATCCTGATAGCGATATTTGGCCGGACGTGGCGCCCGCTTGCCTTTTTCTGATTTGCCGGGGTTGGTAGCGACAGCGCTTACCAATTCTGCCGGGTCAATACCGGCGGCTTTCAGCATTTCGCTATATTCGTTAATTTTCCGCAGATGCTCTTCACGGGCCTGACGCTCGGCAGCTTCATCTTGCTGACGTTCAGCAACGATAGTAGAGAGTTTTTCCAGTGCCTCTTCCAGTTGTTCCAGAGAAAGCTCGCGGCAGGTCGCACGCAGACTGCGGATATTAAGCAGTACCTTTAAAAATTCATTCATAGGAGTTACCACGTCGAGTCAGAGAAAAATATTATGTTCCAGCTGATTCTTGCTTGGTGATTTAAATAAGTCAAGCCGGGTTAAATATTATATCCGTGGGGAACATCAATACAGATATTTAATATGGCCTGCAATAGGCTTGGTGATTGGATGCCAATGAAGCCGCAGTAGGTGAAAATAGCGTCAAAGTTGGCGTTGTTGCATCATTTGACTACCATTTTCCGACCTTGATTTGTTTATTATGATTATTTAATCAAAAAACTTGCTATAAGCTGCCATCTCGATAAAATGTGCGGCGAATACCTTTAAGTAGAGGCGCGCTGCCTATGAGTATTTGTGCGGAGGGTGATGCCTGTGATGCACAAGGAAAGGAGTCAGCGCCGAAGTGGCCAGGCCATCATACCGGGCTGCTGGTTCTGCATCTAATAGGTGCAGGACTGCCATAGTCATCCACTATGGAGCGCTACCTGAAGGGGCTGAGGAGTATAACCTCCCCATAGGTTTTGTTTCTTTAGATCCTCTCGGTAGATCTCCACCTGTAATCTTTAGGTGCAAAGAGATCATGGACATTAGTCATTTCGCCGACTCCGGTTGGTCCGTTCTTCCCCCCCTGTTGGCTGTCGCGCTGGCGATCATGACCCGCCGCGTGCTGCTGTCCCTTGGTGTGGGCATCGTCACCGGCAGTTTGCTGCTCAATCAGTTTTCACCCCTCGAATCCCTGCATTACATGTTGAATACCGTGCTCAAGATCTTCTGGGTCGATGGCGCGCTCAATCGTGACAATGTCAACATGATCCTGTTTATGCTGCTGCTGGGTGGCCTCATCAGCCTGATGAGCGTCTCCGGGGCGACCCGTGCCTTTGCCGAGTGGGCCGAGCGTCGTGCCAAGACCCGCAAGGGCGCCAAAGCCCTGACTGGCATGATGGTGTTTGCCTTCTTTATCGATGACTTCTTCCACAGCCTGTCGGTGGGGGCCATCTGCCGTCCGGTGACCGACCGCTTCCAGATCTCTCGTGCCAAACTGGCCTATCTGCTGGACTCCACCGCGGCGCCGGTCTGCGTGCTGATGCCCATCTCCTCCTGGGGGGCTTATATCATCGCCCTGGTTGGCGGCATCATGGCGGCACACGGTCTGACCGAACAGAGCCCCATCGCGGCGTTTGTCGAGATGATCCCGATGAACCTTTACGCCGTCTTCACCCTGATCATGGTGCTGGTGGTGATCGCCTGTCAGCTCGATATCGGCCCGATGCGTCAACACGAAGCGTGGGCGCTGGAAGGCAAGCTGTGGGATGAGTCCAAGGGCCGCCCCATCGGTCTGGATATGGAGAGCCCGGAAGAGAGCAACGGCGGCATGATCGACATGGTATTGCCGATCCTGACCCTGACTGCGGCCACCATCTATTTCATGATTGATTCCGGTGCTGCGGTGCTGAGCGAGAAAGGGCTGCCGTTCAGCGTGCTCGGCTCGTTCGAAAACACCAACGTCGGCTCTTCGCTGGTCTACGGTGCCCTGTGCAGTCTGGTGGTCTCCATCGGTCTGGCGATGCGTCTGAAGCTGGGTGCCAAGAACTGGATCAAGGCCGCGCCACAAGGCGTCATGGCCATGCTGCCGGCCATCAACATCCTGCTGTTCGCCTGGACCATAGGTGCCGTGGTGCGTGATGTGGAGACTGGCAAGTACCTGGCTTCGCTGGCTAACGGCAACCTGCCGATCGAAGTGCTGCCTGCCGTGGTCTTTATCCTCTCCTGTGCTATGGCGTTTGCCACCGGCACCAGCTGGGGAACCTTCGGCATCATGCTGCCACTGGCCGGCGACATGGCTGCCGCCAGCGACATCAGCCTGATGTTGCCGATGCTGGCCGCGGTACTGGCTGGCTCGGTGTTCGGGGATCATAGCTCGCCCATCTCCAGCACCAGCATCCTCTCTGCCACCGGTGCCGGTTGCCATCACATCGATCACGTGATGACCCAGCTGCCTTATGCACTGGCCATTGCCTTCGGTGCGGCCATCGGTTACCTGGCGATGGGCTTGATGCACTCCAGCCTGGCCGGTTTCAGTGTCAGTGCCCTCTGGTTTGTGCTCTTTACCAGCTATCACCTGAAAAAGGCCAAAGCGCGGCCAGCGCTGGCCACCGCGTAACATTTATAGAGCAAGGGGCCCGCGGGCCCCTTGGTTTTGTCAGGGGCTTTGGTTAGCATGCGCCCCATAAATTCAGTTTCGGAACAGTATCATGGCTTCACTGCACTACAAATTTGCCACCATGAATTCAGGCAAATCCACCCAGCTCATTCAGGCGCACTTCAACTATCTGGAGCGGGGCATGCATCCTCTGGCGATGACGCCAGCCATCGATGACCGTTTCGGGGTCGGGGTGATCAGTGCCCGGGTAGGTCTTGAACTGAAGGTGGACGTGTTCAGCGACAGCTGTGATCTGTTTGAAATGGTGAAAGAGCGTCATGCGAAGAAACATATCGATGTCTTTATCGTGGACGAGGCCCAGTTCCTGACCCGTGAGCAGGTCTACCAGCTGGCCCGCATCGTCGATGAGCAGGATATTCCGGTGATGGCCTATGGCCTCAAGACCGATTTTCGCGGCGAGCTGTTCCCGGGCTCATACCATCTGCTCTGTCTGGCCGACAAGTTTGAAGAGCTGAAGAGCATCTGCTGGTGCGGCAACAAGGCTCACATGAACTCCCGGGTCAACGAGGCGGGTCAGGTGATGCGTGATGGCGAGCAGGTGGAGATCGGTGGCAACGATCGCTATGTGTCACTGTGCCGCAAACACTATCTGGAAGGTCGGGCCTACAAGTAATTCGGCTGCGATATTTGAATCGTCGAGAAGGGCGTCCATCTGGCGCCCTTTTTATTTTCCCCAACTTGTATCGCTGTGGTTCAGTCTATCTCGATATCCACCGGCGCAATGATGGGGTCGGCCACCGGCAGGCGTTGAAATAGCTGGCGAAAATGGTGCTGTACCCGGCCGATATCCACCAGCGACATGCCGGAGGCAAAACCGAACCAGACATAGAGGCCGGTGAGATCGCGAAACATCGGCGGCAAATAGCGGGGGGCGGCAATCAGCCCCTCCAGATAGTGTTGATAGAGTACCGGAATATCATCAAGCGTCACCTTGCCGACAAACAGCATTGGCAGGATCTCGGGCACCCCTTCCAGCACGGCGCTGCGGATAAAGTTGACCGTCTCCACATAGCCACGCACGTAGGAGAGATCCTTGGTAAAACAGGCGCCGCCGCCCACCATGCCGCCACGAAAGACCCGCTGGGTGATCTTGTAGGCGTCGTGCTCGCTGGTGCCCTGCTGTACGAAGTGCTTAAACACCTCGATAAAATCGGCGCCGCGCTCGGCCATGTCGATGGCCATCACCCGATCGGAGATGCGCTTGGCCCGATCCGGAAAGGAGCTGAAGGTGAGGGTCTCTATCAGGACAGCCAGCCCCTCCTGACAGGCGGTGATCCGCGGTGAACCGGCGCTCAGCCAAGTGGCATAGGGCTGCTGGCGACCGTTGAGGGTGGTGCCGACATGGACCCACCCCTCGTGCACCTCCAGCACCTGCAAGTCCAGCTCGGAGAAACGGGCGTGGGAGTTGAGCTTGATGTAGTCGCCACCGGCAGCGGCATCGGAGACAATCCCATCGCTCAGCTTCACCTGCACAGTGCCGTCACTGAAGTAGCTCGACAGCTTGCCCTGCAGTTTGGCGACCGCGGCCTCTCCTTCGAACTCCTTGGGGTAGGGACGCACCAGATGGCGGGCGCCGGGCAGGGAGAAGATATCGCACAGGCGGGCGCCCAGCTCCTTGAGAGTCTTGCGATCCCCGCGCAGGTGATCGCTGGCAGAGCCATAAAGCAGCTGGCTGTAACGCTGAAAATCGGGTTGGCCGCGCTGGCGCAGCATCTCGATCACCACCATGTACTGATCGACCGTCTCTTGCAGGATCCGGCCAAGATCGTCCTGTGGCCCCAGTTTTCTGCGGATCCTGTCCCGCAGCTCCTTGAGTTCCAGATACTTGTTGCGCGGATCGAAGCCGAGGGGGAGGGCATCATAGAAGTGCCTGTCGATAGCGGGCAGCTCCCTGCCACCGCTTGCCAGAAAGCGATCCTGCAGATGGCGTGGCCATTTGATGGCATCCAGAATGCGGATGGGTTTTTGCAGGGTGAGCAGCTCATCCGAGAGTGATTTCAGATGAAGGCGATACTTTTCTTGGATAGTCATGGGGCCCCCTGTGGGGCAAGCGTCGTCGTGGATTTGGCTGAGTATATGCATAGCGCTTGCCAAAAAGAAGCGAGCCGCAGGGTTATTGGGTTGGCGTGCTTTTTGTTGATAGCAAATTGGTTTAGACTGCGCCCCTTGATCCCAATCTTGTCGTGGAAATGATGAATATCCCCAGCTCCGAAATGATAATGCGTTGGTTGCAACAGGCTCGTATCGAGCACTATGTCTGCGACCAGTGTCACGGTATCCACATTGTCTCTTTGCAGTCGGTCGATGGTATTCAGGAGAGCCGGATCTTCGTGGAAGAGGAAGGCCTGCTGTTCTCCTCCGAGCTGGAAGTGCGCCCCTCCGCAATGCTGCCGCTGGTTGCCGAACTGGGCCGACTCAATATGCAGTACCCCTCCCTCAAGGTGTTCCTCGATATCATCGATGACAACCTGCCGCGGCTGGTGGTCGGGCACACCGTCTTTACCAAGGCCGGACTCAGCGTCGAGCAGTTCCTGCTGTTCGTGCAAAGCACCATCGCTGCCACCCACGAACTGGTTGCCGAATGCGAACGTTCCGGCTTCCTCAACCTGCCGGAAATCCAGGTTGCACCGGAATCTGTGCATTAAGTGTTCGAACGGTTCGCCAGGTGAAAAAAGCCGTTGACGCGGGCGGGGCTTTCCCCTAAATTACGCCCCGTTCCAGCGCAACAGCGCAGCGAACACCGTGTTGGCTGAACACGTTAAACCACAGACCAAAATTTGGTGAGGTGTCCGAGTGGCTGAAGGAGCACGCCTGGAAAGTGTGTATACGGCAACGTATCGAGGGTTCGAATCCCTCCCTCACCGCCACATTGCAAAGCCCTGATGGAAACATCAGGGCTTTTTGCTTTCTGGCGCAATCCCCGCGTGGTTGCTGGCATAGGAATGCAAATCCTCATTGTTGATAGCCCAGCATCTGGCTGAACCTCTTGGGCAATCGTAGTGAAAAGCCTCGGTGACTTTGACGCCACGGCCAACCCATTGGTCGATCCTTTTAAAGTTTCCGCCCAATTCAGTACAAGGGCCTCTCGCAAGAGAGGCCCTTTTCATTGCTCGCTGATTTGCCCTGCTCGGTACTTAAAAGGCATTCCGTGGTGATACCGATTAATGCTCCACAGTCAGCGGATCCGGGGGCAGGTTCAGATGCTTGGTGATGGCCTGATAGAGCTGGGGGTAGTTATCGTCAAAATGATGTCCTCCCGGCAGGGTGATGCTGGTGACGTTGGGCTGGTTGAGACGGGGGCAGAGGCGGTCGTCATCATCATCGTCGGCTCCTTGCAGGCAGAGCATCGGCAGGTCGCGGATGGTCTTCACCTGCGGCTCGGTCGGGTAGCTCCGCGCCTTGTGGGTCAGCATGTCGCTGACGTGGATCTCGAAGTCCGAGCTGGTGGAGGGGGAGAGCATCACGGCCCCGACCAGCCTCTGACGATAGTGCTCCGGCAACCGGTTGATGACGAAGGGGACAATCTCGGCACCAAACGAGAAGCCGACCAGCAGCCAGCGGGGGCGCTGCCAGCGAGTCTGGTAATCATCGAGGATCCGCTCCAGATCGGCGGTCACCTGCTCCGGGGTTTTCTTCTTCCAGTAGTAGGTCAGGGAGCTCCAGCCCACGACCGGCATGCCGTGCAGCTGAAACTGGGCGCTCAACCCCTTGTCGAGGGCTGCCCAGCCACCATCGCCGCTGAGAAAGATCACCATGGGGGCGTCGGATGGCTGCTTGACCGGCAGCTCAATCAGGCTCAGGTCATCCTTGACTGGGGCGGCGTGCGCCGCAAAAGACGAAACGGGCAGTACGAGACTGAGTAACAGCAAAATCAAGGCTCTCATTGGCCATGCTCCTATTTCTTGATCAGCCCCAGCGGGCCGCGGCTAATCAGGGTGATCAGGTGAGTCAGGGTTCTGGGCAGTACCAGCTTGCTGCTGCAGAGCAGGTAGCGGGGTTCCCAGCGGGGCGAAAATTTCTCCTTGTAGCGTCTGAGCCCCTGGAAGTTGTAAAAGCGGCTGCCGCGCACAAACAGGGTATTGCCAAGGCGGGCCCAGTAGCTGCCGAGCGGGTGATCGTTGAACCCAGACATGGGGGCCATCCCCAGATTGAAGCTGGCGTACCCTTGCGCCTTGCCCCACAACAGCAGTTCGACAAAGAGAAAATCCATGATGGGGGCGGTGCCGGTATCCAGGCTGTAGCGCATCAGATCGATGGAGAGCATCTCCTTGCTATCGCTCACCCAGAGGTTGGCAAAGCCGACGATCTGCCCCTCGTGCCACACCAGCGCAGCCGGGCTCAAGGTCAGGTAGTCAGGCTCGAAGCGGCCGACCGAGAAGCCCTTCTCCTTGCCCATCTTGCTCTGCAGCCAGGTATCGGAGACGGTCTGCAATCTGGGCAACAGGGGGGCCACGGCACTTGCCTCGACCACCTCGAAGGTCAACCCTTCCCGTTTGCCCTTGGCGTGGCTCTGGCGCAGGTTGCGCAGCCGGCTGCCCGCCAGATCGAAGGTAGCCAGATCGACCATCGCCTCTTCACCAAGCTTGAAGGGGATCAGCCCCAGCTCCAGATAGAGCGGCAGATAGCGGGCCGAGACCTGATAAAAGACCGGATTGGCGTCGTGTTCATCGCATCGCTCGCGAAATTGCCAGAGCAGCTCTTCGATCTGCTCGGGGCGACCGACCGGATCCCCCATCACAATCCAGCTGTTGCCCTCGATGCCATACATCAGGAAGGCGTCACCGGCGGGGTGGAACAGCAGGGACTTGTCCTGCAACTGGGCCAGATAGCCGTGGATCCCCCCTTCGCGCACCACCAGCTCGTGAGCGCGCGCCAGCGTCTCCTTGTCCGGCTTTTCGCCGACCATGCGCAGCGGCGCAAGCAGCTGGGCAACCCCGGCAACGGCCAGCACGGCCACCACGCTCCCCATGGCGCGCAGGCCGCGGGCCGCCCCACCGTGGGGCGAGAAGTGGAACCAGAGGGCGTGGTCATACTCCACCTGACGATAGGAGAAGAGCAGCAGCCACAGCGCCCCCAGCAGCACGGCGCCGACCGAAATGAGCCAGCCTGGGGTGTACTGGGGATAGAGCAGCGACCCCTTGCGATAGAAGAGGGTGCGGCAGGGGGTCATGATGAGCAGGAAACTGCCAAGCAGCAGGGCTGACTCCCAGTCCCCCCCCTTGAGCAGGGAGAAGGCGATACCCAGAGCCAGCAGCAGCTGGGTGATGCGAAACGCGGCGTCGTGACGGCGATAGAGGCTGCGCGCCAGCAGGATCAGGAGGATACCGCTCACGCTGCCGAGCACGTGGGAGAGCTCCAGTAGGTGGAGCGGCAACACCTGCAGCCACACTTCGATGTGGCTTCGCATGGTCGGGATCATCCCCGAGCAGAGCAGCAGGCTGCCGGCGGCGAAGGTGCCCATGCTGATAAGGGCGGGAAGAAATTCGCGCACTGCGCTCATCAGCCCCTGTAGCCGCTGCCAGCGCGCTTTTTGTTGCAACATCTCCTGGCTGGTAAAGAGCAGCAGGGCACAGAGAAAGGGAAGCAGATAATAGATGCAGCGGTAGAGCAGCAGCGAGGCGAGCAGCTTGTCGGTTGGCAGGTAGTTAGCCAGCAGCAGGCTCATGCTCGCTTCGAACACGCCGATCCCGCCCGGCACGTGGGCCAGTACTCCGAGGAAGCTGGCCAGCACGAAGGCACTGAGCAGCACAGGGTAGGGGACGCTATATGCGGGCAGCAGCACAAACAGTACGGCGGCGGCGGCCATCCAGTCAGCCAGCGCGACCAGCAGCTGCGACAGACGAACTTTGAAACCGGGCAGGGTCAGGGTGTGTTCGCGCCAGGAGAGACGGTGTGTGGGCCAGCAGAGGTAGCAGGCCACCAACAGCAGAGCCATCATGCCCGCCAGCCTGAGCAGGGTATCTGCCCACTGCGGCCAGTCAGGCAGCAGCTGTGATACATCGCAGGTCAGTAGGGCGCCACCTTCCCACGCCAGCAGGCCGAGGAAAAAAGTGATGGAGCAGAACAGCACCACGCGGGCCACTTCTCCGGTGGCGAGCCCCAGTGCGGAGTAGAGGCGATAGCGTACCGAGGTACCGGTCAGCAGGGCAAATCCCAGGGTGTTGGAGAAGGTGTAGGCGATAAAGGAGGTGATGCTGACCTGTTGCCAGGGAAGGCGCTTGCCCAGCGCATGGAGCGCCAGCATGTCATAGCTACAGAGACAACCATAACTGAGCAGGGTCAGCAACAGGGCGCCCGCCAGTCGCGGCAGGGGTTGGGACCAGATAGCCACACGAATATCGTGCCAGTGCCATGCCTGAGTCAGGTGATACAGCACGGTCAGTGCGGTGCCGAGCAGCAACAAGCTGCACAAGGGGCCTAGCCATTTAAGCAGATGACGCCACATGCCATGTTCCTGTGGTCATTGACCGTTTCCCGCAAAGGGGGAGCCGGGTCGTGGATCCGGTTTGGACGAGGGAGGCGCTCGTCAGGAAAATTTCGGGAAGAGATGGAAAGGGAGGCGTCAGCCTCCCTCTGTGCTATCCAGTGACCGGTTGGATCACTTGGTTTTCGGTGCGACTTTGACGGCAGGGGTCTTGGCGTGGGTGGCTTTATGGTGTTTTTTCACCACCTTGGTCTGGGTCGCCTGCGGTGTGGCTGTCTTGGTCGGGGTGGCCGCCATGGTGAAACCGGAGGTGAGAGCGAAGACGGCAGCCAGGGTCAGGGGAATGATCTTTTTCATGTTCAATTTCCTTATTCGGGTTGATGTTATGGAGCGTTCTCCATGACAGTCATCCTATGACGGTTGCGGTGGCCCTTCAGTGAGCGGTTGGTGACGGTTTGTATCCAAATGTACAGGCAGGGTGAGGCAGAAGCGGGCGCCGTGGTCACTGGCCTGCAGCGCCACATCGCCCCCGTGATGACGGGCAATGCTGCGCACGATGGCCAGTCCCAAACCAGTGCCGCCGGTGCGACGATCCCGGCTTTGATCAAGGCGTACGAACGGCTCGAAGATCTGGGGCGCCAGCGCCGGATCGATCCCCGGTCCATCGTCGCTCACCTCCAGCAGATAGTTCTCCTGCAGCCGCGAGATGGAGAGGGTAACCTCGCTCTCGGCGTAGCGCAGAGCATTGCCGATGAGGTTCTCCACCGCGCGCGTCAGCAGACGCTGATCGCCGCACCAGGGCATGTAGCGTTGCGGCAGATCGAGGGTGAGCTTCTTTTCGGGGACCAGCGCTTGCCAGTCGCCAAGATGCGCTTGTGCCCAGTGACTGAGCTCCAGCTCGTCCTGCTGCAACGGCAGCTCCGGCCTGTCCAGCTTGGCGTAGGTGAGCATCTCTTCGATCAGAGCGTCCAGCGCTCCCAGATCTCGCTCCAGCGCCTGCTGCTCCTGCTCGGCAGGGGCAGGATCGAGCATGGCAAGCCGATAGCGCAACCGGACCAGCGGGGTGCGCAACTCGTGGGCGATGGCATCGGTCAGTTGCTTGCGGCTGGCAATCATGGCCTGCAATTGGGTCGCCATTTGATCGAAGGTGCGTCCCACCCGGGCCAGGCTGCTGCCCGGTGGCAGATTGGTTCGGCAGGAGAGATCCCCATCGCCCACGCGACGTGCGGTTTGCTCCAACTGCTGCAAGCCGCGCCAGTGGGGACGCAACCACAGAAGGATGGGCAGGCCGAGGGATAGGCCGATCCCCAGCAGCAGCCCCACATCGACCCAGTGCAGCTCGTGCAGGTAGGAGAGGTAGGGAACCGGGCCGACAATCAGCACCCGATCGGTATCGGGGATGCGCTGCAGGAAGGTGTCATCCTCCTCAACGATGACAATGTTGCCGGCGGCCAGAAAGGCTTGATCCTCGCTGGCCAGGGGCTGGCGTGTCAGCTCACCGATCTTGAGGGGGAGGGTAAACTGACTGCTCTGCTCGGCCAGCCGATCGGGCCAGCGCTGTGGCGGGGTTCTTGCCAACTCGCCGGTCAACAGGCCAAGAGAGCCCTGCATCATGCGTTCGAGATAGCGATCACCCGCCCGTTCGGCGGTCACCTGATAGACCACACCAACCAGCAGGATGGCCAGGGTGAAGCAGCCGATCAGCAACAGATAGAACTGGATAAAGAGGCGGCGCATGGCGGTGCTCCCGAAAGAGGGTTATTCCCAGGCGTGGGGGACGAAGAGGTAGCCTTTCTGTCGCACCGTCTTGATCCGGGTCGGGTTGTCGGGGTTATCACCCAGTTTGCGGCGCAGGCGGGAGATGGCCACATCCATGCTGCGATCCTGACCGTCGTACTCCCGGCCGCGCAAGCTGCGAAAGAGGGCTTCCCGACTCAAGATTTGGCCCGCGTGGCAGGCGAGCTCCCACAGCAGATCAAAGTCGGCGGTCGAGAGGGCAATGCTCTCGCCATCGAGGCGCACATCTCGTCCCGGACCATCCACCCGCAGCCGACCAAATTGCAGCTGCTGGGGAACGCTGCTGGTGGCTGCCGGTTGGGTTGGTGTTTGCTGGTGCTGGCGAAATTGCACCCGAAGTCGGGCCAGCAGCACCGGTGGTGGTGTCGTTTTGAGGATGTAGTCGTTGGCGCCCAACTCCAGACTCAGGATCTGGTTCATGTCGCTGTCCAGCGAGGTGAGCATCACGATGGGGCCGTCGAAGCGCGGCCGCAGATCCCGACAGAGGGACATGCCATCTTGCCCCGGCAACATGATATCGAGCAGCACCAGATCGGGCTGTTCGGCCTCGACCCGGGCCAGTGCCATGTCCCCTCTGGGCTCGAGGGTCACGTCCATATCGTGGCGACCGAGCCAACTGCTGATGAGCTGGCCAATCTCGGGATCATCTTCGACAAAAAGAATGCGTTGCATAGAAAAGCTCCAACGGAAAGCAGGAGAGAGGAAGAGCGATCAGCATATCAATGGCGCTTGGGAAATACAGAAAAAGAACCGAGCAGACTGATGTGCGGGGGAGTGTGGCTGTGTATCGACGGGGAGCGCGAATCGTGACAAATGGGCAGAGCCGCGTTTATCGAGCTGGAGGATGCCTTGCCGACAAGGCATGGCGCTGTCGAGTGCAAAACAAAAAACCGGCCTTGGCCGGTTTTTCGCGGAGCAGACCAGAAGGTCACTGCACCAAGTCGATGGACATCACCTTGCGGCGATTATCGACAGAATAATGGGGTGGCTGATGGGGCTCGAACCCACGACAACCGGAATCACAATCCGGGACTCTACCAACTGAGCTACAGCCACCACTAAAATCTTCATCAACACTCGCCAATCTAGAAGAAAAGGAGAGTATCAATGGCGCGCCCTGCAGGATTCGAACCTGCGACCCACGGCTTAGAAGGCCGTTGCTCTTCTAACCCCTTTACTTATGTTACCACAAGTTACTACTAAGCGCTTTATGGTGCGGATGATAGGTTGATAAATCGTGTAAATCAACAAAATTTTATAGATTATTGATTTGACCAACCCCCTAGCAGATCTTACCATTAAGTTAACACATGGAGTGTCATGTTAAATGGTGGTTGCTTTGAGGTTGAAAGAGAATTCTCCTATAGGTAGGTCTCATGTTGTGGTCATCCAGAGGTTGGCTGATGTCTCAACCATGAAGCTACCAATGTTATACTTGATTACTCCAAACGGGCTTTCTGTTTTCTGGCCTCTCGTTGAGTACCTCAAAGCTCGTCCGAATACTAGCTTGTCGTGGGCGAGACAAACATCAAGAGCGCTGGGCCTGCTATATGATTACTCCGTTGCTGTTGCCAATTTAGGTTTATCAAGACAAGAGATTTTTCGGCGGTTCTCGCTATCCCTTTGTCACGGCACTATTGATACCGAGACCTATCAAGACAAGACAGGACTTTATTGGGCCCCTGGTTCGGTTTCTGTGCAAAAAAAGATGTGCTCTAGCATAACTAGGTTTATCGCTTGGAAAGATGAAACCAGCAGGAAAGATGATCCGGTTTTCCTTCGGTATTTAGAAGAAGTCCCACCTAGCCTAAAGAGGCTGCTGACGGCTAGTAAAATAATAGCCAGTAAATCCATGCTGTATCACACCAAGGACGTCAAAATGCTGGCGGAAGGGTTGGATAAAGCGAGACATTTTTTTGGTATGGAATTGGGTAATGATCCCCGAGAATCGATAGGTAACATTCGAACTGTCAACGACTTCCCTTCAGAGCTAATTCCTCAGCTAATAACACACGGCTTCATTCGTGATCCTCATGCAACTGATCCATTTGAACGAGAGGACATGACGGCCAAAATGATCACTATATTGCTTGCGGGCGGTGGGCTTCGAAAAGGGGAGCCATTTCATCTCTGGTTTAATGATGTCATGCCTGAACCAGCGAAAGGATGCACAGTTACCTTATTTCATCCATCAGGCGCACAAACAGGCCTTAGAGGCAACAAACAAACCAGAGAACAGTACTTGGCACAGAGGAAAATGTTACCTAGAAATCGGAGTAGTGCTAGCAAAAGTCACCATGCTACCTGGAAATCTCTGGCCGTAGATAAAAAAACGCTGTCAGCGCCTGTTTATTTCATACATGAGTCGTACTCGTTCTTGTTTTGGGAAATGTATTTACTCTACATGAACCGTTATCGTCCATTACTAATGGAGAGCTACAAGGCTAATCACGGAACCGAACATCCATTTTTATTTGTATCTAATGGTGAAGATCGTGGGGCAGGCATCAGCTATCGAGGTGCTCCTTACTCAATGGCTGCATTCGATAAATCTTTTGAGAGGGCTCTAGGGCGGTTGGAGAAAAAACTTGGGCGGAAGTTGCCGCGTGGTCGAGATTATGGACTCAATCCGCATGCGTTACGGCACCACGTTGGACATGTAATGGCCGAAGCTGGAGTTGAGCCCCAGATAATTAAGGATGTAATGCACCATCGAACCATTGATGCTCAAGAAGTATACAAAAAACTACCACCAGATAAGGTTCAGAAGATCTTGGCCAGTTACACACTTAGCTCACAACTAAACAATATAGGAATGGTCAAATGAAATTGCGCGGTATCAGTGCAAGAAATGGCAACGCAATTGAACAAAATGATGAAATAGCCCTATCTGTGATGGTCATTTCCCCTTTTGCTGCATCCAAGGTTTCAAGAGAGGCTGAAAATGCTTTGGAGCGTTTGATAAAAAACTACAAAACATGTAAATGGATGATAACGTCTGAATTTTTTTACGCTAGGTATGGGCAGTCGTACATACCCAAAAATTTAAGAAGGCTACTTGTCCCAAAGTCAATAGTAGATAGGCTTGAAAAGGATATAGCCTCTCATGGGGTTGCTAATAGCCCAAAAAGCGAGCGAGCAAGAGCCACTCTCGTCAATAATATTATCACTGCTGCGAGTGAACTTCTTTTTCTGATGGAGAGGAAGTATCTTAATGACGTCACTATGGAGGACTGGGAGGAGTTTTTAGCTCCTATAAGAACAGCTGACGGTGACCGGTATATTAATGATCTAGGCATTCATGATATAGCAGGTTTAAAGGGGGTAGCTCAACTACTAACTTTAATGGTAAAAGGGTATAACTTCTCTAAGGCGATTCACGTAAAACGCTCAGATAAAGTCAACAAAGGCGAGGATCTTCTGGCTAAGCCTCCTGAGCATCTTGTTTCATGGGTTGAGCGTTGGAACCACTATATTGAATCAACTCGTAACTATACGCTAAAAACTTATCATACTGCATTTCATAGATTTCGTATCTTCTTGGAAGATGTCTATTTTGGCACCCAAATACCATCGCCAGAAGAGTTCTTTAGCTCACAACCACCAGTAGATTTCATAGCATGGTCGGAAGCAAAGTTTCATGAAAAGTTATTTTCCAGTGAGGCCGCTCTCTGCGATTTTGTAAGATACAACACGAATTTTTCCAACTGGTTTATCGAAACCTATTTATCTGACACCGAAGAAAATGGTGATAAATTTTCTGCCGCATACCCATTAGTTCGTCCGCAAGCACTTAAATCTTTTTTTAATTCGCATAAAAGTGATTTGGATGTGCCAGGATCTTCTACCAAGGAGGTTATGCCATTATGGCTTAGAATGAGGTTAAGGGATTTGCTCTCAGGAGAAGATTATGCATGGCCAAAAACATTAAGTAGTGAATATAGTGACCATTTAACAAACGAACTAGGTGAGCCTCTCTGGTTGCCTTCAGTTACATATATCTACCTGATGATGTTAGAAATTCCAGTTCGGCGTATCCAGTTGCTACGGTGTGATTCTGGAGAGGGCGATACTAAGCAATTCTCACCAGAGTTAAATAAATGGATTGCAAATAAATCAAGTACCGCTAATTTTTGGAAAAACGATCCTAAAGCTAGAGTTTATGACCGTGGTTTACTGAGAGAATCTCGCTCATTTGAAGAAAGTGACCAGAATCTGGTTCTTTACATAAACTCCAATAAAACAGCAGACAAAGATGTGGGGTTTAGTGAATTTTCTGGTTATGAAATTCCTTGGAAGCATCCAGAAATAATCCGTCTGGCAACAGAGTTAAGAGCATGGCAGGAAAAGTATAATCCGTGTTACAATCCTGTCTCTGCCAGAGAAATTCCAGATTCTGTATTTCCTCAAACAGCCAATCAGGCTATCGCAGATAGTATTCCTGACCGTTTTTATCTTTTCCGTTCGGGCATAAACTCGAAACGAAGTGCTGCAACTAGCATGGTCCCTCCAACTGAGCGTTCTCTGGTTCAGTATTGGAATCTGGCAATGGCTGAACTGGAAAAACAGCTTAATGAAGAGGGACTGGATATCCAACTTGTTCTTAATTGGAATGAGGTTGGACAACCCCAATTAGTATTCTTTACACCTCACGGATTAAGGGTTGCGGGACTAACCTCACTGGCAGAACAAGGGGTTCCAATTGATGTACTTAGTAAGCTTGTTGCTGGGCATAAAAGCTTGACCATGACCCTCTATTACATAAAACATTCGGTAGCTCACGTCACAGAAATACTGAATGAGGCCAGTCACAATATCCTGCTAAGTGAACAGGAGGACTTTGCTCGGTGGATTAAGAGTTCTTCGTGGGATGAGGTGAAAAAATATGCAGTATATAATAGTGAAGATGCTGCAATCGCATTAAGCAGAAATTGTACTGCCATTGTCGGTATTTGGAATGCAACCCATCTAGGAATTTGCCCATACGGTGGTACGAGGTGTTACGATGGTGGAGAAGTTATTCGTAAAAATGGGAAAACTAATACTTATGGAGCAGTTTCAGATAAAGACTGTATTAATTGCCGTCATTTCATTACCGGTTCTCCTTGGAAAATGGAGTTGATAGTACACGGAAACAAATTACTACTTGAGATAGAGAAAAAGATAAAGGCAACTCAAGATGCCACCGAAAATGTGAATAAACTTCAGGTTAATTTGAGAACAGCCGTGAAGGCTGGAGAAAAGCCTGATGCAAAATTGAGGACTGATATTAACAAATTACACTCAATAATTGAGCGCCTTAGTAATGAAACAGATACTCTGATCCGTTCGCTTCATGCGACTCATAATCTCATCAGTAAAATTCGTCAGATACCAGATGGAAGTCCTGAAGGGGGGATTGATCTTGTTGTGCACTCACAAAGCCACTTCGATATAGAATATGCTGAGTCACCTAGCAATTTCAAAACACTGGATCTTGTTGTTCAGGCTAGCAGAATTTATATCAATGACCGTGATGAAAACTATGAGCGAGAGCGTGATGAGGTGATGAATATTATCCTTCTAAATAACGGATATAAGCCGCTCATGATGCTACCGCTGACAATAGATGAAAAACGGAGAGTCGCAGATAGCCTGGCAAAACTCCTTGTAACTAGAGCTACAGGAGAGGAAATAGTAGCATTGCAATCAGGTAATGTGACCCTGGAAGATCTTGGCTTTACCCCTAGTATGCCGCGTGAAATGGCAAGACTACAGTTATCTAGTCAGATTTTGCACAAGGAAAATAATCAATGACACCCGTAACAATTAGCCAAGTAGAGGATTTGTATCAGGAGTTGTCTAAAAATAGAAAAGCAGACCAAAGGAAAATGCTTGCAAATATCCATGAGGTTTGTGCAAAACTGGTAAAACAAGGTTCAACACCTTCTGCTGCATCTGTAGTAAAAATATTAGGAACACAAGGGTATAAGATATCGACTAGAACTATTTACAACAAGCGTAATGGCCAAAATCCTTATCCCATTTTAATCGATGCTTGGATAGAGGTTCTGGCTGCGAAGAAGGTTAAGATTACGGAGACAATTGATAATGGTGTAATCCAAATTGATGAACAAGATCTGGCAAAAATTTGTGATCCAGTTCTTCAGCATAAAATGATGATATTCATTGGCCAAGTCCGCTCGCTAAAGGCTCAAAATGACGCTTTGAGAAACATCGAGAAATTACCAGTTGTATCTATGGATATAGGGACTACTAATTTGGTAGCAACTATGTTGAGTGAGTTGAATCGGGAAGTTCTCTCAAACCTGCTCAATCAATCTAACCCGAGTTTGTCTTTCAACAATGATGGATGTCTGATAGCTAAACGGCCAATTCCAGCAGGAACAGTACTTTCAGATCCAGGTTTAGTAGAGGCGTTGAAAGCAATTCTGGACAGTCAAGATTTAAACTATAAGCAGATATGACTTGTACAGTTCTAGTTATCACCTGACACCGCTCTCAAACCTGTGTCTTGCTTTGGCTTCTTTTGGGCATACTGCCTTTCAGAGCCTATTCACGTGCTGTAGGGGACGGCCATTCCCTCATCCTGCTTGATGGTCAGCCCGCTCCTACACATCCTCTAAAGTTCAATGAGTTCGCCTGGTTAGGAAGTAATCGATATCCCCTTTGCAACCGAGCAACCTGTCGAGCCAGCGATTGGTTGCATAGGTCTGCTGAATGCAGCTGATTTCGTAAAACTGCTTTGCGCTATTTGCTGACGAAATTGAGCTCCTTGGCGAGCTGTAGCTGACGCACAACTTTCTTATTGGTGGGCAACTGCCAGGTGAATACCATCTCCATACAAATGGCCATTCAAAACAGCAAGTCGTTGAACTGCGTTGATTCTGTGATTGATAATGGATTGTCATGGGCGTTGCATAAATGTTAGTTCTATTTGAGCTGTCCAGCAGTTAAGATACTTAGCACAACAGGGATACCTCAAAACTGGGTAGCTGTTTTTAGAGTGACATTTTTAATTGAAGGTGGTTAAAATGTCATCGAGTCCATGGTTTTTGCGAACTAGGAAGGTTGGCTATGTCTCGATTCAAATCATTTGGGGTATGTTTAGGTTTATTCATTTCTCCAACACTAATAATGCTAATGCTCACTCCATTTCTAACATCACCAATCACAAGTTACCTTCTACAGCAGAAGGCACAAGAAGTAATTACACACACAGAAGAAAGAAATAACCTATTGGAACATAATATAGCATTTCAGTTACCACGAATTAAATTTGATTGTGGCACGGGAGATATGGCGTTGTTACGCAATCCATCATATTACAATAGCCATATCCGTTTCGCAGGGATTCAAAACTCAGAAGGAAAGAGTTGCTCGACTCTTGGTGCGGGCTTGCCTATATCTTATGCAATAAAAGATATGCCAGCTACTGCTGATTACATCATTTCGACAACATCAGGGGCAACAGGTACAGAGCAAGAGTTTGTAGTTTATTCAAAGCGTGGTGGAAACCTCGTTTACTGGGTAATCAATAATAGCTTCGTACATGACTTACTACTTAAACCCTGTAAAAATTGTTTTTATCTTGAGTACACTTATAATGACCCACACTTTAATGAAGTTAACATACCTAGGGGTGACGCAAAGATAAAACATCAAAATAAAGCCATATCAACATCCAATTTTGATAACTTACGAAACGTTGAACAAAAAATCTGGGCTGGAGAAGAGCTACGGAATTATTCAACTCATCTAATAAGATACTACGGCTTATTTATCTCATCTTTTATCGGCATGTTGTTGACAACAGGATACTTGCTACTTCGCAATCATAACCACTCATTAGGTGGAATGCTCAATCTAGCACTTAAAAATAATGAGTTCATACCATTTTATCAACCTGTAGTTGATAGCCGAACAAAACAAGTTATGGGTTATGAGGCTTTAATAAGATGGCGCCGTGCTGGGGAGTTAATCCCTCCTGGAATGTTTATCGATTATGCCGAACGCCAAGGTTTAATAATACCGATGACTACCCAGTTAGTCAGTCAGATTGTAGCCGATTTGCATAAGCTTCATGAGATGCAATGGGTCAGTATCAATTTAGTTGCAGCACACGTAGAACAGCCATATTTGCAAGATATGTTGAAGAAGTTACAATGGCCAGACCCCAAAAGATTAACGTTCGAGCTAACCGAACGCATTCCTATTTCCGATGTAAAGGCTGCAACACGAGAAATCGCTACTCTAGGTTTGAGAGGATATCACTTTAAACTCGATGATTTCGGCACGGGCTATGGCGGCTTTGCATATTTACAGCAACTAGGTATTCGTTGCATCAAAATTGATAAAATGTTTATTGATACAATCGGCACAACCGACCTCAAGCGAAATGTACTCGATGCTATTATTGCATTTGGTCGTGAATCGAATATGGAGATGATCGCCGAGGGCGTTGAAACAAATGAGCAATTAGAATATCTGCTTGAACAGGGTGTGTACTTGATCCAAGGATATGTGTATGGAAAACCCATGCCAATAAACCAACTGATTGAGTGGGAGTCATCATTTAAGAAGCACTAACTGATAGCTTTCGCTCCATTAATATAAAAGAGTCATTCTTGAGAGTTATAAAAAGCGGCTTGCTCAGCCGCTTTTTATATTATATAAATCACTGCTGTCCTTTTTTTATCGTTTCCGACACCAAGTTTGACATATCAAAACTGGTGCCGCCTTGTACAGGTGGATATTGGACAAGTGTCTTAAGATGATTGCTCACAATTTCGTTTACAGGGGCTAACAACCATGACATCTTTTGTAATAAATGCCCTTGAGCATCACGAGAGCTATAGCTTTCAAAAGGATCTGCTCTCAAGTTATATATTTGGGGAACTGTCAATGGCACAACATTTGCGTAGTAATCATCCTTGGTTGAGAAATGAAACTTCCATTGACCTAGGCGCACAGCAGTTAATTTATCCTCATAATAATATAGTATAGAGTTTCGACTGGACTTATTAACTTTCCCTTCCCAATATTCAAGGTTGTTCACACCATCAATATATTGTTTTTTCTCTTTCATCATCTTATCTACAACATTATTTTCCCCCGCAGCGGCGGCTAATGTTGTAAATAAGTCTTGATGTCCTTGAATGCCATTCAATACAGTACCAGCAGGAATATGATCAGGCCAGCGCACCATCATTGGAACTCTGACACCACCTTCATAAGTGGACATTTTTTCACCACGGAAAGGCGTTGTACCACCATAAGGCCAAGATGAATGTTCTGGGCCATTATCTGTGCTGTATACGACAATGGTATCCTTATCTAAGCCTTTCTTTTTCAAGTAATCGAGAACGAGACCTATATCATGGTCATGCTGTATCATTCCACTGCCATGATAGTCATATTCGCTTGTGTAGGTCTCCGCAGCATAACGCCATTTTTCATTAAGGCGAGTGTATAAATGCATGCGGCTAGTATTTAACCAGACAAAGAATGGTTTATCTTTAGCTTCAGCTTTATCCATAAAACCTAAGGCTTTCGGGATCACCTCATCCTCATCAAAGGCTTTCATTCGCTCTTGAGTAAGTGGCCCAGTATCAATACATTCTTGCTTTCCAATGACACCAAATCTAGGCTCATGAGTTTTATCTTCAGTTGTTTTTGCGTAACAATGTAATACACCTCTGGTACCAAATTTTTTATCATATTCCTCAACAGACCCTGAGTGCTCTTGAGCAAATCGCTTATAGTCTCTCTGCTCTGACTCTTCTTGCGTATTTAGGTGATAAAGATTACCAAAGAATTCATCAAAGCCATGAACTGTAGGCAACGAGAAGTTATGGTCACCCAAATGGTTTTTGCCGAATTGACCAGTGACATAACCTTGCTCCTTAAGCACTTCTGCTAACGAGGGAGAGGCTGCTTTTAGGCCAAGCGAACCACCAGGCATGCTTACGGTCGTCATACCTGAACGAATAGGGTATTGACCAGTTATAAATGCAGCTCGTCCAGCGGTTGAGCTTGGCTGAGCATAATGATCTGTAAACATAACCCCTTGATGGGCAATACTATCAATGTTTGGTGTTCGGTAACCCATAGTGCCCATTCCATAAGCACTAACGTTTTGCCAGCCAATATCATCACCGAAAATGACTAAAATATTGGGTTTTCTTTCTTCTGCGGCATGTAATGTTGGGACAACAAACATAGTTGTTAGCATCGCAGTCGCAATAAGCGATTTACGCATTATAACTCTCCTCTGTTGGTGCTTACATTTCCATACATCTGGATTATCATTTAAGATACCCCAAGGTTTTTAAAATCTGAATGACATCATGGTCTATATGTTGATAAAATTCATATAATCCATGACAAAGGTAATTCAAACCTGGCTCACCAGACTTTGTTTTTATAATTCTATTTTTGGGACATTCCCCCCAGCATAACTTAAGATAATCACAGCTTCGGCATTGTGATGGTAATGTGTTACGTTTATTCATACCGAATTTCTGCTGAGCATTAGAAAAGGCTATATCACCAAGATGCTGATGTAATATGTTACCTATATGGTGATGTTCATAAACGAAGTGATCACAAGAAAAAACATCGCCATTATGTTCAACGGCAATCGCCTTGCCACAAAACTCTGATTGAGTGCATGTCTGTGCTGGAAGACCTGCTGATTGAGCGATTACGGTTTCAAATAAATTCACATGGATTCTTCCTATGTCTGACTTTATCCATTCATCCCAGACCTTACTCAGAAAACTACCGTAGGCATCAGGATCTACAGACCACTTTGTAACAATAGAAAGCGGATGACCAGGTGTAGCACGAGCATCTCCCTGCCTTGGCTGACTCTCAAACGAGAGTTGAGATGGTGATTGCACCTTAAAACCTTGAGGCTCCACTACTGGAGTAAATTGAACTCTTGTCGCCCCCACTTCATCAACCAAAAAACGATAAACTGATTCAGGATGTAATGCATTGATTCGATTGACAACACATAATGCAGCAAAAGGGATATCTGCATTACGCAAATTTTTGGCGGTAGCCATAACTTGGTCAAAGGTTGACTTACCACTGCGAGTCTTCCTATATACATCATGTAGGCCTCTAGGCCCATCAATAGAAAGTCCTACATGAAAGTTGTGTGCTTTTAGAAAAGCAATCCATGAGTCGTTAAGAGCAATACCATTAGTTTGTAGATCATTACTAATATACTGCCCTGGCTTAGCGTAGCGGGTTTGAAAATTGACGAGTTTTTTAAAAAACTCTAATCCCATTAATGTCGGCTCACCGCCTTGCCATGAAAAAATCACCTCATTACCACTTTGTGCTTCTATATACTGGCGTATATGCTGCTCTAACACTGATATATCCATTTTGGAATGCTGATCATGACCTAACAAATCACTCTTATGCAAATAGAAGCAATAGTCACAATCTATATTGCAGCGTGCACCACTAGGTTTAACCATTGCATGGAACCTATATTGGTGTCCGGCTGGTAGTTCAGGTAATTTCATCTTTGGTTGGTTCATGAATCGCTCTGAAATAATGTGACGAATGTATCAACTTTAAAAAATAAAACCTTTTGCAATATTTGTTATAATAAACACAGTATCTTCTTATGTGATAGTGAAACTTTGATGTATATCACATGATTGAAAATAGAGAAAATAATCTGATGATTATAGTGATTATGCTATGCCTCACTCATCGGCGATATGCACAGCATTGCTCATAATACATATGAGATAAGTGGCGCTGTTGCCCAAATCGATACAGCTTGAATGGAACTAACTGAGGGCTCGGTGATCTGATCACCATCATCCTCTTCAAATCTGCATCATGGGCGTCGGGGCCGCAGTCAGCTTTACACCGACCAGACCATCTGTACCTTCCTGATGCTCAAAGGGATTTTCAACCTCACTCTGCGGGCCACTCAGGGATTACTCGACTCCCTGTTCCAGTTGATGAACGTACCGCTTTGTGCCCCGATTACAGTTGTGTCAGCAAACGGGCCCGCACGGTGACAGTGGCCTATCGGCAGCCCAGCAAGGGGCAAATCACCGACCTGGTTATCGACTTGACTGGCCTGAAGGTGTTTGGTGAAGGCGAGTGGAAGGTCAGAAAACATGGCGCTGAGATACGGCGAGTCTGGCGCAAGTTGTACCTGGCGGTAGACCCGGTGACCCACGACATCGTGGCGGCGGAAGTCTCGCTGGAAAAGGTCCATGATGCCGAGGTGTAGCCCACCTTGCTCAACCCTCTGTGGCGTAAGCTGGGACATGTTTATGTGGATGGCGCCTATGACAGCAAAGCCAGCCATCAGCTTATCTCGTGCAAAGGGGCGACAGCCTGTATCCCGCCTCGCAAAAGCGCGGGGTTATGGGAAAAGGGACACGCAAGAAATGACGCTGTGCTGGTGATGCGCAAGGAAGGACTGGCGCACTGGTGGAAGACGATATCGGGGTATCACCGTCGCTCGCTGGCAGAGACGGCGATGTATCGGTTCAAGCAGTTGCTGGCAGTTGCTGGCGGGGAAAATCAGTCTGCGTAACTACAATGGCAATGGCCAAGTGGGAGAAGTCATGGCGTATGTGTAAGCGCCATAAACAAGCTGAATACCCTTGGTCTACCTGTCAGAAAGCCCCGAGTGTAGCGGTAACTCATGTACAGGATCTTTAGCGGCAACCAATTGAAATAAATATAAAAAAGCTTCGTTTGTGATCTGATTTTATCGTCAAACAAAATCAACACGCGCGAAGCCTATGACTATTATCAATGCTAATCACTATCTGGAGCAACTCCTGGCTCCCGCCGCACTCGAGCGAATTGCTCGGCTCTGCAAGTTCTGTCTGCGTCAGCGCGCCATTACCCCTGCCATGCTCGTCCCTGCACTGCTGCGGGCTATGGGGGGCGACCAGGTCAATGACATTGCCGGTTTACACCGTCATTTCAATGCCTTGCAACTGGTGAACACGCATCAGGTTTCCTACAAACCGTTTCACAATCAGTTGTGCAAAGAGAGCTTTGCCCTGTTTATGAAAGCCCTGGTTGAACGGGCTATCGCCTTGCGGCTCGACCCTCAACTCAAAGTGGCTTCCCTGGGCGCATTCAAGCAGGTGTTATTGCACGATGGCACCTCCTTTGCGGTACATCGGCGTCTGGCGGCTGACTTTCCTAGCCGGTTCAAGACCATCAGTCCGGCGGCTATCGAGTGCCATATGACTGCGCCTTTGTCGGGGCAGAGCCCGCTGTGCATGAGTGTGTCTGCCGATACCGCAGGGGAGCGGCAATTTCTCCCTGAGGCTCACAAGCTGGGCAACTGTCTGCTGCTGGCTGACGCGGGTTACATTGACAGAGCCTGGTTTGCACATGTGAACGATGCCGGTGGATTTTATCTGGTGCGAGGCACTCAAAGCCTGAACCCCAAGATAATCCAGGTCTGGCGCGGTGATGGACGGGAAGTGCCAAAGCTGGCGGGACTGCCACTGAAAGAGGCCGGACGGCGGCGCTGTCGGGCCGAGGTACTGGATATGGTGGTGAAGTCCGGCAAGGTGGAATATCGGGTGATCTGGCGCTGGTTTGCCGAGGAAAAGCGGTTCTGCCTGTGGATGACGAACCTACCGCGAGCGGCATGGTCAGCAGAGCAGGTAATGAGCCTGTATCGCTGCCGTTGGCAGGTGGAGTTGTTATTTAAAGAGTGGAAATCGCACAACCGGCTCAAGGGGTTTGTGACGGGGGAGAAAGCCATCGCCGAGGGATTGGTGTGGACGAGCCTGCTGTCGCTGGTGATGAAAAGACGGGTCGCGCAGAGTGTGATGACAGGGAAGCTATCGATGTTGAAAGCGTCAAAGAACAGTACGACATGGTGGTTGCCGCTATTGGAAGCAGTGGTCCATAGGGCGTTGACAGAAATAAGGGTACGACTGGAATGGGCTGCTGATTATTTGGCCAAGAACGCCTGCCGAACCAAGCAGAGAAAATCGATACAGAACAGGACTTTGGAAGGCGTTTTACAGGAACTCAACGCTTAAGGTCCTGTACATGAGCGGTAACTAGGGGCTGGGGAAGTCAGACTTGTTGGCTGATTTGGGAAACAACGCCCGCTACATATTTAAGCTCTGGAGTCGCAGGCAATTCTTCAATTGAAAACAAGACCTTAAGGCGCAGATGAGCGCCCCATTTATATGGAGGAATTATAGATTAATACCTAAGTGTTCTTTACGGAACGGATTTCATTTAATCAAGACTCTATCTTGATTACAAATGTCAGAGGCCTCAAGGCTAAAGCATGGGCTCGAGGAGGTGGAGTGCGTTATCAGGAAGAACATCATCAAATTATCGATATCAAATGGCCTTGTACTCTTTCCGCGCAAGCTTGTAGGCAATTGCTTGAGATAGCTGTGCCTTGTCGCGATGGGTTGTTGCGGGAGCCGTCACCGGGTATTTTTTATGTGGCATCGGGTTGCCTGGTCCACTATATGACGCTCTCCGCTACAAGCAACTCATTTGGGCTGATATTGGGCCGCGGCAGTTGGTTTGGTGTTCAGTCAATCCATAGTTCCAAGCGCATTCATGAGGTTTATGAGCCCATGCAATCCGCTGAGTTATTGTTCTTTCCCAAGGCGAGCATTGAGTCGTTGCTTAAACGAGAGCCGGAGCTTTATGTGTTTTTATTTCACATTGCACAAAAGATAAGTCGCTTTGGTTTTCAGTTGGTTTGCAATTCATTACGAAGCCTCAAGGGGCGCGTTATCTATGCACTGCTGCATTTGGCGGAGTGTCACGCTGAAAGTCGCTCCGGAGAGTATGTCCTTCATGTTACGCAACATGCACTGGGGCACATTGTTGGCGCGACACGTCCCCGGGTTAGCGAAGTATTAAAGGCCCTTGTCGAAGCGGGTGCGATACGCATTGAACGAGGGAAAATAACGTTATTGCGACCCGATTTCCTGCAAGCCAAATTGATACCGGGCGACCATCAATATTACTTGCCAAAAATAGCATAACAACATGGCTCTGTTGAATAAAATCAGCGTAACCTTCTCGTCTGCACGGACAAGGTCTGGGGGAGCGCATGTCAATAGCGGATAACCACCTTGATGTCGGCAGAGAGAAGAATCGACGCATCGACTTATTTTATTGGGCAGGGTGAACAATGAGTATTCACAATGAAATAATGGATATAGCATCAACGCGTGACGTATTTACATCGCACCCACTGCCACTTCTCAACAAGGCGTTTGTCATTGAAACCTTGGGGGGAGATGAGCGCCTAATAAAAACCCTGTTAAGTCAGTACCTCATCTCCATCCCCGCATATGAGCAGGCCCTGCGTACTGCGATTGAGTGCGAGGATTGGGAAGCGATAGCCAGCGCCGCCCACTCGCTGCACAATTCATTGCTCTATTTTGGCTCACGGTACTTGGAAGAAAAAATAATCGACCTAGAGTGCGCTGCGTTGCATGTGGCGATGATACGCAATAACGCACAGCCCATTGATGAGCGGGCGGGTGTGTATGTCTCACTGTTTTCGGGGGCGATCATGAAACTGATTTCAGCGCTGAACATCGAGATTGAGCAATGGTTAGCGCTTATAAAAAACGGTAGAGAGATATTCCAGTGAATATATGTAAATACCTTATATTGCCTATATTGGTTTATTTAACCAGTGGCTGTGGCGGGGCCGGTGCGCCATCGCAGTCTGGCGGGGGCAGCACCGGCGCCAAAGAGGATGCCACCGTCGTATCACTGCAAGTCACGCCAGCCGTGGTGAGCACCCCGGTTGGCTTAACGCAGCAGTTCGTGGCTCAGCTGAACATGAGTGATGGCTCGGTCATTGACGTAACGCGCGATGCCAATGTGACATGGAGTAGCAGCAATCCTGATATTGCGACGATTGACCCGCATGGCAAGGCGTTGGGGGTAAATGTCGGCGCTGTCACCATTGTTGCCACCGGTAGCCACAATGACACCCCGTTTAGTGGGCAGGCGGAATTAACCATTACCAGCGCCTCTGTGGTTGGCTTGCAAATTACGCCGACAAGTCAACGTATCCCTGTCGGGCTCCATTATGAATTTGCCGCTACCGCGATTTTTTCTGATGGCACCACCAAGGATGTGACTCAAGAGCATGCCGTGACCTGGCGCTCCAGCGAGCCCAGCATTGCCACCATCACATCCGGTGTTGATGAAAGCGGCCTGCCGCAGGGGGTTGCAACAGGTGTGCGTGAAGGTGAGGTTACCATCACAGCGGTTGGCGCCATGGCTGGTGGGTCTGTCAGTGCAACTGCCACATTGGTCGTCACCAAAGAGACGGTCACCGCCTTTCAGCTGGCACAGTGGAGACCTGAGTGTTGCGACCGTATCGAGCAACTTAACTGACCCGATGGGGCAACCCGCCCGCAATGGTCGGGTTCGAGGCATGTCTGTCGGCTCTGCAACCATCAGCGCCAACCTGGCGCTTCATGATGGTGCCACATTGGAGGCCACCACCACGCTGCGCGTGACAGATGAAGTCATGACTCGCTTGCAGGTGACCCCGGCTCATGATGCGGTTGCCAAGGGGATGGATAAACCGTTTATTGCGACAGCTGTCCTGTCCAACGGATTGACGCGTGATGTCACCAATGACAGTGCTGTGAGTTGGAGCAGCAGCAACATTACAATTGCTGCCGTGACCAGTAGCGGCAGTGCCAACAATGGTGTCGCAAGTGGTGTCAATCCCGGCACCGTCTTTATCAAGGCCACCTACCTCGATGGCACAACGACATTCAGTGCGCAAGGTCGCCTCATCGTCAAGGATGCCGCCCCGGTCTCGTTGGTTGTCACACCCGATACAGTCTCGGCACCAAAGGGGATGACGAAGCAATTTACCGCCACCGTGACGTTTTCTGATGGTACCACCGCTGATGTGACCCAAAGTGACTTCACCAGTTGGACCACTGAGGGGGATGCCGCGACGGTATCCAGCAGTCTGCCTGCCCCTGAGCTCAATGGTGTCGCCCGAGGGGAAGAGGAGGGTAGCGCCTATATCGTCGCGACCTATCGCAGTGGCAAAATCACCCTTGAGAGCAAAGGGCTTCTCAATGTGACTGCACCGGTCATCACCGGTGTGCGTGTGTCGCCAACCACAGGGCGCGTCGCCAAAGGGCTGACACGGCCCTTCCAGGCCTATTTTGTCTTCTCTGACGGCTCAGAGGAGGAGGCAACGAATAGCCCGGATATGAGCTGGCGCTCAGATGATGCCGCGATTGCCGCCATCACCTCCGCCGAGCCTGACTATACTAACGGTATCGCAACTGGGATAAATAAGGGGACCGCCACCATCACTGCAACCGGTATGGTTGACGGCACTGCATTCAGTGGCTCGGCCAGTCTGGAGGTGGGGATGCCATCGCTCGTGAGCTGACAATTTCGAATATTCCTCCCCGTCTCCCCATTGGCATTTCGACGCCGATTAAGGCACTAATGACGCTGACTGATGGCACTAGTGAAGATGTGACGGAGGTGGTCAGCTGGAGCAGCGGCGACCCCAGCATTGCCATCATCACCAGCAGCCAGGCGGCTGGAAATGGTAAAGCGTTCGGGGTGAGCGTTGGCGAGACGCCCATCACTGCGACCATGGAGCGCGATGGCGTGCGATTGTCCGACACAGGGACGTTAACCGTCGTGAATGCTATCGCGATCGGTTTGCAGGTCACACCAGACGACAGCACCTTGGCAAAAGGGTTGAGCAAGCAATTCCATGCCACGGCCATTTTCTCCAACGGGGAAGCAAAAGATGTCACTGCGGCGGTGGATTGGAACGTCGAAAACACCGCTATTGCCTCGGTGGTCACGAGTCAGCCCAGTGGCAATGGCTATGTGAAGGGGCTGGAGATTGGCAAGACCATTATTCATGCCAAACTGACGACAACTGAAGGGTTGGAGGTGGCATCCTCAGGGAAATTGGAGGTAACCAATGCGGTTCCCATGTCATATCGTGTTACGCCAAAACGCAGCTCGGTGCCACTGGGCATGGAGAGCACATTCACAGCCAAAGTAAAATACTCCGATGGCTCTGAGAGCGATGTGAGCAGCGACCCGGCAACCACCTGGCGCAGCAGCAACAGCGCGGTGGCCACCGTTGACACAGATGGTATCGCCAGCGCGACCAATACAGCGCCGACGTCTGCGGCGCAAGTCAGCACACAAATCATCAGCTCAACGGTCATTGATGGGGTCGAATATAAAGACGCGGCCACATTGGCTCTCAAAACCGCTGCGTTGTGGAAAATTGAGGTGACACCGGGGACATATGACTTGCCGAGAGGGCTTGCCTTCAATGGCTTCAAGGCAACCGGGTATTTCACTGATGGCTCGACTAAAGATATCACCGCTGAGAAAGACATCACCTGGTCCTCTGCGCACGATAAGGTATTCGTTGCGCGTGATGAACGCGGGGTGGTGACCGTCTCGACCGACAAAACCATGCCTAATGCTGATAAAGGGATCCCCATTGACATCAAGGCCACTTCAACCGCCACCGGTATTGCGGGGGTTGCGCACCTGACAGTGACTGATGCGATGCCTGTCGCACTGAGAATGGACCCAATAACAGTCGCTCGTGGTAGCTCTAAAGATATAGGCCTTAAGGTGGTGCTCAGTGATGGTGATGAAATGCTTTATCATCATGGGTATTCAGACTTAATTGCGGAAGCTAGCTCTGCCGCTCCTGATATCGCAACTGTCGAAAGCCTCTTTGGAGGGGGGATATATGCGGTGCGTGGAAATGCGGTGGGAAACACCACGGTAACTGTAACGATGGGCGTTGTTGCTTAAATCGATGCAGTTTGAAGGGAACTTACTGAGGACTCGGTGATCTGATCATCACCATCCCCTTC
>NZ_JAAKTN010000013.1:0-160176 GCF_049174455.1 Aeromonas sp. 601027 | reverse complement strand
GTTGGTTGGTTGGTTGGTTGGTTGGTTGGTTGGTTGGTTGGTTGGTTGGTTGGTTGGTTGGTTGGTTGGTTGGTTGGGAAGTTAGGGGCTGCACTACCGCAATCGGCTGGAGAGAGGAGCTCTGTGATAAGTGGCAGATAAAAAAAGCCCGCGCAGTGCGCGGGCTTGTTATCTCAGGACTGGTTATCAGGCCTTGGATTTCTTCTTGCCTTCAACCTTGGCTTCAACCGGGGCAGCAGTTACCGGAGCGGCTTCGGTGAACGGACGACCGTAGTAGGAGTCCAGCAGAACCTGCTTCAGCTCGCTGATCAGCGGGTAGCGCGGGTTGGCACCGGTGCACTGGTCATCGAAAGCTTCGATAGCCAGCTGGTCAACCTTGGCCAGGAAGTCAGCTTCAGTCACGCCAGCTTCGCGGATAGAGGCCGGGATACCCAGGGTAGCCTTCAGCTCGTCCAGCCAGGTCAGCAGCTTCTCGATCTTGGCGGCGGTGCGGTCACCGACAGCAGTCAGACCCAGGTGGTCAGCGACTTCGGCGTAACGACGACGAGCCTGCGGGCGGTCGTACTGGGAGAACGCAGTCTGCTTGGTCGGGTTGTCGTTTGCGTTGTAGCGGATGACGTTGCTGATCAGCAGGGCGTTAGCCAGACCGTGCGGAATGTGGAACTCGGCACCCAGTTTGTGAGCCATGGAGTGGCACACACCCAGGAAGGCGTTGGCGAACGCGATACCGGCGATGGTGGCAGCATTGTGTACCTTCTCACGAGCGATCGGGTCGTTGGCACCGTTCTGGTAGCTGGACGGCAGGTACTCTTTCAGCATTTTCAGGGCTTGCAGCGCCTGGCCGTCGGAGTACTCGTTAGCCAGTACGGAAACATAGGCTTCCATGGCGTGAGTCACGGCATCGATACCACCGAAGGCACACAGAGACTTCGGCATGCCCATGACCAGGTTGGCATCAACGATGGCCATGTTCGGGGTCAGCTCGTAGTCAGCCAGCGGATACTTCTGACCAGACACTTCATCGGTTACTACCGCAAACGGAGTGACTTCAGAGCCGGTACCGGAAGTGGTGGTGATACAGACCAGTTCGGCCTTCACGCCCATTTTCGGGAATTTGTAGATACGCTTGCGGATGTCCATGAAGCGCATGGCCAGATCTTCGAACGCAGTGTTCGGGTGCTCGTACATCACCCACATGATCTTGGCTGCATCCATCGGTGAACCACCGCCCAGCGCCAGGATAACGTCCGGTTTGAAGGAGTTGGCCATCTCGGCACCCTTGCGAACCACAGCCAGGGTCGGGTCAGCTTCTACTTCGTAGAACACTTCCACTTCCATATTCTGTGCTTTCAGCAGGCTGACCAGTTCATCGGCGTAGCCGTTGTTGAACAGGAAGCGGTCAGTTACGACCATGGCACGCTTTTTACCTTCCAGGTCGCTCAGAGCGATCGGCAGGGAACCACGACGGAAGTAGATGGATTTCGGAAGTTTGTGCCACAGCATGTTTTCTGCCCGTTTTGCGACTGTCTTCTTGTTGATCAGGTGCTTCGGACCCACGTTTTCGGAGATGGAGTTACCGCTCCAGGAGCCGCAACCCAGGGTCAGGGACGGTGCCATTGCGAAGTTGTACAGGTCACCGATACCGCCTTGGGTAGACGGAGTGTTGATCAGGATACGCGCGGTCTTCATCTTGTCGCCGAAGTACTTGATGCGGTCAGCGTTGCGATCCTGGTCGGTGTACAGACCGGAGGTGTGGCCGATACCACCGATGTTGACCATGTCACAGGCCATATCAACGGCGTTTTCGAAGCTGCTAGCACGGAACATACCGAGCAGCGGGGACAATTTCTCGTGAGCAAACTCATCTTCTGCACACAGCTTGACGCCTTCACCGATCAGGATCTTGGTATCAGCCGGTACAGTCACGCCTGCCATCTCGGCAATCTTGGTGGCTGGTTGGCCAACGATGTTGGCGTTCAGGGCACCGTTGATCAGGATGACTTTACGTACCTTGTCAGCATCTTCTTTGGAGAGCACGTGGCCCTTGTGGGATGCAAAGCGCTCTTTAACTTGGTCGTAGATGGCATCAACAACGATGACCGCCTGCTCGGAAGCACAGACCACGCCGTTATCGAAAGTCTTGGACATCAGGATGGAGGCAACCGCACGCTTCACGTCGGCAGTTTCGTCGATAACGATAGGTACGTTACCGGCACCCACACCGATAGCAGGCTTACCGGAGGAGTAGGCTGCTTTCACCATGCCCGGGCCACCGGTGGCCAGGATCAGGTTGATGTCGTCGTGCTTCATCAGGGCGTTGGAGAGCTCAACAGACGGTTGGTCGATCCAGCCGATGATGTCTTTCGGCGCACCAGCGGCAACAGCGGCATCCAGTACCAGCTTGGCAGCGGTATTGGTGGAGTTCTTGGCACGGGGGTGCGGGGAGAAGATGATGGCGTTGCGGGTCTTGAGCGCGATCATGGATTTGAAGATCGCAGTGGAGGTCGGGTTGGTGGTCGGAACGATACCACAGATGATACCTACCGGCTCGGCGATGGTGATGGTACCCATCTGATCATCTTCGCTCAGAATGCCGCAGGTCTTCTCGTCTTTGTACTTGTTGTAGATGTATTCGGAGGCGAAGTGGTTCTTGATAACCTTGTCTTCGATGATACCCATACCGGATTCTTCCACGGCCATCTGGGCCAGGGGGATACGGGCGTTGTTGGCGGCCAGGGCGGCGGCACGGAAGATCTTGTCTACCTGCTCTTGAGAGAAGCTGGCGAATTCACGCTGGGCTTCCTTAACGCGGGCGACCAGTGCATCCAGTTCAGCCAAATTGGTTACTGCCATGTTTATCTCCTGATTATTTGAAAACTGTTTAGTAAGACGTTGGCAATGCCCGGCAATTATAGTCGCCCTGTCAAGACGGTATCGTTGCAACAGCTTTTTCACATGCCTTACTAAATCGCTTTCTGAGTCGATTATAGAGCGGGGCTGACTCAGAAAAACTTGATCTGGATCATGTGTAACAAAAGAACAAAAGAAATTTTATTTCACAATCCTTGTTTGACTGATGTTATCGGAATGTGCATCAAAGGGAAAGGTGAGAGGCTTGTTAACGCAGGGTAATAAACCACATTTATCAAGTGGTTAATTGCAATCGAACATAGGATTGCAGAGCTATTTTGGCGGTATAGGTTAGTAAATATGAGTGAATCGGTTTCAAAATCACCGACAAACGCACTTTATTCCAGCGTTTGTTGCAAAAATGATTGTTGTTTTAATCCATGACTAATCCGCTTTATTCCCCGAGGGGGCCATTTCTGCCCGCTTTCCCGGTTTTTGCATTGTGGCTCTCTTGCCGAGTCAATGAAGTGATGTCTGGCCTGAAATAGTAGGAAGGCAAAGCTTGGATTCTCTCGAGTCGCTTGGTCATTCGGTCAGTCATCGTCGGACTCTCTGGTCATGATTAAGCAGGCTTGCGCTCACTTTTCTGGCGCGTGTCGGGCGGTAGAAAGGGCTTTTGGCATCGGTTTATGCCAGTTAGCGCGGATGCATTAGATGAACTAACTAAAAAACCCTCAAAATGGTGAGATTATTTGATTGGTACCCACTCTGGCTATGATGTAAATTTACGCACGAAATTAATGGACTGGCCCGCTGGGCCCGAAACTCTATTGGAAGGCGCCTATGGCAGCAATTGACGTCTCGTTGTATCTGAAGTTTTTTGTCGGTTTGTTCGCAATTATCAACCCGCTTGGTTTGTTGCCGGTGTTTGTCAGTCTGACCAGCCACCATACCCAGGCCGAGCGGATGAAAACCAATACCACCGCCAATATCGCGGTGATGGTGATCCTGCTGGTCTCCATGTATATGGGGCAACTGATCCTCGATGGGTTTGGCATCTCGCTGGCATCGTTCCGGATCGCCGGTGGGTCGCTGATTACCCTGATTGCCTGGTCGATGCTGCAGGGCAAGCTGGGCGAGGTGAAGCACAACAAACAGGAAAAGGGCGAACTGGCGGTGCGCGAGTCTATCGCCGTGGTACCGCTTGCGCTGCCGCTGATGGCGGGCCCAGGTGCCATCTCCTCGGTGATTGTCTACGCCAGCCAGAGCCACTGGCAGCAGCTGCTCGGCATGTCAGTGGTTGTCGTGGTCTTCTCCTTCTGCTCCTGGCTCATCTTCCGCGCCGCGCCGCTGTTGTTCAAGATCATGGGCAACACAGGCATCAACGTGGTGACCCGTATCATGGGTCTTATCATGATGTCGCTGGGTATCGAGATCATGGTGGCCGGCATCAAGGGGGTTTTCCCCAGCCTGATGTGAGCCAGCTCCGCTTTATGAAAGCCGGTCCTCGTGACCGGCTTTTTATTGGTTGCTTTTTGCCCAGTCTTTTCTAGAATCGGTCGTTTGTGTGAAAAATGAGCGCTTTGCTGGTGTTTTAATACTGAAAAAGCGCATGCTAGCTGATTTTTTGACCAGAAAATGACGATTACCCTGACAATATCTGTTGCATTATCGGAATTGGCAGGGAATTATGCTGGGAGCGGGTTTTAACCCCGTCACTTTAAAAAATGCATGGAATGTTCTTGTTGGAGTAGGGAAATGACTCATAAAAAAACAATGATTAACACATTGCTGGTGGCTGCACTGTTTGGTGGCATCAATATGGCTCAGGCTGCCGATGTCCCGGCGGGAACCAAGCTGGCTGAAGTCCAGCAACTGGTAAAAGGCAACGGCTCCGAGCCTGCGACCCTTGACCCGCACAAGACCGAAGGAACGGTCGAATCCAATATCCTGCGCGACCTGTTCGAGGGTCTCGTTGCATCCGGCCCGAAAGGGGAAATTCTCCCGGCGGTGGCTGAATCCTGGGAAACCAAGGATAACAAGCACTACGTCTTCCACCTGCGCAAAGATGCCAAGTGGTCCAACGGTGACCCGGTCACTGCCCACGATTTCGTTTTTGCTTTCCAGCGTGCCGTTGATCCGAAAACCGCCTCTCCTTACTCCTGGTATCTGGAGATCCCGACCATTGCCAATGCCTCCGAGATCATCGCAGGTAAAAAGCCGGCTGATACGCTGGGCGTGAAGGCGACCGATGACTACACCTTCGAAGTGCAGCTCGAGAAAGCGATCCCTTACTTCGTCAGCATGCTCTCCCACACCACCACCTATCCGGTACCGAAGAAGGTGATCGAGAAGTTCGGTGACAAGTGGACCCAGCCGGAAAATATGGTATCCAACGGTGCCTATACCCTGAAGAACTGGGTGGTGAACGAGCGCGTCGAAGTGGAGCGCAACAAGCACTACTGGAACGATGGCAAGACCGTTATCAACAAGGTGGTCTATCTGCCCATCCAGTCTACCAACGCCGACCTGAGCCGCTATCTGGCGGGCGAAGTGGACATCACCTATCAGATGCCCATCGAGCGCTTCAAGCAGATGAAGAAAGAGAAGCCGGACGAGCTGAAAGTGACCGGTTATGTTGGTACTTACTACTACCAGTACAACGTCAAGAAGAAGCCGTTTGACGATGTGCGTGTCCGTACTGCGCTCTCCTATGCCATCGATCGCGACGTGATCGCCGACAAGGTGATGGGGCAGGGTCAGACGCCCGGTTACACCCTGGTGCCGGACTTCGTCGATGGCTTCAAGCCGGTAGCGCCCGAGTGGTCGAAGATGACCCAGGCCGAGCGTGATGCCAAGGCCAAGGCGCTGCTGCAAGAGGCCGGTTTCGATGCCAGCAAGCCGCTGAAGTTCGAGCTGCTCTACAACACCGACGACAACCACAAGAAAGTGGCTGTGGCCGTGGCATCCATGTGGAAGAAGCTGGGCGTGCAGGTGAGCCTGGTCAACCAGGAGTGGAAAACTTACCTGGAAACCAAGAAACAGGGTCAGTTTGACGTAGGTCGTGCCGGCTGGATCGCCGATTACAACGAAGCCTCCTCCATGCTGGATCTGATGCAGACCACCCACGGTAACAACGACGGCAAGTACTCCAATCCGGAGTTCGACAAGCTGATGGATTCATCCCGTGATCAGGTCGATGTGGCTGCCCGTAACAAGCTCTACGTCCAGGCTGAAGAGATCCTGGCCAAAGACATGCCGATCGCCCCCATCTACCAGTACGTGACTGCCCGTATGGTCAAACCCTATGTAGGCGGCTACCCGGCCAACCCGCTGGATAACCTCTACAGCAAAGATATGTACATCATTGCTCACTGATTTAAAGCAACAAGTCGCATAACAAGCAGGGCCCGCCAGACGGCGGGCCTTTATTACAACCGCGACCATTTGGAAGCAGTACAGGACAGGAAATGTCTATGTTGAAATTCATTTTTAAACGGCTATTGGAAGCGATCCCGACTCTGCTGGTCTTGATCACCGTCTCTTTCTTCATGATGCGTTTCGCCCCCGGTAACCCCTTTACCAGCGAGCGTTCACTGCCCCCCGAAGTCATCGCCAACATCGAGGCCAAATACGGGCTCGACAAACCCATTGGCATGCAATATCTCACCTACCTGGGCAACCTGGTGCAGGGTGATTTGGGCCCCTCTTTTAAATACAAGGATTTCACCGTCAATGATCTGGTGAGCCAGGCGCTGCCTGTTTCCGCCAAGATCGGGACCACGGCCTTCTTCTTCGCCGTGCTGCTGGGGGTCACCTTCGGCACCATAGCGGCACTGAAACAGAACACTATCATCGACTATCTGCTGATGTCATCGGCCATGGCCGGGGTGGTGATCCCGGGCTTTGTGCTGGCACCCTTGTTGGTGCTGTTTTTCAGTATTCATCTGGGTTGGTTCCCTGCCGGTGGCTGGCAGGGTGGTGGCATCCAGTTTATGGTGCTGCCGGTGTTCGGCATGATGATGTACTACATCTCTGCCATCTCGCGGATCATGCGGGGCAGCATGATTGAGACCATGAACTCCAACTTCATCCGTACCGCCCGTGCCAAGGGCTTGCCGCTGCGCCACATCATCCTGAAACACGCGCTGCGTCCGGCCATGCTGCCGGTGGTCTCCTATCTGGGCCCGGCCTTTGTCGGCATCATCACAGGTTCCGTGGTGATCGAGACCATCTTCGGCCTGCCGGGGATCGGTCAGCTGTTCGTCAACGGTGCCCTTAACCGTGATTACTCCATGGTGCTCGGTCTGACCATTCTGGTCGGCGCCCTCACCATCACCTTTAACGCAGTGGTCGATATTCTCTACGCCTTTATCGATCCCAAGATCCGTTACTAATTCGGGAGTTCATCATGGTTGTTTCAACTGAAAAACGCGATGCCGTCGAGGCGTTCGCGCAAAAAGTGGAAGTGGTGGAGGGGCGCTCCCTGTGGAAGGATGCCCGTCGCCGTTTCCTGCGCAACAAGGCTGCACTGACCAGCCTGATCATTCTGACCATCATCGGTCTGGCGGTCATCTTTGGCCCCCATTTGTCCCAATACACCTTTGACGATCCGGACTGGGGCGCCATGCAGTCGCCGCCCGATATGGAAGCGGGTCACTACTTCGGTACCGACAGTCTGGGGCGGGATCTGTTCGTGCGCACCCTGCTGGGCGGTCGCATCTCCCTGATGGTCGGCATCATGGGCGCCATGGTGGCGGTCATCATCGGCACCCTGTATGGCGCGGCCTCCGGCTTTATCGGCGGTCGGGTCGACAGCCTGATGATGCGGGTACTGGAGATCCTCAACGCCTTCCCGTTCATGTTCTTTGTCATCATGCTGGTCACCTTCTTTGGCCGCAACCTGGCGCTCATCTTTATCGCCATCGGGGCGGTGAGCTGGCTCGACATGGCGCGGATCGTGCGCGGCCAGACTCTCAGCCTCAAGAGCAAGGAGTTTATCGAGGCAGCCCACGTCTGTGGCGTCTCCAAGTGGAAGATCATCACCCGTCACATCGTACCGAACGTACTCGGTATCGTGGCCGTTTACGCCACCTTGCTGGTGCCGGGGATGATCATGTTTGAATCCTTCCTGAGTTTCCTGGGCCTTGGTGTTCAGGAACCGATGACCAGCTGGGGCGCCCTGCTGGATGAAGGCTCCAAGTCGATGGAAGTGGCCATCTGGCAACTGCTGTTCCCCGCCTGCTTTATGGTGGTGACCCTGTTTTGCTTCAACTTCCTCGGGGATGGTCTGCGTGACGCCCTCGATCCGAAAGATCGTTAATCGAGCATCGGGTCGACAGGAAAGCATCACGAAAGATCGATAAGGAGTTTTTATATGAAGTTACTGGATGTGAAAGATCTGCGGGTCGAGTTCAAGACCCCGGACGGCAATGTGGTGGCGGTCAACGACCTCAACTTTTCTCTCTCTGCGGGTGAAACCCTGGGGATCGTCGGCGAGTCCGGCTCCGGCAAATCCCAGACGGCCTTTGCCATCATGGGGCTGCTGGCCAAAAACGGCATTATTACGGGCTCCGCCAAGTTTCAGGGGGAGGAGATCCTCAACCTGCCGGAGTCCAAGCTCAACAAGATCCGCTCCGAGAAGATCGCCATGATCTTCCAGGACCCCATGACCTCGCTCAACCCCTACATGAAGGTGCAGGATCAGCTGATGGAAGTGCTGATGTTGCATAAGGGCGTCAGCAAGGCGGAAGCGTTCGAAGAGTCGGTACGGATGCTCGATGCGGTGAAAATTCCCGAAGCACGCAAGCGGATGGGCATGTATCCCCACGAGTTCTCCGGCGGTATGCGTCAGCGGGTGATGATCGCCATGGCGCTGCTCTGCCGGCCGCAACTGCTGATCGCCGACGAACCGACTACCGCACTCGACGTGACCGTACAGGCCCAGATCATGACTCTGATGAACGAGCTCAAGCGCGAGTTCAACACTGCCATCATCATGATCACCCATGACCTTGGCGTGGTCGCCGGTATCTGCAACAAGGTGCTGGTGATGTATGCCGGTCGTACCATGGAGTACGGCAAGGTAGACGATATCTTCTATCGCCCGAGCCACCCCTACACCGAAGGCCTGCTGCGCGCCATTCCTCGTCTCGATACCGAAGGGGAAGTGCTGCCCACCATCCCGGGCAATCCGCCCAACCTGCTGCGTCTGCCCACCGGCTGCCCCTTCCAGGAGCGTTGCCACCGGGTCAGCGAGATTTGCGGCCAGCAGTCACCGATCCTGACTCCGTTCAACGATGGTCGGGAGCGTGCTTGTCACTGGGTTTCGGATGCCATGAACAAGGGGGCCAACTAAATGGGTGCCGACAAAAAATTGCTGTTGGAAGTGTCTGACCTCAAGGTCCACTTCAGTATCAAGAGTGGCAAGGCGTGGCCCTGGGCCAAGCCGTCTGACCTCAAGGCGGTCGATGGGGTGACCTTGCGTCTCTATGAGGGTGAAACCCTCGGTGTGGTGGGGGAGTCCGGCTGCGGCAAATCGACCTTTGCCCGCGCCATCATCGGTCTGGTACCGGCCACCGATGGCAAGGTGGTGTGGCTGGGTGACGATCTCACCAAGCTCGATCAGAATGCCCTGCGCGAGAAGCGCAAAGAGATCCAGATGATCTTCCAGGATCCGCTGGCTTCTCTGAACCCGCGCATGACTATTGGCGACATCATCGCCGAGCCGCTCATCACCTTCTATCCCAACCTGCCACGGGAAGAGGTGAAGGAGAAGGTGCGCGCCATGATGAGCAAGGTGGGGCTCTTGCCCAACCTGGTCAACCGCTATCCGCACGAGTTCTCCGGCGGCCAGTGCCAGCGGATCGGGATTGCCCGGGCGCTGATCCTCGAGCCCAAGATGATCATCTGCGACGAGCCGGTCTCGGCGCTTGACGTCTCCATTCAGGCGCAGGTGGTTAACCTGCTCAAATCCCTGCAAAAGGAGATGGGGCTGTCGCTTATCTTCATCGCCCACGACCTGTCTGTGGTCAAACATATCTCCGATCGGGTGCTGGTGATGTATCTGGGCAACGCCGTCGAGCTGGGGACCGGCAAGGAGATCTTCGCCAACCCGTTGCACCCCTACACCAAGGCGCTGATGTCAGCGGTGCCGATCCCGGACCCTGAGCTGGAGCGCAACAAGGTGATCCAGATCCTGGAAGGAGACCTGCCATCGCCGATGAATCCGCCGTCCGGCTGCGTGTTTCGTACCCGCTGCCCGGTGGCAGGCCCCGAGTGTGCCAAGACCCGCCCCGTGCTGGAGGGTAACTTCGATCACGCGGTCTCCTGCCTCAAGGTCGATCCGCTCTGATGGGGATGTGTTGAACCTGTTTGCGGGGCTCCTTGATGGGGTCCCGATTTATTTCTGGCGGTAGTGAAGATGCCTCTTGGCGTTATCTTTTACCGCTGCTACTATCCGCGCAACAAGGGGAGTAACTTCTCGCCGGTTTGTCGTCATTACGGTGCACCCATTTCCTGCAGTGCACCCGGCAGCCGGGCAGTCGATGCAAATCAGCTGTAAGTGAGACCTTGCCGAGAGGCAAGGTGTATCTGCTCCAAACGCAAACCCACGCCTCTCGGTCGTGGGTTTTGTCGTTTTTGGGAGAAGTGAAAATGGGTGAATGGTGGATGTGGACCGGTTTCTTCAGCATAGTGCTGGTCCTGTTATGGATAGACATACGCTTTGTCGGTGGTGGCAAGTCACACAAGGTGTCCCTCAAAGAGGCGGGTGTCTGGTCCCTCATCTGGGTCAGCGTGGCGCTGCTCTTCAACCTGGCCATCTGGCTCTGGCTCGATCACAGCGCGGGCCGTGAAATCGCCAACCAGAAGGGACTGGAGTTCCTCACCGGCTACCTTATCGAGAAAGCGCTGGCAGTGGACAACGTCTTCGTCTGGCTGATGCTGTTCGGCTACTTTGCCATTCCAGCCGAGTTACAGCGCCGGGTGCTGCTCTACGGGGTACTGGGGGCCATCGTGATGCGTGCCGGTATGGTGTTCGCGGGCAGCTGGCTCATCGAGCAGTTCCACTGGATCCTCTATCTGTTTGGCGCTTTCCTGCTGCTGACCGGTGCCAAGATGCTGTGGGCGGCCGACAAGGAGCCTGATCTCGCCAACAACCCGTTGCTGGGCTGGATGCGCCGTCGTTTCAAGGTGACCGAGACCCTGGAAGGGGAGAAGTTCTTCGTCTGGCGTGACGGTGTGCGCTATGCCACCCCGCTACTGCTCATTCTGGTGTTGGTGGAGGTGAGCGATCTCATCTTCGCGGTGGACAGTATCCCGGCCATCTTCGCGGTGACCACGGATCCCTTCATCGTGCTGACCTCCAACATCTTCGCCATCATGGGTCTGCGTGCCATGTACTTCCTGCTGGCCGGTGTGGCTGATCGCTTCGCCCTGCTCAAATACGGTCTGGCGCTGATCCTGATGTTTATCGGGGTCAAGATGCTGCTGCTGGATATCTTCAAGATCCCGACCGGCATAGCACTGGGCGTAGTCGCGTTGATCCTGCTGGCATCCATGGGGCTGAGTCTGTTTGTGACCCGAAAAAAGGCCGCTTAAACGCAACATCATTTAATACCAAACAACAAGGGCTCCCGCGGGAGCCCTTTTTCATATCGCGTGATCAGCGTTTGATCTTCTTGGGGTTGGTGTAGCCCCAGATGGTGTACATATCCGCCAGCAGGGCGCCGTTGTACTCCTCCAGATCCGCCTGTTTCACTTCGGCGTCACCCTGACGGCCAAACAGCACCACCTCGTCGCCGGGTTTCACCCCTTTCAGATCAGTCACATCCACCATGATGGTGTTCATGGAAGTCTTGCCGACCACCGGCACCTTCTGACCCTGGATCAGCACATAGGCCTTGTTGCTGAGGGCGCGGCGATAGCCATCGGAGTAGCCCAGCGGCAGATTGGCGAGCCAGGAGTCACGCTTGAGGGTGAAGGTGCGGTCATAACCGACGGTGTTGCCGGCCGGGTAGTGGTTGACGGAGGCAACCTGGGTCTTGAATGCCATCACCCGCTTGTACTCGGTGTGAGAGGGGATGGAGTCACCGTACAGCAGGCCGCCCGGGCGCACCATGTCGAAGTAGGCGTCCGGCACGGCCAGAGTGGCGAAGGAGTTGGCGGCGTGGATGGTGATCTTGCTGCGATCCAGCTTGCCCGCTTCCAGCAGCCACTGGGAGTCCAGTTTGAACTGGGCCAACCCCATCTTGACGTCCTCTTTCTCCTCAACCGGGAAGTGGGTCATGATGCCGACCGGGGTGATCCCCTTGAGCTTGAGCATGGCCAGCGCATCCTGCTTGGCATCGGCCAGACGCAGGTCGATGCCGTTGCGGCTCATGCCGGCGGAGTTGAGCGCGATATGCACCGGAATGGTGGTGTGGTGCCGCTGGGCGATATCGGCGATACCCTGTGCACTCACCAGACTGCCGATCAGCTCCTCCATCTTGTAGGGCAGGGCCTGCTCTACTTCATCCGGGGTGGCAGCACGCACCCGCATCAGACGGCCGGTAAAGCCCTTCTCCCGGGCGACGCGCGCCTCTTCGTTGCTGGCGATGCCGATGCAGGGGATATTGGCCTTGACCACGGAGGGGACCAGCAGGTCGATGCCATGACCATAAGCGTCGGCCTTCATGATGGCGCAGATCTGCGGGCCCTTGTCGCCGAGGCGATCCTTGAGGGTCTGGATATTGTGTTCAAAGGCGCCCAGATCCACTTCCAACCAGGCGTTGCTGGCGGTTTGCTCCTGGCCGCTGCGATGATCCGTCGCAAGGGGCAGATAGGGAGCCGCAACGGCTTGGCCCGCGAGCAGGCCGAAGATCAGGGTAGCCAGCAGAGTTTTCTTGTGCATGGTGATTCCTTTTTGTTGTTCGCGTTGGATAGTTTGGACGGGGTCGGCCACATTGGTGGTGGTTTAACCACAACTTGTTGTTATTATTATGATCTTTGTCACTCTCAACAGGCGCTGACTGGTTGGGAGTCTACCGCAACACGGGTTCGGCCGACACTCGTCAGGGGAATAAAATGGTCAATCTTGAGTTACGTTTGCCACCACCGCTGATCTTCCTGCTCTGTGCCGGGGCCATGTGGTGGCTAAGAGGGGAGAGCCAGCCCGGCATCTGGGCAATGGCGCTGATGGCTGTGCTGGTCGTGGCGGGGGCCATCATGGGCTTTGGTGCCCTGCAACGATTTCGTCACCACCAGACCACGGTCAGCCCCACCAAACCTCAGCACACCAGTCGTCTGGTGACCTGTGGCGTCTATCGTGTCAGTCGCAATCCCATGTATCTGGGGCTGCTCTGCTGGCTGGCCGCCTGGGGCTGTTATCTCGGTGGAAGTTGGGTCTGGGTTGGGCCAATCGTGCTGGTTGCCTGGCTGACTCGCTTTCAGATCATGCCGGAGGAGCGGCTGTTGCATGCTCGTTTCGGCGACGAGTATGTGGCGTATTGCCAGCGCGTTCGCCGTTGGTGCTGACTGGCTGTGAGCTGCGTGAGCTGAGCGGATAATTCGGGTCAGCCGTGCTGGATAAAGAGAACCCCGGGCGGGCCCGGGGTTCTCGAGGGGACAGGTTAGAAAAAATCGCCCTTCTCGTCCTTGGTGGGTTCGAGGCTCCAGCCAGTGGCATCGCTGCTGCTGGCAATCTGCCCCTTCTCCTTCCACAACTTGATCTTGAGGCGCAGGTTGTTGGCCGAGTCGGCGTTTTTCACCGCCTCTTCTTCCTCAATTACCCCTTCCACCACCAGATCAAACAGGGCGCTGTCGAAGGTGACCATGCCGAGGGCCTTGGATTTTTCCATCACCTCTTTGAGGCCGCCAAATTCGCCGCGCTTGATCATGTCGCGGATGGTGTGGGTGCCAAGCATGATCTCCACTGCGGCCCGGCGGCCGCCATCGGTGGTTTTCACCAGCCGCTGGGAGACAAAAGCCTTGAGGTTGTTGCCCAGATCGTTGAGCAGCTGGGGGCGGCGCTCCTCGGGGAAGAAGTTGATGATGCGATCCAGCGCCTGGTTGGCGTTGTTGGCGTGCAGGGTGGAGATGGCAAGGTGGCCGGTTTCGGAGAAGGCCAGCGCATGTTCCATGGTCTCGCGATCGCGGATCTCGCCGATAAGAATGACGTCCGGCGCCTGACGCAGGGTGTTTTTCAGGGCGGCGTGGAAGCTGCGGGTATCCACGCCAACCTCCCGCTGGTTGATGATGCTCTTGCGGTGGCGATGAACGAACTCCACCGGATCCTCGATGGTAATGATGTGGCCGCCGCTGTTGCGGTTGCGGTGGTCGATAAGCGCCGCCAGCGAAGTGGATTTACCCGAGCCGGTACCGCCGACAAACAGCACCAGACCGCGTTTCTCCATGATGGTGTCGAGCAACACAGGCGGGAGTTTGAGATCTTCAAAGCGGGGGATTTCGGTCTTGATGTTGCGGGCCACCAGAGAGACTTCGTTGCGCTGCTTGAAGATGTTGACCCGAAAGCGGCCGATCTGGGGCAGGGAGATGGCGAGGTTCATCTCCAGATCCTTCTCGAACTGCTGCTTCTGCTCGCCATCCATGATCTCGGCGGCGATCCGCGCCACTTCACCCGGCTCCAGCGGCGTTTCGTTGAGGGGGCGCAGGCCGCCGTTAAATTTGGCGCAGGGGGGCGCGCCGGTCGACAGATAGAGGTCTGAGCCATCCTGCTTGGCCAGGATCTGTAACATGTCTCGCAATTCCATTTTTTTGCCTCTTCGATCAATGAGATGCCATGAGCGGGATGATATTGAGTGTACAGCCTCAGGCGCCGGTCAGTTTCTCGCGAAAGACAAAAAAGACCGCACCGAGAATGCAGAGCCCTGCCCAGAGATAGTCCCATTTCAGATCTTCCTTGAGATAGAAGATAGAGAAGGGGACGAATACGGTGAGTGTGATCACTTCTTGCAGGATTTTAAGTTGGCCCACGCTCATCACCGTATGGCCGATGCGGTTGGCGGGCACTTGCAGCAGGTATTCGAACAGGGCGATACCCCAGCTCACCAGGGCGGCAATGATCCAGGGTTTATGGTTCATGCTCTTGAGGTGAGCGTACCAGGCGAAGGTCATAAAGACGTTGCTGCAGAGCAGCAGACCGATACTGGTGAAAATCGGGTTCATAGGGTTCTCCTTGAAAATCCGGCGCATTTTATCCCTGAACCACGGGTTTTCATACGTGGTGCGGGAGGGTATTTTTAACCAACAGGATAAGCCGTGCGAGGTATGCGACGGGATGGGCAAGTTATGCGGGATTGTGTTGTTACTGTTATTTGCCATGCCGGTGCGTGCGGCCCCGACGCTGACGGTGGCCACCGATCTGTGGCCGCCATTTCGCATCCTGCAAGCTGATGGCCGGTTGCAGGGGCTCGACATGGACATCCTGCGTCGGTTGCAACAGGCGAGCGGCATTGAGTTGCAGGTACGACGGATGCCGTGGGGCAGGGCGCTCAAGCAGATGCAGACCGGTCAGGTCGATCTGATGATTGGCCTCGCCTATACCGCCGAGCGGGCGCAGTTTATCGACTATCTGCAGCCTGCCTACTACCAGTGCTGGCCCGCGTTTTATGGTCAGCCGGTCAATGTGGCCCGGATCCACCAATACCGCGATCTGCAGGGGGTGAAGGTGGGCTATGTGCTCAACTCCGCCTACTTTGAGCCCTTCAACAGTGACGGCCGCCTCGACAAGCACGGAGTACCCACCGAAGATCAGCTGCTGCGCATGGTGCAGCGCGGTCACCTGCCGCTGATGATTGGCACTGACTGTCAGGTGGACTATGCCCTGAGTCAGGGAAATGCCAGCCGGATAGGCAAGGCGGACTACCGCCCCGCCACGCCGGTGACCCTCTATCTGGGGATGAGCAAGCACTCACCTCATCAGTCGTTGCGCCAGCCCTTGCTGGTAGCGCTGCAAAATCTGGTGGCCAGCGGCGAGATAAGCGTGATGGCAAAGCGTTACCAGCCTTGACCTTGGGTGGCAAGCCACTGTTATCATGCCCTTTTCCTGCTTCCCCCAGGCGCTGCGACAGGGCTGGGGATGTAGCCTTGTTATTGTTGGGGATCATCCTTGTACCTCTCCCTTATCGCCCGCCAGCAGCGCTGGCAGCGGCGCTGGCTCTGTGGCCTGACGCTGCTGACCCTGCTGCTGTTTCTCTTATCCCTCGTCTGGGGCGAGTTTGTGCTGCTGCCCTGGCAGCCCCTTGGCGATCTCGAACAGCGCATCCTGCTGGAGCTGCGTCTGCCGCGCGCCTTGCTGGCCCTCTTGGCTGGTGCAGCGCTTGCCTGTGGCGGTGCCGTGCTGCAGGTGATGCTGCACAACCCGGTGGCGGAGCCCGGGCTGCTTGGTGTTTCAAGCGGGGCAGGACTGGCTGCCATGGTAGCGATGGCGGTAGCCAAATCCCTCGGTGTCTATCTGCCCGGCTGGGGGCTGTCACTGGCGGCCTTCGGTGGCGCCCTGCTGGTGACCATGCTGCTCATTCGGCTGGCTCGCCGGGCGCGTCTCGGCCATGCCCGCTTGCTACTGTTTGGGGTGGCTATCGGTATTCTCACCAATGCCGCCATGACCTGGCTGATGTACTTTGCCGACGACGGCTCCTTGCGTGAATTCATGTTCTGGATGATGGGCAGCCTCTCTTACGGCAGCCAGCAGTTTGCCTGGTGGTGGCTGGTGCTGCCGCTCACCCTGTGCTGGCTCTGCTGGCAGGGCAAGGCGCTGCAACAGTTGTTGTTGGGGGAGACCCAGGCCCGCCTGATGGGGATGGATGTCGACAGGATGCGGGTGCGGTTGGTGCTGGCGGTCTGTCTGCTGACCGGTGTGGCGGTGTCGCTGTGCGGCGTGATCGGTTTTGTCGGGTTGGTGGTGCCCCATCTGCTGCGGCTCTGCGGTGGCAGCGATCAGCGCTTTCTGCTGCCTGCCTCGGCGCTTGGCGGCGGGGCCCTGCTGCTGGCGGCCGATCTGGTTGCTCGATCCACCCTGAGCGCGGGGGAGTTGCCTATCGGCGTCATCACCGCCTCGGTGGGGGCGCCGCTCTTTATCTACCTGCTATTGAGGCAAACTGCCGATGGTGCTGCATGAATATCTGCATGATTTGGTCGGGGCGCGCAGTCTTCTTATTTACCCGTTGTTGAGGCAAGATGCCGATGTCACCCGCTGATCCCATGCCGGTTTCTTCTCGTGCTGCTGCGCCGATGCTGGAGGCGCGCGCACTCGCCATTGCCGGACGGCTCTCTCCCCTGGATATCCGCTGGCATGGCGGCCAGTTGGTGGCGCTGCTTGGCCCCAATGGCAGTGGCAAGTCGACCCTGCTCGGGGCGCTGGCGGGGATTTTACCCGCCGATGGCACAGTGCTGCTGGGGGGGGAAGTGCTTACTGACATGAGTTGGCCCGAGCTTGCCAAACGGCGCGCCATGCTGCCCCAGCGTCAGCCCCAGCTGTTTCATATTCCGGTGTTTCAGGTGTTGAGCCTGGGGCTCGATGAGATGGTTGCACCTGCCAGACAGAACGAGGCGATAAATGCATTGTGCGAGGCATTGGAGCTGGAAGCTTTGCTGGCTCGTGACTTCAGCCGGTTGTCGGGGGGCGAGCAGCAGCGGGTGCTGATTGCCCGCACCCTGTTGCAGCTGTGGCCGAGCCTCAATCCGACCGGCAAGGTGCTGCTGCTAGACGAGCCGCTGGCGGGGCTCGATCTGCATCATCAGTTGGCGCTGTTGCGCTTGCTGAAAACCCTGGCCGTGCAGGGATTGCTGGTGGTGCTCGCCATCCACGATATCAATCTGGCCATCGACTGGGCCGACCGCATTCTCTGCCTGCAAGGGGGCGCGGTGGTGCGTGAAGGGGGTGTCGAGCTGGTGGATGAAGCGCTGCTGGCGCAGGTGTTCCAGATTCGCACCGACCGTATCGAAGCGGCAGGGCGCGTGTGGTTTATGCCCAGTTTGTGAGTAGGGTGTACAGGAAAGAGGGCGCATGTAGGGCCGATTAGCGAAGCGTAATCGGCCGACAGCAAGAAGAAGGGGCCGGTATCAAAAATACCGGCCCCTTTGGTTTTATTCGCAGTTCAAGCCTGTTTGCTCAGGCGTACCTACGCGGCTTCTGCCAGCATCGCCAGCAGGGTTTCGGTGTCGCTCCACGACAAGCAGGCATCTGTGATGCTCTGGCCGAAGGGTGATGTCGCAGTCTTACCGCAGGTTTGCTTTGTTCAGCCGTACCCGCGCGGCTTCGGCCAGCATCGCCAGCAGGGTTTCGGTGTCGCTCCATGACAGGCAGGCATCGGTGATGCTCTGGCCAAAGGTGGCGGCGCAGCCGTTCTCCACATCCTGACGCCCTTCCACCAGGAAGCTCTCGGCCATGATACCGGCGATGCCGGTGCGGCCGCGGCGCAGCTGATCGCAGATATCTTGCGCGACCAGCAGCTGGCGACGGTGATCCTTCATGCTGTTGCCGTGGCTGAAATCGACCACCAGCCGCTCCGGCAGGCCCACATCGGCCAGCGCCTCGCACGCTTCATCGACACTGGCGGTGTCGTAGTTGGGTCGGTGGCCGCCACGCAGGATCACATGACCAAAGGGGTTACCGGCGGTGCGGTAGATGGTCATCTTGCCGTCCTTGTCCGGCGAATAGAAGATGTGGCTGTGACGGGCGGCGCGCACCGCATCGATGGCGATGCGGGTATTGCCGTCGGTGCCGTTCTTGAAGCCAACCGGGCAGGAGAGGGCCGAAGCCATCTCGCGGTGTACCTGGGATTCGGTGGTGCGTGCGCCGATGGCGCCCCAGGTGATGAGGTCGGCAATATACTGGCCGGTCACCATATCGAGGAATTCGGTGGCGGTGGGCATGCCGATCTCGTTGATGTCGACCAGCAGTTTGCGCGCCAGTTTCAGCCCTTCGTTGACATCGAAGCTGCCATCGAGGCGCGGATCGTTGATCAGTCCCTTCCAGCCGACGATGGTGCGTGGTTTCTCGAAATAGGTGCGCATCACGATGCAGAGGCTCTCTTTATACTGCTCGCGCAGGGCGTTGAGGCGCTGGGCATACTCGCGAGCAGCAGCGGGATCATGGATAGAGCAGGGGCCGACAATGACCAGCAGGCGCTGATCGTCTCCGGCCAGAATGGCTTCCACTTCGCGACGGGCATCCAGCAGATTCTGGGCAATGGTATCGGTGATCGGAAACGCGTGTGCAAGCTCGCTCGGAGTGATCAGTGACTCCAGGCGACGGGTGCGCAATTCATCTGTGTGAATGGACATACAACTCAAGTCTCGAGTGGGTGGTGTCAGCCGCAAGGGGCGAAAAAGCAAAGAGATAAAATAAAGCAAAAGTCCCCTGATTGAAACCTTGGGGGGCTCTGATAGGATGTGAGGCCAAAATCGATTCCAAATGAGGTAGTTAGCGTGGCAAAGCCAGGGGCAACCGGGGTCACCCGCATCATCAACGCAACCGGTTACAGCATGAAGGGGCTCAAGTCAGCCTGGATTAACGAGGCGGCTTTTCGGCAGGAGCTGATGCTGATCCTGTTGCTGATGCCACTTGCCTTCTGGCTGGGGGATTCTCTCAACCAGATCCTGCTGCTTATCGTCATCAGCTGGCTGGTGGTGATCGTCGAGATCCTCAACTCCGCCATTGAAGCTGTGGTAGACAGGGTTGGCTCCGAGCATCATGAGCTCTCCGGTCGCGCCAAGGATTTGGGCTCCGCCGCCGTCTTTATCGCGTTGGCCCTCAATGCCCTGGTGTGGGGCGCGCTGGTGGGCCGCAACCTGTTGGGGTGGTGGTAAGCCATCACGCTGCTTTGAGGTTCTGCTTTATACAAAAGCCCGTCATCACGACGGGCTTTTTGCTGCGCAGATAAGGGTCTATCAGTGGAGGATGCGGGCACGGATGGTGCCGTTGATCTCCTTGAGCTTGGCGAGCGCCTTCTCGCTGTGCTCGGTCTCCACGTCGATCACCACGTAACCGATATGGCTGCTGGTCTGCAGGTATTGACCGGCGATGTTGATCCCCTCTTCGGCGAAGATCTGGTTGATCTGGTTCATCACGCCCGGCTGGTTGCGGTGAATGTGCAGCAGACGGCTGGAGCCCTTGTGGCCCGGCAGCGACACTTCCGGGAAGTTGACGGCGGAGAGGGTGGAGCCGTTGTCGGAGTATTTGACCAGCTTGTTGGCTACTTCCAGCCCGATGTTCTCCTGCGCTTCATGGGTGGTGCCACCGATGTGCGGGGTCAGGATGACGTTCTCCAACCCACGCAGCGGGCTTTGGAACTCCTCGTCGTTGGACTTGGGCTCGACCGGGAAGACGTCGATGGCGGCGCCGGCGATATGGCCGCTCTTGATGACGTCAGCCAGCGCATCGATATCCACCACGGTACCGCGGGCGGCGTTGATAAAGATGGCGCCCGGTTTCATCATCCGCAGCTGCTCGGCTCCGATCATGTTCTTGGTGGAGGCGGTCTCCGGCACGTGCAGGCTGATGACGTCAGACATATTGAGCAGCTCGACCATGCTCGGCACCTGAATGGCGTTACCCAGCGAGAGCTTGTTCTCGATATCGTAGTAATAAACCTTCATGCCGATGCTCTCGGCGATGATGCCAAGCTGGGTACCGATGTGGCCGTAGCCGATGATGCCGAGCTTCTTGCCGCGCGCTTCCACCGAGCGGTTGGCCAGTTTTTCCCACACGCCGCGATGGCACTTGGCGTTCTTCTCGGGGATGCCGCGCAGCAGCAGCAGGATCTCGCCCAGTACCAGCTCGGCGACCGAACGGGTGTTGGAGAAGGGGGCGTTGAAGACCGGAATACCGCGGATCTGGGCCGCTTCCAGCTCGACCTGGTTGGTACCGATGCAGAAGCAGCCGATGGCGACCAGCTTGTTGGCGGCGTCGAGGACTTTCTCGGTGATCTGGGTGCGGGAGCGCAGCCCGATGAAATGGACGTCGCGGATCTGCTCGATCAGCTCCTCTTCGGAGAGCGAGGTCTTGAGATACTCCACACTGGTGTAACCTGCGGCACGAAAGGTCTCTACGGTGTTGGGATGAACCCCCTCCAGCAGCAGAACCTTGATTTTATCCTTGTCCAACGAAAACTTGGCAGTCATGACGATCCCTCTGTATGTGCAAACGTAAGTGCAGATTTGGTGTGCGAAGAAAACCGTAAAGTAGCAAAAACGTTTGGGAGAGGGAATATTTGTGACGAAAGTCAAATTCTTTGAAGTTATCAACGAATGTTGTAAACATCCGTATGCAACTTGTTGAGGGATAAATAAAAACGGCGCCATCAGGCGCCGTCATTTATTCACAGTGCAATGTTTGGGTCATATCCCATCCCGGGGCTCAATCAACACCGCTGTTGCGTCAGGGCTGGCACAATGGCGTTGGCGGGCGAGGATGCCGCTGCACTGTGTTACCGATGTCGGGATTACTGGGTAATCACGCCGTCCGGCGTACCGATCAGGACCACATCGGCGCCGCGGGCGGCGAACAGGCCGTTGGTGACCACGCCAACAATGGCGTTCAGTCGCACTTCCAACGCCTTGGCGTCGGTAATGGCCATGCCTTTCACATCCAGAATGTGGTTGCCGTTGTCGGTGACCACCCCTTCACGCCACACCGGGTTGCCACCCAGTTTGCGAATTTCGCGGGCCACGTATTCGCGGGCCATGGGGATCACTTCCACCGGCAGCGGGAACTGGCCCAGCACGTCGACGGTCTTGGTGTTGTCGATGATGCAGATGAACTTGTCAGCGACGGCGGCAACGATCTTCTCGCGGGTCAGGGCTGCGCCGCCGCCCTTGATCATGTCGCGGGTTGCGTTGATCTCGTCGGCGCCATCCACATAGACGGAGAGGGCGTCGATCTCGTTGAGATCATATACTGTGATGCCGAAGCCCTTGAGGCGCTCGGTAGAGGCCACGGAGCTGGATACCGCCCCCTTGATCTCGTCCTTCATGGTCGCCAGCGCGTCGATAAAGTGGTTGACGGTAGAGCCGGTGCCCACCCCGACGATGGTGCCGGGAACCACATACTTGAGCGCAGCCCAACCGGCCGCCTTCTTCATTTCATCTTGAGTCATGATCGTTCCTTAAGAAAAAAGCGGGCGCATTATATCCAACCCGGTACCCCGTCGCGACCTTGTTGCTCACGTTCCGGGGCAAAAAGAGGGACTTTGTAAATCGTTTGCCTGTTTATTCTGCGTTTGCGCGCACAAAGCAGGGGCTGCCTGCCAAAAACAGCCTATTCAAAGCGCCAGCAGTGGCTCGGGGTGATGATCTGGGGCAGCGGCACATCCCACTCCTCTTGCGGGACCGCATCCACCTGCTGGCAGTCGTGGGCAATGCCGAGCGGTTTGGGGCCCAGCTTGTGCTCATGCCAGATGGCGAGAGTGCGATCGTAGTAGCCGCCTCCCATGCCAAGACGATTGCCCTGGGCATCGAAGGCGACCAGCGGGGTGCAGATAAGATCGAGCGTGCTGTGGGGCACCACCTGCAGGATATCCAGCTCCGGCTCTTCGATGCCGTAGCGGTTGCGTACCATGGGGCTGGTGGCGGTATAGCGCAAGAAGAGCAGGTGACCCGGGGTAAAAGGGTGGAGCACCGGCAGGTAGACCTCTTTGTGCTGGGCCCACAGCCAGTGGATGGTGGGCAGGGGGTTGATCTCCCCGTCATTGGCCAGATAGAGGGCAATGCGTTTGGCGGCGAGGATCTCGGGGTGTTGCTTGAACTGGGCCAGCAGCTGTTGGGCCGCCGCTTGCTGCTCGGCCGGACTCAGATTTTTGCGGCGTTGACGAACCAGTTGGCGCAGGGATTGACGTTCGGGTTGGGACTCATGCATGGGGAACCTCTGGTATAGCTGCGCATCGATGGCTTGAACGCGCTCTACCTTAGCACATTCACTCTTGACGTTAAGGGGTGACAGGGGAACTCTCGCCCCGGACGGCTGATGCCCGGAACGGTGGGATAAATGCTGGCGGATCCGTTAGTGAGTCAACAAGGGCCAGGGTGTGGCCCCTGTTGACAGCATGTCGGCGCGCCAGCCTCTGGTCTGTTACTTGTCAGCTTTGCCGCGCATCTGGTGCTTCACAAACACGGCAATGAGTGCTGCTACAGCGAGTGCCATCGGGTAGAAACTCATGCTCACTACCGCCAGCGGTGACAGGGCGAAGATGGATCCCAGAAGCAGCGCCTGTGCGCCCCAAGGGATCAGACCCTGTACCACGCAGGAGAAAATATCGAGCATGGAGGCGGCTCGGCGCGGGGTGACACCGTGGTGTTCGGCCAGATCCCGGGCTACCTTGCTGGCGACGATAATAGCCACCGTGTTGTTGGCGGTGCAGAGGTTGGTGAGGCTCACCACCCCGGCGATGCCGAGCTCGGCGGCTTTCTCGTTCTGTTCACCATTGTGCTCGCGAGTGAAACGGGCAATCAGGGCGCTGATGCGCTCACTGATCCAGGCCAGACCACCCTGACGCTCCATCAGGGCGCCGAGACCGCCGATCAGCATGGAGAGCAGGAAGATCTCCTGCATGCCGGTAAAGCCCTGATAGATATCCTTGCTGAACTGACCGATGGCGTAGCCGTTGATCATGCCCACCGCTCCGGCGGCCAGAATGCCGATCCCCAGCACCACAAACACATTCACTCCGGCGAGCGCCAGCCCCAGGATCAGCAGATAAGGCATCACCTTGAACAGTTCGATGGCGCTGTCACTGGCAGGGGATTCACCCACTGACCCCAGGGTCAGATAGAGCAGGATCACCGCGATGGCAGCGGGGGCAGCAATCTTGAAGTTCTCGCGGAACTTGTCCTTCATCTCGCATCCCTGGCTGCGGGTTGCTGCTATGGTGGTGTCGGAGATGATGGAGAGGTTATCGCCAAACATGGCGCCGGAGAGAATGGTGCCTGCCATCAGCACAGGATCAATACCGGCTGCCTGCGCTACGCCAAGGGCCACCGGCGCCACGGCACCTATGGTGCCCATGGAGGTGCCCATGGCGGTGGCAATAAAGGCAGAGATGAGGAACAGCCCGGGCAGCAGTGCCCAGCCGGGGATGAGGGAGAGACCCAGCGCCACAGTGGCATCAACGCCGCCGGTGGCCTTGGCCACGCTGGCAAAGGCCCCTGCCAGCAGATAGATAAGGCACATCGCCATGATATTGCTGTGGCCAACCCCCTTGAAGAAGGTCTCCAGATTGCTGTTGAAGCTCTCTTTGCCAAGCAGCAGGGCGAGCATCACCGCAGGCAAGGCTGCAACCGGAGCGGGCAGCTGATAGAAGGCGAATTCGACCCCCTGCAGGGTCAGCCAGGTACCGGTACCGATAAAGAGTGCGAGAAAAACCAGAAGTGGCAACAAGGCCCTGGCACTGGGTTGAGTCTGGATCATGTGTTCCTCTGAAATTGAACAATGACCTCCTGTCATAAACTGCTTTGTACCTGTATCTGATAGGGATAGGGGGAAAACAGGGCGGGCATCCTGCCGCATTGGGGTGCCCACAGTAGTGAGTCAACCTCGCTTGGTCAAGATAGACGTCCAGATGGATAAGTGTTTTTGTTTGATGATTCTGGTGTTGTTGAGATATCCAAAGAATATTCGGAAAAAGAAGTTAGCGCTGTTTATTGTTCATTGCTGTTCTGGCGCAGTCCGCGGGTATCTGGGGGTATCGCGTGTCTTTAATAAGGAAAGAGGTAAACGATAAGATCTCTGCATGCCATCTTGGGGATTTCTCCCGCAGCCAAACGTCAGCCGCACCTCTCTCTATCTCTACGTGAGCATGGTACGGATATTTCCAGAACGCGTGGACACAAGATCTTGTCTGTGTGGTTACTGTGTCAGTTTCTCTACCGCCTGAACGGCTGTCGCAATGGCATCCTGTTCCAGCGTCAGCGGAATGTGGCCAATTCCGGGCAGCAGGGTGACAGGCCAGGAGATGCCGAGACGTCTTAACTCAGGTTCAAGTTGATCTGTTTGGAAAGCTTCGTCATTTGCACCCGCGATCACGGCGCAGGGGAGTTGCACATTGCGTAAATTCTGCTGATAGTCGCGCTCTGGCTGAAAGTTAGAGGCAAGGTTGAAGGAGTAGGAGGGGGTCAGCAGGGATTTCGCCTCATCATTGAGAGCAAAGTTCAGCACGGTCAGAGGGTTGAGTGCGGAAATATGGAAACCGTTGAGGATGCTCAGGGCGATGAGGCGAGGCAAGCCGACACGTACCCAGCCACCGCTGTTGGGCCGGTAGTTGGCGGCGGTGGGGCCGAGATAGGGGGAGAGCAGCAGATAGCTCTCGAACAGGGTTTGTCGCGCACTGCCAGCAACACGCAGCACAAAGCCGCCGCCTGACGAGAAGCCGACGAGTGTTGCAGGCTTGTCGGGGGCTACCGACTTGATGAAATCTTCCAGATCGTCTTCAAGCTGACCGATGTAGGCAATGGTGCCTTTGTTGCCCGATGCGCCATGGCCGCGAATATCGAGGGCGTAGGCGTCGTATCCCGCTTGCGAAAAGGCGTTCGCCATCTTGTGCATGCTTTGACTGCTGGCAGAAGAGCCGTGAACCAGTACCACGCTGCCCTTGACCTTGTTGTTCTTCGTATTGCCCTCTGCGCCATAGTGCCGATAGGCCAGCTGCGTGCCGTCACGCGCCGGGTATCTTGAGATAGGTGGCATGTTGCTCCAGCCACTCCCCTTGAAAGGGTCGTTGATGCTGGCCATCGCCGGTGCCGGACTAGGCCCGCCAAACAGCAGAGCCGCTGCCAGCATGACCAGGGTCAGTGATATCAACCCCACAGCAAACAGCAATCCTGCGCTCATCCTTGCACCTCGTTTGATATCGACACGGGCGTTGCCCTGGTTCCGTGTATTCTGGCATTTCACTCGTTCGAACCTATCAGATGGCACCCGGTCTGCCAAATGATGGAGTGAGACGATGAAAAGCGGCCTGTGACCAAAAGGAAGTTCTTGGCCAGCCAGCGGGCGCTGCTGTTGGCGAGTGCAGCAAGGAGTGGTGGCATCATGGCTTTTCAAACCCGGCGCGGGCTGGTAAAACGGTCTCTTTCCATAATTAAAAGAGATGAGAGGGTGGAGATGGACAATCCGATCCGTGTGGCCGTGATGGGCTGTAATGGTCGTATGGGCAAGGTGCTGCTGGAGGCCATCACCAACACCGATGGCGTGGTGGTTGGTGCTGCGCTGGAGCGGCCGGGTTCGGCGGTGATCGGTCTTGATGCCGGTGAGCTCAATGGGCTGGGCCATCTGGGTGTGGCCATCAGCGACAGTCTGGACAAGGTGCGCGATGAGTTTGATCTCATCATCGACTTCACCCGCCCCGAGGTGACCCTTGCCAATCTGGCTTTTGCGCTGGCCCACCACAAGCAGATGGTGATCGGCACCACCGGTTTTGACGATGCAGGCAAGGCCGCCCTGAAAGAGGCGGGCAAGCAGATCGGTATCGTGTTCGCCTCCAACTACTCGGTCGGGGTCAACCTGGTCTTCAAGTTGCTGGAACAGGCCGCCAAGGTGATGGGGGATTATACCGACATCGAGATCATCGAAGGCCACCATCGCCACAAGGTGGATGCGCCATCCGGTACTGCGCTCTCCATGGGGGAAGTGGTCGCCAAAACGCTGGGCCGGGATCTCAAAGAGTGCGCCGTCTATGGTCGCGAGGGGATCACTGGCGAGCGGGATCGCAACACTATCGGCTTTGCCACCATCCGCGCCGGCGATCTGGTGGGGGAGCACACCGTCATGTTTGCCGATATCGGCGAGCGGGTGGAGATCAGTCACAAGGCCTCCAGCCGTCTGACTTTCGCCAACGGTGCTGTGCGGGCGGGCAAGTGGCTTGGTCAGCAGGGTGCCGGTCTTTATGACATGCAGGATGTGCTCAATCTCAAGTGATGCCTCTGAGCGGCACTTTCGTACTACTGCTACCCCAGTGAAAAACCCCGGCTTGCCGGGGTTTTTGCTGTCAGTCAGCCAGAGTTTGTGTAAAAAGACACGCTATCGGCAATTTTTGTCTGAATGCCCTATAAATCACAATATTGCGTGATCCGCCAGATTTTCCCTTCCTGAATGTCATCACCAGGTAACAGATTTGAGCATCTTTATGGCTGATGAAGCCATTTTTTTACACCAATCTGAAAAGACTAAAAATTCAAACGAAGAAAAACGTTTTCCATTTTTCACGTTCACTCTTGTCATCATAAAAACGTTAAATCTGTCATTAATGTTTTGTTTGTAAAAATAAATGCCATTGTTTTAATTGGGTTTTTTGTTTGTTTTTGTCGCTATTGCTGGCTTGGTGTCATCTTTTGGTGGTGGTTTTTCCTTTTCTTTCATGGGAGGGGGTTGCAAAGCGATTGAGTGCATAGATAATGGGTAATGTTGCTTTTTTATTGAATTTAGATGCATTTCATCTGAGAAAAGACGTTGAAATGCCACTTTTTTTAAGTAGAATGCGCCCAATTTGCCAGAAATCTGCCGGGTTCGAGTCCTGTCCAAGACCGGAACCGAGCCCGCAACACCCAGGTAAATTGCTGAATTTAAAGCTAAATAACTGGAGGTTGTCTTGAATCACACTGCATTGCTAGTGCTGGAAGATGGAACTGTATTCAAAGGCGTGTCGATAGGCGCCGAGGGATGTTCCGTTGGTGAAGTGGTTTTCAATACGTCGATGACGGGCTATCAGGAAATCCTCACCGATCCCTCTTATTCCCGTCAGATAGTCACCCTCACTTACCCCCATATAGGCAACACCGGCACCAACAGCGAAGATGAAGAGTCCAGTCAAATCCATGCTCAGGGATTGATCATCCGGGACCTTCCGATACTTGCCTCCAATTTCCGCAATCAGCAATCCCTCTCCGAATACCTCAAGTCTCACAATATCGTTGGCATCGCCGACATCGACACCCGCAAACTGACCCGCATCCTGCGCGAGAAAGGCGCCCAGGCTGGCTGCATTCTGGCCGGCAAGCAAGTCGATGAGGCCTATGCCCTCGAACAGGCCCGTGCCTTCCCCGGTCTGAAGGGAATGGATCTGGCCAAAGAGGTCACGGTTAATGAGGCGTACAACTGGACCGAAGGGAGCTGGCAGCTTGGCAAGGGGCACGTCACCCCGGATGCCGACCAGCTGAAATACCACGTGGTGGCCTATGACTTCGGCGTCAAGCGCAACATCCTGCGCATGCTGGTTGACCGTGGTTGCCGCCTGACTGTGGTACCCGCCAAGACCCCGGCCGCCGAGGTACTGGCGCTGAACCCGGATGGCATCTTCCTCTCCAACGGCCCCGGTGACCCCGAGCCGTGCGACTACGCCATCGACGCCATCAAGACCTTCCTTAATACCAACACGCCGGTGTTCGGTATCTGTCTGGGACACCAGCTGCTGGGTCTGGCCTCCGGCGCCAAGACCGTCAAGATGAAGTTTGGCCACCACGGCGCCAACCATCCGGTCAAGAGCCTGGACGACAACACAGTGATGATCACCGCCCAGAACCACGGTTTTGCGGTAGACGAGAACAGCCTGCCGGATTGCCTGCGCGCCACCCACGTCTCCCTGTTCGATGGCTCCCTGCAAGGCATCCATCGCACCGACCGTCCGGCCTTCAGCTTCCAGGGTCACCCCGAGGCGAGCCCGGGCCCGCACGACTGTGCCGGTCTCTTTGACCACTTTATTGAATTGATTAAGCAGTATCGCGCCTAAGGAATAGAGGAAAGAGTTTCATGCCAAAACGTAACGACCTTCAGAGCATCCTGATCCTCGGCGCCGGCCCCATCGTCATCGGCCAGGCCTGCGAATTTGACTACTCCGGCGCCCAGGCGTGCAAAGCCCTGCGCGAGGAGGGCTACCGCGTCATTCTGGTCAACTCCAACCCGGCCACCATCATGACCGACCCGGAGATGGCAGACGCCACCTACATCGAGCCCATCACCTGGGAAGTAGTGCGCGAAATCATCAAGAAAGAGCGCCCGGACGCCATCCTGCCCACCATGGGTGGCCAGACTGCGCTCAACTGCGCACTGGCACTGGAGAAGCACGGCGTGCTGGCCGAGTTCGGTGTCGAGATGATCGGCGCCACTGCTGACGCCATCGACAAGGCCGAAGATCGCTCCCGCTTTGACAAGGCGATGCGCAGCATTGGCCTCGAGTGCCCGCGCGCCGGCATCGCCCACAACATGGAAGAGGCGTGGGGCGTGCAGCAGATGGTTGGCTTCCCCTGCATCATCCGTCCCTCCTTTACCATGGGCGGCTCCGGCGGCGGCATCGCCTACAACACCGAAGAGTTCGTCGAGATCTGCGAGCGCGGTCTGGATCTCTCCCCGACCAAAGAGCTGCTCATCGACGAGTCGCTGATCGGCTGGAAAGAGTACGAGATGGAGGTGGTGCGGGATCGCAACGACAACTGCATCATCGTCTGCGCCATCGAAAACTTCGACCCCATGGGTATCCACACCGGTGACTCCATCACGGTCGCGCCAGCCCAGACGCTGACCGACAAGGAGTACCAGCTGATGCGCAACGCCTCCATGGCGGTGCTGCGCGAGATCGGCGTCGAGACCGGCGGCTCCAACGTCCAGTTCGGTATCAACCCGAAAGATGGCCGCATGGTCATCATCGAGATGAACCCGCGGGTGTCGCGCTCCTCGGCGCTGGCCTCCAAGGCGACCGGTTTCCCCATCGCCAAAATTGCCGCCAAGCTCGCCATCGGTTACACCCTGGACGAGCTGATGAACGATATCACCGGCGGTCGTACTCCGGCCTCCTTCGAGCCGGCCATCGACTACGTGGTGACCAAGGTGCCGCGCTTCAACTTCGAGAAGTTCGCCGGTGCTAACGACCGTCTGACCACCCAGATGAAGTCCGTCGGTGAAGTGATGGCCATCGGCCGCAACTTCCAGGAGTCCCTGCACAAGGCGCTGCGCGGTCTCGAGACCGGCAAGGCGGGCTTCGACCCCATGGTGGATCTGAACGCCCCGGACTCCCTGACCCGCATCCGTCACGAGCTGCAGGATGCCGGTGCCGAGCGTATCTTCTACATCGCCGACGCCTTCCGCGCAGGCCTCTCCATGGACGGCATCTTCAAGCTGACCAAGATTGACCCCTGGTTCCTGGTGCAGATTGAAGAGCTGGTGAAGCTGGAAGAAGAGGTGAAAGAGCGCGGCATGGCCGGTCTTGATGCCGACTTCCTGCGCGCCCTCAAGCGCAAGGGCTTTGCCGATGCGCGTCTGGCCAAGATCCTCGGTGTGGCCGAAGGGGAAGTGCGCAAGCTGCGTGCCCGCCACAACATCTTCCCGGTCTACAAGCGGGTCGATACCTGCGCCGCCGAGTTCGCCACCAACACCGCCTACATGTACTCCAGCTATGACGAGGAGTGCGAGGCCAACCCCACCGACCGCGACAAGATCATGGTCATCGGTGGCGGCCCGAACCGCATCGGTCAGGGCATCGAGTTTGACTACTGCTGCGTGCATGCGGCGCTGGCCCTGCGTGAAGACGGCTACGAGACCATCATGGTCAACTGTAACCCGGAGACCGTCTCCACCGATTACGACACCTCGGATCGCCTCTACTTCGAGCCGGTGACCCTGGAAGATGTGCTGGAAATCGTGCGCATCGAGAAACCCAAGGGCGTTATCGTCCAGTACGGTGGCCAGACCCCGCTGAAACTGGCCCGCGCACTGGAAGCCAACGGCGTGCCGATTATCGGTACCAGCCCGGATGCCATCGACCGCGCCGAAGACCGCGAGCGCTTCCAGTCTGCCGTCGAGCGCCTTGGCCTCAAGCAGCCGGAAAACGGCACCGTCACCGCGCTGGAGCAGGCGGTCGTGGTGGCCGAGCGCATCACCTACCCGCTGGTGGTTCGCCCCTCCTACGTGCTGGGTGGCCGCGCCATGGAGATCGTCTACGACGAGACCGACCTGCGTCGCTACTTCGCCGAGGCGGTGAGCGTCTCCAACGAATCGCCGGTACTGCTGGACCGCTTCCTGGACGATGCCACCGAGCTGGACGTGGATGCCATCTGCGACGGTACCGATGTGGTTATCGGCGGCATCATGGAGCACATCGAGCAGGCCGGTATCCACTCCGGTGACTCCGGTTGCTCCCTGCCTCCTTACACCCTGTCCAAAAAGATTCAGGACGAGATCCGCGAGCAGGTGCGCAAGCTGGCGCTGGAGCTCGGCGTTATCGGCCTGATGAACGTGCAGTTCGCGGTCAAGGGCAATGACATCTACCTCATCGAGGTGAACCCGCGTGCCGCCCGTACCGTGCCGTTCGTCTCCAAGGCGACCGGTGCGCCGCTAGCCAAGATTGCCGCCCGCGTGATGGCCGGTCAGAGCCTGAAAGAGCAGGGCTTTACCAAAGAGATCATCCCGCCCTACTACTCGGTGAAAGAGGTGGTGCTGCCGTTCGCCAAGTTCCCGGGGGTTGACCCGCTGCTGGGGCCGGAGATGCGCTCCACTGGTGAGGTGATGGGGGTGGGCAGCAGCTTTGCCGAGGCTTATGCCAAGGCGCAGCTGGGTGCCAACCACGCCGTACCGAAAGAGGGGCGAGCCCTCTTGTCAGTGCGTCACAGCGACAAGGCGCAGGTAGTCGACTTGGCTGCCAAGCTGCTGGAGCTGGGTTACGAGCTGGATGCCACCCACGGCACCGCTGTCGCGCTGGGCGAGGCGAGCATCAACCCGCGTCTGGTCAACAAGGTGCACGAAGGTCGCCCGCACATTCTCGACCGCATCAAGAATGGCGAGTACACCTACATCGTCAACACCGCCGAAGGGCGGGTGGCCATCGAGGACTCCAAGCAGCTGCGCCGCGCCGCCCTGCAGAACAAGGTGGCGTATACCACCACCATGAACGAGGCATTCGCGACCTGCATGGCCATCAGCGTGGATGCCACTGCCAGCGTCAACTCGGTGCAGGAGTTGCACGAGCGGGTGAACAACCGCTAACGCTCTGCGCGCGAGCCATGCTCGCTCCGCATAGATGACAAGCCCCCGCCAGTAATGGCGGGGGCTTTTTTATGACGACGGGGTGGGTGCTGCGAGGACTGGACTTATGGGGCGAAGAGCGTAACTACCGTAAATCAGGCTGCGGCTTGCGACTGCGTGGACGGGGCAGGGCATGCCACAGCTTGCGGGCCGTGACCAGAAAGGGGCGCAGGATCAGCGCGCTCAGGCGGCTGTAGCGCACATTGTCTTTCGGGCCGACCCCGAAGGTGAGGGGCTCTGGCTGGTGGTTGGTGACGTAAAGAGTGCCGAACCACCAATCCCACAGCGACAGGTTGATCCCGAAGTTGTGGTTGAAGTGGCGGGGATCCCGGCTGTGGTGGATCTGATGCTGGGCCGGGCTGTTGAAGATATGCTCCAGCCGCGGGCCAAACGACAGCCAGATATGGCTATGGCGCAAATTGGCGGCCAGCGAGTTGAAGATCAGCACCAGATAGCCCACCCCAAACAGTGTGTAGGGGCGCACGGTTCCTCCGCACAGCCAGTAGAAGGCACCGGAGTAGAGGGAGAGAGCGCTCCCCTTGAGCAGGATTTCAGCGAGCTTCTCCACCAGATGAATGCGGCTGGCGGTCGGCGGTACCAGCACGGTGGCGCTGTGGTGCACCTTGTGAAACTCCCACAGCCAGCGGCTGTGAAAGAGACGGTGCAGCCAGTAGTGGACGAAATCGCTGACCAGAAATACCCCGAGACCGTAAAGCATCATCAGCCAGCTAGCCTCGGCCAGACGGGGACGCTCCCCCCACAGACGGGTGAGCGCGGAGGTAATATCCGTTGCCTGCAAAAGCCAGGGGTTGAGCAGGGTCAGGAGCGGCACGATCAGGGCCACATGGAGCAGGGCACGCACCAGATAATACTGATAATCGAGCAGGGCGGAGGGATGCAGCCAGATGGCACGGCCGCCGAGAAAACCGGCGAAACTGCCCGCTGCGGGGCCTTGCTGGTGCCGGCGCACACGGTAGAGGAGGTAGGCAATGAGGCCGGATATCAGCAGAAAGGGGAGGCCCAGCCGCCCGTTGAAGTCAAACAGTCCGGTCAGGCAGTGCCAGATCGGAGTGAGCAGCCACTGCTGCACGTAAGCAAAGAGATGGGCGAGCGTATCCATAGGGTCCATACCGTGAGCATCCTGGCGGCGGCATTCTAAATGTAAACAACTCTCGATAAAAGCCCATGTCTGTTGTCGGGTCATACCTGTTATCTGGTCATATCTGGGGGCGCTCCTGTTGCGGCAACCCCTGTCTGGTCAGGAAGAGGGGCGAGGTGATGGGACTTTAGCCTTGTGGATCAATTCTCTACAATGAGCCATCATGTGTGCGCCCGCCGCCTGGCGGGTTTGCCTCCAGCCTCAGTACCGGATATCCGATGACGCTCTCTCTCTTTTCTGTTTCCCCCGCCATGCGCACGCTGGCGCTGCTGATCCCCTTGCTGCTGGCCGGCTGTGCCAGCGATCCCGCTTCTGCCCCGGCGCCTGGCGACACAACGGGCGCAACTACGCCCGCCAAAAAGGCGACCCCGCCAGCCATGCAGCCGCGCAAGCCGGCGGATATGAAGAGCCGCATCGTGAGGTTTCTGCCCCGCCATGTGGCCGACAAGCAGGGGTGGGCCAACGATGTGGTGACGGCGCTCACTACCCAGGGGGTGACAGTCAATGACCACAACGTCTGTACCGTGCTGGCGGTAGCGGAGCAGGAGGCGACCTATCAGGCCGATCCCGTGGTGCCGGGCCTTGGCAAGATCGCCTGGAAGGAGATCAACTCGCGGGCGGCCAAGCTGCTGATCCCCGAGTTTATGGTGCGGGCCGCGCTCTCCATCAACTCGCCGACAGGCAAGAGCTATGCCGAGCGCATCGATGCGCTTCGCACCGAGCGGGAGATGAGCGAAATTTTCGAAGACATGATCAGCATGCTGCCGATGGGCAAGACCCTGTTTGGCAACATGAACCCGGTGCACACCGGCGGCCCGATGCAGGTGAGCATCGCCTTTGCCGAGGCCAATACCCGTGGTTACCCCTATCCGGTCAAGGAGTCCATCCGCCACGAAGTCTTTACCCGTCGCGGCGGTATCTGGTTTGGCACCAAACATATCTTCGGTTATGAGGCGGAGTACCCCGATACCCTCTACCGTTTCGCTGACTTCAACGCCGGCTGGTATGCCAGTCGCAACGCCGCCTTTCAGGCCGCCGTCAGCCGTTTGAGCGGTACCACGCTGGCTCTGGATGGCGATCTGATCCGCTATGACTCCGACCTGCCGGGCAAGACGGAACTCGCGGTCTATACCATTGCCAGCCGGATCAACATGAGTCAGCAGGCGATCCATCAGAGCCTGAAACTCGGCGATACCGCCGAATTTGGCCAGAGCGACCTCTATCATCGCGTGTTCACGCTGGCAGACCAGAAAGCGGGCAAGCGGTTGCCCCGCGCCATCCTGCCGGGCATTCAGCTGAAAAGCCCCAAGATCACCCGCAACCTCACCACCGCCTGGTTTGCCAAGCGGGTGGATGACAGGGAGCAGCGCTGCGTGCGGCAGATGGCGACCATTCGCTAAGAAACACAACAAGGGCGGCCAATTGGCCGCCCTTGTTGTTTCCGATGTTTACCGCTCTTCAGCTTGCCGCGTGATTATCTGCCGGCATTTCGGGTAAGCGCTGCATCCCCAGAACTGTTCCCCCTTGTTGCTGCCACGACGTGCGGTGCGAAGCACCATGGCGTTGCCGCATTTCGGGCAACGCTGCTGGGCGTGACTCGTGTCATGAAGGATGGGGAGCTCCTCTTTTACCATGCTGACGTTATTGCTTGGGGAAGAGGGAATGGCAGGTTGGTTGTGGCGCGCCTTTAGCTGCGCCACATGCTGTTTATGGGTCTGCCAATTGGCGGCCAGTCGTCCCCGCTGGATGGTGTCGATCACTCTGGTGACTTCGGCAGAGGTCAACACCTGCGTGGTTTTACTCTTGATATAGCGAATAAGCCCGCGGTTCATCACGTTATCCGGCATGGGGGTTTTAAAGGTGCAGTCGCCAGTAAAGTAGATAATCGAATGGAGCTGATGATCAGCAAGACCCAGCAAGGATTTGAGCGTCATCAGGTGCAGATAGTTTTGGCGCAGGGGATTTTGAAAGGTATGTCTGCGGCGATAGAGCTGCTGGGTCCAGCTCTTGTGGGCTGGATTGCCAAATATCCACCCCTTGATGTTCTTGGTTTCGATCACAAATAGCCCGAAGCGCGAGATGATCACATGGTCGATCTGGGTAGTGCCCTGCGGGGTTGGCAGCGTCACATCCTTGAGCAGGTGGTACTCCCGCTGGTCGAGAAAAAGCCGGATGCCCAAGTTGATAAATGCCTCCCCAACCATCCCCTTGAACCTGGGCGTTTTGATCAGGGTGGCAATCAACAACAGGGGCAGCAGATACCAGAACTGGCCCAGTAGAATCGCAATAACGGGTGTGAAGTCCATTTCAACGCTGTCGTCTGATGTGCAATGGCAACATGTTAACAGTGGGTTCAACAAGCGTGTGTGATCTATGCCACTACTACTCTGCCAGCGCCTGCATTGTTCTGTTTGTTACCCGGTGACGAGATAGTTCAATCGCAAAACCAGATTGAATTGAACTTTTTTATTCGGTTTTTTAAGTGACTGGTGGGGGGTAGGCTAGTCTCTACTGCGAAGCGAAGGGTTTCGCCGTCATTATGACCACAATGAGGATCTGATAGATGGACAAACACGCTAGCGGGGCCGGTCAGTGCCCCTTTGCCCACGGTGCCAATACCTCTGCCAGCCAGGAGCATCAAGTCTGGTGGCCCAATGCCCTTAACCTCGACATCCTGCACCAGCATGACAGCAAGACCAATCCGATGGATGAGACTTTCGATTATGCCGATGCCTTCAACAGCCTCGATTACGATGCCCTCAAAGCCGATCTGCATGCCCTGATGACCGACAGCCAGCCCTGGTGGCCGGCAGACTGGGGTCACTATGGCGGCCTGATGATCCGCATGGCCTGGCACTCCGCCGGCAGCTATCGCGCTACCGACGGACGCGGCGGTGCCAACACCGGCAACCAGCGCTTCGCTCCCCTCAACAGCTGGCCAGACAACGGCAACCTCGACAAGGCGCGCCGTCTGCTGTGGCCGATCAAACAGAAGTACGGCAACAAGATCTCCTGGGCTGACCTGATGATCCTGGCGGGCAACGTCGCCTATGAATCCATGGGGCTCAAGACCTTCGGCTTTGCCGGTGGCCGCGAGGATATCTGGCATCCGGAAAAAGATGTCTATTGGGGCTCCGAGAAGGAGTGGCTGGCACCGAGCGGTAGCGAAGGGAGCCGTTACAGCGGCGAACGGGATCTGGAGAACCCGCTGGCCGCGGTGATGATGGGGCTGATTTACGTCAACCCGGAAGGGGTGGATGGCAATCCCGATCCCCTGAAAACCGCCCACGACATGCGCGTCACCTTTGCCCGTATGGGGATGAATGACGAAGAGACCGTCGCCCTCACCGCCGGTGGCCACACCGTCGGCAAGGCCCACGGCAACGGCAGCGCAGCCAAACTGGGACCAGCCCCCGAAGGGGCGGATGTGCACGAACAGGGGCTTGGCTGGATCAACCACGAGAGCCGCGGTATCGGCCGTGATACGGTGACCAGCGGGATCGAAGGTGCCTGGACCAGCAACCCGACCCGCTGGGACAACGGCTACTTCAAGATGCTGCTGGGCCACGACTGGTGGCTCAAGAAGAGCCCGGCCGGTGCTTGGCAGTGGGAGCCCGTCGCCATCAAGGAGGAAGATCGTCCGGTGGACGTGGAAGACCCCTCTATCCGCTGCAACCCCATCATGACCGATGCGGACATGGCGCTGCGTTTTGACCCCGTCTATCGGGAGATCTCCGAGCGCTTTGCCGCGGATCAAGCGCTCTTCTCCGACGCCTTTGCCCGCGCCTGGTTCAAGCTTACCCACCGCGACATGGGGCCGCGCAGCCGCTATCTGGGGCCAGAAGTGCCGAGCGAAGTCATGGTGTGGCAGGATCCGGTTCCGGCGGTGGATTACCAGCTCTCTGACAAAGAGGTTAGTGAGATCAAGGCCAAACTGCTGGCCTGCGGCGTGGCGCCAACCGATTTGATCGCCACCGCATGGGACAGTGCCCGCACCTTCCGCGGCTCCGATTATCGCGGTGGTGCCAACGGTGCTCGCATCCGTCTCGCGCCGATGAAAGAGTGGGAAGGCAACGAGCCCGCTCGCCTCGAGAAGGTGCTCAACGCCCTGATCGCCCTGCAGGCCTCCCTGAGCAAGCCGGTCAGCATCGCCGACCTGATTGTGCTGGGTGGCAGCGCAGCGGTGGAGCAGGCGGCCAAACTGGCTGGCGTCGATATCGTCGTTCCCTTTGCGCCGGGCCGCGGCGATGCCAGCGCCGAACAGACCGATGCTGAGTCGTTCGCCTTCCTCGAGCCGGTTCACGATGGTTTCCGCAACTGGCAGAAGGGGCACTACAAGGTGCAGCCGGAGGAGATGCTGCTCGACCGTGCCCAGTTGCTGGGGCTTACCGCCCGCGAGATGACTGTGCTGGTCGGCGGTATGCGGGTGCTTGGCACCAACCATGGCGGGTCGGCCCACGGCGTCTTTACCGACCGGGTCGGTGTGCTCAGCAACGACTTCTTCGTCAACCTGACCGACATGGCCTATAGCTGGCAGCCGACTGGCCGCAACAGTTACCAGATCGTGGATCGCCAGAGTGGTGCGGTGAAGTGGACTGCTACCCGGGTTGATCTGGTGTTTGGCTCCAACTCGGTGCTGCGTGCCTACGCCGAGGTCTATGCCCAGCAAGATGGCAAGGAGAAGTTCGTCCGAGACTTCGTCAAGGCCTGGGTCAAGGTGATGAACAATGACCGTTTCGATCTGAAATAAGTCACTTCAACCCCAATGAGAACGCCAGCCGCAAGGCTGGCGTTTTTTATGGTGGCGGTGATAGCTGCATGATGCGACTCGGAGGATGCCCCTCTGGCAGCCCGGGTTAGAAGCTCATGGCCAGCCCGATGGAATAACCGCTGGTGTTGTGGCTGAACATGTAGCGGGCAACCAGCCGGGTACGGGTGACAATGATGTCGTACTTGCTGCTGTCCAGCTCCAGACCGGCGCCGATGGAGTTGAGGGAGTCAAAGCCAAGCAACCCCCGTTGCTCCCCCAGATATGCGGTATGAGCCCCCTCCAGTACATAGCGCACCGGTCTGTCGAGCAGGGTCCAGTGGAACAGCGGGGCGCGGCGGCGCAGATAGAGGCCGAGGTTCTCCGCCTCGGCGTGACCACGGACGCTGGTCGAGGTGCCGCCAAAGCTCTGCAGGTGCTGATAGGAGTAGCGCAGTTCGGCATCTATGTCCTGGGCCGGTGAAAAGAGTTCGTAATCGAGCATCAGCGAGCCACCCAGCCCGTACATATTGAGCTGACCCCCATCGAGAAAGTCCAGCGAGTAGCCCTTGGTACGATCCAGCAGCCAGTTGCCGATCCGCAGGTCACTGGCCATGGTACCGAGCGAGACGTTGGCTATGGGGCGCAGCACCCAGTGGCCGCCACGCGGATCTTTGTGAAGGGTGACATCCCAGCCGATCCCGCCCGAGGCGGTCAGGCTATTCCACTTGGTCGGTATGGTGCGACTTTCGGTACCATTGCTTATCACAAACTGGGGGTCGTAGCGGCTGTAGCCCAGCGCCCCCTCCAGATAGATGGGCACGGCTTCGCTCAGGGTTGCGCCGCCTCCCAGTTGCCCCATGTTGAGCGCAGAAGATTGGCCAGTGCTGCTGCCGATGTCCAGGTTGCTGGCGGTGATGTCCGGCACCACGCTGAAAGTCATCAGCGAGATCACCGCATTGGCCCGTTTTTGCGCCCAGTCCTCCTCCTGATCGTCAAGGTTGTTACTGGCCGCGAGTGACGCCATGGGCAGGGTCGCCGCGAAGAGGGCGCAACCCAGACGGTAAAGCGGGCAGAGCGGGTGTTTCATGGCTGGATTCCCCAAACAAGCGACCTCCTGTCGCCCTGATCTACTGTAGCGAGTTTCTCTCTGGCTGTCTCGACCTGACCATTGGGCTGGGCTATGGGGGGGCTGCGTGGCCATCTACAGAAAATGGTTGATGCAGCTCATGGTTCTGGCCAATGGCAGATGTCGTCAGCGGCATAAGCGAGCAGGCCGGATATAATCAACGCGTTGATAAAAATGACAGGAGTGCGGGATGAACAGACTCGGATTGGCCGGCAAGATGTTGCTGGCAATTTGCCTGCCGTTATTGGCGCTGCTGTTTTTCGCCAGCCACTACGCATACGACAGATATCGGGTGACCCATGAGATGACGCAAGCCCTGCAGCAGCTGACTGTGGTCGAACGCAGCGCCCAGTTGGTGCACGAGCTGCAAAAGGAGCGTGGCATGTCGGCGGGGTTTATCGGCTCTGAAGGGCGCAAATTTGCAGATGCCCTGCCACGTCAGCGGCAACAGGTTGATGAAGCCATTCATCGCTTTCAGGGGTTGGAGAGGGGGGTTGCCCACGAGCAGGTGGATCTGGCTTTGCGCGAGTTGATGGGGATCCGCAATCAGGTGGACAAACTGGCCATAGAGGCCCCGCGTCAGGTCGCCTTTTATAGCCAGTTGATTGCTTCTCTGCTCAAGGTCGTGGATGAGATTAGTCTGCGTAGCCAGGATGCCGCTATTGCCTTGCAGACCAATGCCTACGCCGCATTTTTGCAAAACAAGGAGCGTATGGGGATGGAGCGGGCGACCCTCAGCAATGTCTTTGCCAAAGGGAGTTTCACCCCGGCTACCTTGCAGCAATTTATGTCCCTGCTCGCTGCCCAGCAGAGCTATCTGGAGCGTTTTCGCGCCGTGGCAAGCGAGCCGCAGCGACGCCTGCTTGAGCAAATTGAGAAGAGTCCGGTGATGGCAGAGGTCGCGAAATATGAGCAGCTCGCCCTGGGCAAGATGACCGAGGGGAGCTTTGGCGTCGATCCGGAGCGCTGGTTTGCCGTGAGCACCGAGAAGATCGACCAGCTCAAACAGGGCGAAGATCAGCTCTTCCAGCAGTTGTTCGAACGGGTTGAGCAGATGCAGGGAGAGAGTCAGCGCAACTTCTGGTGGGGGGCTATGGCGGTTCTGTGCTGCCTGCTGTTGACTACCCTCATCAGTTGGAAGGTGCTGCGGGATGTGCATCTGGGCTTCGTCGCTCTGCATCGCACCTTTTCACGGCTCGTCAATGACAATGATCTGACGGTGAGGGTCAACTGGCAATCGGGTGACGAGCTTGGGGCATTGGCGCGGGATCTCAACCACTTTCTGCAGCATCTGGAAGGCTTGTTGCTGGAGGTGCGCCGCTCCTGTGAGATATTGACCCGTAGTGCCAGCAACTCCAGCGAGGTGATTGCCGAAGTGAATGAAGGTGTGGTGCGTGGCGTCGGTCAGGTTGAACTGGTTGCCACCGCCGCAACGGAAATGGCTTCGACGGTGGCCGAAATTGCTCGCAATGCGACCCAGACCTCACTGGCGACCCAGCAGGCCATTGGCCGTGCCCGGCAGGGGGACAAGGAGGTGGATCAGACTATCGCCGCCATCGAGCAGGTGGCCGGCACCCTCGACGAGACCCGGCTGTTGGTCAACAACCTGCATCAGGATACCGAGTCCGCCGTCGAGGCACTCAACCTCATCAAGCAGATCTCCGATCGCACCAATCTGTTGGCCCTCAATGCCGCCATTGAGGCAGCCCGTGCCGGTGAGTCGGGGCGCGGCTTTGCCGTGGTCGCCGATGAGGTTCGTTCACTGGCTGCCCGTACCCAGCAGGCGGCAGATGATATCGAACAGATGCTCTCCCGTTTGCGGGCTGGAGCCCTTCAGGCGGTGGTGGCCATGCAGTCGGGCAGCGAGCAGGCGGGCCTCAGTGTCAGTGAAGCGCAGCGGGCGGGTCACGAGCTGACCGACATCGTCAATGAGGTGCGCAAGGTGAGTGACATGACGGCACAGGTGGCTACCGCAACCGAGCAGCAGCGCTACGTAACGGACGATATCCAGCACAACGTAATGACCATCCGCGAAGTGTACGAGGCCCATCGCCAGCACTCGGTCACCCTGCAGCAGAATAGTGTCGAACTGGATCAGTTGGCACGGGAGCTGGCTGGACGAATTGCCAGCTTCAAGTTGCTGGAGAGAGCCTCTCCCCACTGATCCATTTGCGCTAAAGCTTGTCCCTCCCTGGCCGATACCCCTTGTGAGATCGTGTGGAGGACAAGCAATTGAACGCTTGGGTGTTGGGGTTGGTCAGCATATCCGTGAGTATGCAGTTACAGGCTGGGGTCACCGAATTTGGTGCCGGTCTGGATCAATCCGTCTGGCGTTTGACCTCCGATACCCAGATTGAGTGTCGCCTCGAGCACCCTATTCCCAACTGGGGAACGGGGGCCTTTGTCAGCCGCGCCGGGCGCAAGATCAACCTCGACTTCGAGCTCAAGGGGAAGCGGCCACAAGCCCAGACCCAGACGGTGAGCCTTGGCATCATGCCGCCGGTATGGCGCCCAGGGATTGCCGGGCGAGAAGTGAGCCAGCTGCGCTTCTATCAGCAGTTCGATGGGCTGGTGGAGGGGCAAACCGCCTGGACCATGCTCGACGAGCTGGAGGGGGGGCGGATGCCCACTTTCCAGTATCGGGACTGGTATCGCCAGAACCGCGCGGTGCGAGTGTCCCTCTCGTCGGTCAACTTTCGGGTTAAATATCAGGCCTTTATAGATTGTCTGAGTGGGCTCTTGCCCTACAGCTTCAACGATATCGCCTTTAGCGTGCTCACCTACGACAAAAACAGCGATCAGCTCTCCATCCCCTCCAAGCGGCGGCTGGCGATGATCAGCGAGTTTATCAAGGCGGACAAGAGCATCGATGTGGTGGTAATTGACGCCTACAGCGACAGCTATGGCGGCCGCTGGCCGAACCTGAAACTCTCCGAGAAGCGGGCCGATGCCATCAAGAAGGTGTTTGTCGATCTGGGGATCGATCCCGGCAAGATCTCGGTGGAGGGGCATGGCGAGAAGCAGCACGTCGCCTCCAACGAAACGGAGCAGGGTCGTGCCAAGAACCGGCGGGTGGTGATCAGCATGGGGCGCAATGGCGAGATCTAGTGCTGTCCCCGGCAAAGAGGCATAAAAAAGAGCGCAGATGCGCTCTTTTTTGATCCTGCTATTCAGCAGCGGGATTAGGGCAGCTTAGAAGCTGTCACCCAGGCCGGTACCGGCATCTTTCTTGGCAATCAGTTCAATCTTGTAACCGTCCGGATCTTCGACGAAGGCGATGACGGTGGTGCCGCCTTTGACCGGGCCCGGCTCACGAGTGATCTTGGCACCGGCGGCGCGCAGTGCTTCGCAGGTGGCATAGATGTCGTCCGCTTCCAGCGCGATATGGCCGTAGGCGGAGCCCAGTTCGTACTCGCTCACCCCCCAGTTGTAGGTCAGCTCGATCACCGCTTCATCCTTCTCGTCACCGTAACCGACGAAGGCCAAGGTGTACTTGTACTCGCTGTTCTCGCTCTTGCGCAGCAGCTTCATGCCAAGGACGCGGGTGTAGAAGTCGATGGAGCGTTGCAGATCGCCGACACGCAGCATGGTATGCAGAATTCTCATTGCTCAGTTCTCCGGGTTGGTGATGTGTACTGCTTTCAATCTCGGTTGCGAGGCTATCAGCTTTCTGGATAGACCTTCTCTTTGTATTCGCACAAGTCCTCGATGATACAGGAACCACAACGGGGCTTGCGAGCCAGACAGGTGTAACGCCCGTGCAGGATCAGCCAGTGGTGGACATCCAGCTTGAACTCGGCGGGTACCACTTTGAGCAGCTTCTCCTCCACCTGATCCACGTTCTTGCCTACCGCAAAGCCGGTGCGGTTCGATACCCGGAAGATATGGGTATCGACGGCGATAGTGGGCCAGCCAAAGGCGGTGTTGAGCACCACGTTGGCGGTCTTGCGGCCGACGCCGGGCAGGGCTTCCAGCGCTTCGCGGTTCTCTGGCACCTCGCCTCCGTGGCGCTCCAGCAAGATGGCGCAGGTCTTGATGACGTTCTCGGCCTTGGTGTTGAAGAGGCCAATGGTCTTGATGTACTCCTTGAGCCCGTCCACCCCGAGATCCAGCATTGCTTGCGGGGTGTTGGCCACCGGATAGAGTTTGTCGGTCGCCTTGTTGACGCTGACATCGGTCGCCTGTGCCGAGAGTAGCACGGCGATCAACAGCTCGAATGGCGAGTTGAAATTGAGCTCTGTGGTGGGGTGGGGGTTGTTTTCCCGCAGTCGCTCGAGGATCTCTCTGCGTTTCTGGTTATTCATGCCTTGCGTCCGATCATAGTTCGGTCGCCCGGACGCGAGCCGGGGCAACGTTGCAGTGGGCCACTGTGGATGCTTGTTTGCGGTCCCGCCAGTCGTTGATGGCGTTCTTGGCGGCGATCAGCAGTCCCAGCCCGATAAAACCGCCCGGCGGCAAAATCGCCAGCAGCAGACTGGCATCGGCGTGGAACAGCTCGATGCGCAGGGATTTGGCCCACTCGCCCAGCAGCAGCTCGGCGCCATCAAACAGGGTGCCCATGCCGATGATCTCGCGCATGCCGCCCAGTACCAGCAGCACCAGGGTAAAACCAAGGCCCATCATCAGGCCGTCGAGGGCCGCCAGCAGCGGCGGGTTCTTGGAGGCATACGCCTCGGCGCGGCCGATGATGACGCAGTTGGTGACGATGAGGGCGATAAAGATGCCGAGTGCCTGATAGAGGCCATAGGTGTAGGCGTTCATCAGCAGCTGCACGCTGGTCACCAGCGAGGCGATGATCATCACGTAGACCGGGATGCGAATATCCTTCGGCACCCAGTTGCGCACCAGCGAGACAGCGAGGTTGGAGCAGACCAGCACCGCCATGGTGGCAAGGCCCAGCCCCAGCGCATTGGTAAAGGTGGAGGAGACGGCGAGGGTCGGGCAGAGCCCCAGCACCTGCACCAGCGAGGGGTTGTTCTTCCACAGCCCCTGACTCATCAGCTCCTTGAGCTCGCCCTTGCGGCTTTCCAGCTCGGCAATCGGGGCTGCGCCCGTTTCAATCTGTTCCATCTGGTTCATGATGGCTCGACTCCGTTAGTTCGCCGCCGGACAAGCCGGGGCGTTGCTGAGCAGTTCCGGGTGCTCGTGCTGCAGTTTCAGCAGGTTTTTCACCGCCTTGACCACGGCACGGGGGGTGATGGTGGCACCGGTAAAGGCATCGAACTCGCCGCCATCCTTCTTCACTGCCCACTCCGATTCATTGTCGGCGGTCAGGGATTTTCCGGTAAAGCTGTTGATCCAGTTCGATTTTTTCAGCTCGATCTTGTCACCAAGGCCTGGGGTCTCGTTGTGAGCGAGCACTCGCACCGCGCTGACGGTGCCCTTGGCATCAAAGCCCGCCACGATGCGGATCGCCCCGCTGTAGCCATCCGGCGCGATCGCCTCCAGCGCATAGCCGGTCACCACGCCATTTTTGCTGGCGGTATAGAGGGCTTGCGGCTGATCGCTGCCCAGATACTTCCTGCTGGTCACCAGCTTGCAGCTGGTCACCAGATCGTTGTCATAGCTGCCGGCAGGCAGCAGCGCCTCCAGCGTCTGCAACTTCTCCAGCTGCTGCTGGTGGGCGATTTTATCCTTGGTCAACTCGTTGGTCAGCACCACCAGTGCGGTGCAGCCCAGCGCGAACATGGCCAGGATCAGGCCGTTCTTGCGCATGCTCTTTAACATGTCCGGGCTCCGTCAGCTGTGATGGGAAAAGAGGGCAGAAACATCATTGGCGACGGGCTCCATACACTTTCGGGCGAGTCAGGCTGTCGATAAAGGGTACGCAAAGGTTGGCCAGCAGCACGGCGAAGGCGAAGGCATCCGGGTAGCCGCCAAAGCGGCGAATGATGTAGACCAGCACCCCGATCAGCACGCCATAGACCAAGCGGCCGCGCGGCGTGGTGCAGGCACTGACCGGATCGGTGGCGATAAAGAAGGCCCCCAGCATAGTCGCGCCGCTAAAGAGGTGGAACATCGGCGTGGCGGTGGCATCCGGGCTCATCAGGTAGCCGAGGGTCGCTGCCGCCAGCAGGGCACCGAGAATGGCGGTGGGAATGCGCCAGTTGATCACCTTCTGTTGCAGCAGGAAGAGGCCGCCCAGCAGATAGCCGAGGTTGACCCAGCTCCAGCCGATGCCGCCCCAACCCTCGAACAGCGGGCCGCTCAGGATCTCGCCGGTGGTGAGCCCCTGAGTCAGGCCTGTTTTCAGGGTATCGAGGGGGGTCGCCATGGTGAGACCATCCACCCCCTGCTTGAGCTGGGTCATGCTGTAGCCGTCGAGACTAAAGCCGGTGAAGATCACCGACGCCGCATCACCAAAGCCGAGGCTGTAGGCGCGCACGCTCTCCGGTGGCAGCCAGCTGGTCATCTGCACCGGGAAGGAGACCAGCAGCAGCACATAGGCGACCATGGCCGGGTTGAACAGGTTCTGACCCAGTCCGCCGTAAAGGTGCTTGGCGACAATGATGGCAAAGGCCGTGCCCACCACCAGCATCCACCACGGCAGCAGCGGCGGCAGGGAGAGACCGATCAGCACGGCGGTGAGCGCCGCACTGCCATCCATCAGGGCAGGCTTGATGGCGCGGCCACGGAGCTTGAGCACCAGCGCCTCGCACAGCAGCGCGGTCACCAACGCCAGCAGGATCTGGATAAAGGAGCCCCAGCCGAAGAACCAAGTCTGGGCCAGCAAGCCCGGCACGCAGGCCAGGATCACCAGCAGCATCAGGGTTCGGGTCTGTTTGCGGTTATGGGCAAACGGCGCAGTCGCAATATTGAACATGAGTCTGTCGATTACCTTGTGGTTGTTCGGTCGGCTGACGGGGCATCTTCAGCGGCGGTCTCTGCGGCTCTGGCTGCCTCGGCCGCCAGCTTCTTCGCCTTGGCGCGGGCCACTGCGGCTGCAATGGCCGCTTTTTTCGGATCAACCGGGGCGTCAGCCACAGGGGCGCTCGCTTCAGGAGCCTCTGTGACGGCAATTGGTTGCTCACTGCTGGCAGCATCGCTTTGCATCGGCTCAGCCGGTGCGCGCTCACCCTCAGTTCCGGCACTCTCTACCTGAGTACCGGCACTTTCTACCCCAGCACCGGCATTTTCTACCTCAGCACTGGTACTTGCGCTCTGCTGGGCCAGCTTTTTGGCCTTGGCCCGGGCGATGGCTGCGGCGATAGCGGCCTTCTTGGGATCGACCGCTTCACTTGCAGCCGTATCGCTTTGGCTGGTGGTTACTTCGCTCTTGGCTACCGTCATGTCGCGGGTCTGTGCGCTGGCAGCTGGCTCACTCTTCGCATCCTCAGCACCGGCACTTTCACCCTGCTGGGCCAGCTTTTTGGCCTTGGCGCGGGCAATGGCAGCGGCGATAGCGGCTTTCTTGGGAGCAACCGCTTCGCTGGCCGCAGATGGCGCATCACTTTGGGTTGCAGCGGATTCGCTGGCGCCAGCATTTGCAGTCAGATCGCCCTCAGCGCTGTCACCCTGCTGGGCGGCCTTCTTGGCCTTGGCCCGGGCGATGGCGGCAGCAATTGCCGCTTTTTTGGGATCGACAGGGGCATCATTTTGCGTGTTGACCTCGGCTGCCGTGCCCTTGGCAGCGCTTACCGGTTCACCATTCGCCTCGGCCTTTTTGGCCTTGGCGCGGGCAATGGCGGCAGCAATCGCCGCCTTTTTCGGATCAACCTCTGCTTTTTGCTGATCAGCATCTACCGCTGGGGCAGCAACGGCTTCGGCAGTCACAGGCTCGGCGCTCTCGCCAGCCTGAGCGGCTTTCTTGGCCTTGGCGCGGGCCAGTGCGGCGGCGATGGCCGCTTTCTTGGGATCGCTGGCGAGGTCAACCGCCTCGGCGGGTTGCGCCGCAGCGGCAGTGTCGCTGTTTGCGTTCTCTGCCAGCTTGGCGGCGCGGCGCGCCTCCGCTTCCCGTTTGCGGGCTTCGCGGGCGGCAATCACCGCGCTGTTGTCAGGCAAGCCCTCGGCGGTGGTGGCAATGGCTGTGATGGGCGCATCCTGCTTGGCCTTGATGCGGGCCAGTGCCGCTGCCACCGGATCTTCCCCGCCTGCGGCCGTCATGGTCTGACGGCGCTGGGCGGCGGCTTCGGCGTGGCGCGCTTCGCGGGCTGCTTTCTCCCGCTCGAAACGGGCCTGCTTGGCCTCGAAACGCTGCTTGGCGCGTTCGGCTTTTTCGGCCTCGGCACGGGCTTCGCGAATGTCGTCTTTGGCGATCTTGTAGTACTGCACCAGCGGGATCTCGCTCGGGCAGACCCAGGCGCAGGCGCCGCACTCGATGCAGTCCATCAGGTTGAGCTTCTCGGCCTTGTCATACTCCTTGGCCCGGCTGTACCAGTAGAGCTCTTGCGGCAGCAGGGTGGCTGGGCAGGCATCGGCACAGGCGCTGCAACGGATGCAGGGCTGCTCCGGGCCGGGGGCGGGCAGTTCGGCCTGCGTCGGCGCCAGCAGGCAGTTGGTGGCCTTGACCACAGGCACCATGGCGTGGGGCAGGGTAAAGCCCATCATGGGGCCACCCATGATCACCCGTTGCTCCGCTTCCGGTTGCAGTTCAAAACGCTGCAACAGCCAGCGTACCGGCGTACCCAGGCGCACCCAGGCGTTGCCGGGCTTCTTGAAGCTGTCGCCGGTGAGAGTGACGATCCGCTCGATCAGCGGCTCGCCGTCGATGATGGCGCGCTTGATGGCAAACACGGTGGCGACGTTGAGCACCATGATGCCGATATCGACCGCGCGGCCCCCCTTGGGCACCTGACGGCCGGTCAGCAGCTCGATGGTCTGCTTGGCACCGCCCGAGGGGTACTTGGTCGGCACCGTCTTGACCAGCACATCTTCATCGGTGGCGTGGCGGGTCAGCTGCTCGATCGCCTCGGGCTTGTTGTCTTCCACCCCGATCAGGGTGAGTTTCGGTTTGAGCAGGTGCTTGAGCACCCGGATGCCATCCATGATCTCGTCGGAGTACTGCTGCATCAACCGATCGTCGGTGGTGATATAGGGTTCGCACTCCAGCCCGTTGACGATCAGGATCTCGGTGAGCTGGCCGCGGCCATCGAGCTTGCTGTGGGTCGGGAACACGGCGCCGCCAAGGCCCGCTACTCCCGCCTGCTGGATGCGTTCGAGCAGCTCGCCCCGCTCCAGATTCCAGTAATCGGGTTTGCCATTGCGCTCGCCCCACTCATCTTCCCCATCCGGGGTGAGAATGACGCAGAGATCGCCGAGCCCGGAGGGGTGGGCAACCGTGTGGTTGCCAATCTCGGTGATGGTGCCGGAGGTGGAGGCATGGACAGGGACGACCCGCCCCTTGGCATAACGGGTCAGCGGCTGCCCTTTTTTGACCTTGTCGCCCACCTGCACCAGCAGATCGCCGGCGGGGCCTGCGTGCTGGCGCAGCGGAATGATGAGACGTGGCGGCAGACCGGCGTCTACCAACGGGCTCTGGCTTGATTGCAGCTTGTTGTCGGCGGGGTGAATGCCACCGTGAAAGTCCCAGAGCGTGCCGGCTTTGATACGTTCGAGTAAGGAATGCATGGTTGCTCCGCTGTTTATTCCACTATCTTGACCGGAATCTTGCCCGGAACATGCACGTTATTGAGATCCCACTTCCAGTTATCGACCGTGGTGGGCACCGGGATCATCTCGATGCAGTCGGTCGGGCAGGGATCGACACAGAGATCGCAACCGGTGCACTCGTTGGCAATCACGGTATGCATCGCCTTGGTGGCGCCGACAATGGCATCCACCGGGCAGGCCTGAATGCACTTGGTGCAGCCGATGCACTGATCTTCGTGGATAAAGGCGACCTTTTTGACTGGCACTGCGGCCTCGTCACTGCCCCCCAGCGGCTGGGGCTCGACCCCCATCAGATCGGCAATCTTGCGCATGGTGGCCTCGCCACCGGGCACGCACTTGTTGATCTGATCGCCGTTGGCGAGCGCCTCGGCGTAGGGTTTGCAGCCGGGATAGCCGCACTGGCCACACTGGGTCTGGGGCAGCAGGGCATCGAGCTGATCGACGATGGGGTCTGCTTCCACATGAAACTTGACGGCGGCAAAGCCCAGGATAATCCCGAACGCCAGCGCCAGCAGGGTGAGCACCAGAATGGCAAAGAGAATATGGATCATGGTTATATCTTGATTAGGCCGGTAAAGCCCATAAAGGCCAGCGACATCAGACCGGCGGTGATCATGGCAATCGACACCCCGCGAAACGGTGCGGGCACATCGGCGGCGACCAGACGCTCGCGCATGGCGGCAAACAGGATCAACACCAGCGAGAAGCCGGTGGCGGCGCCAAAGCCGTAGATCACGCTCTGGATAAAGTCGTGTCGCTCATTGATGCTGAGCAGCGCCACCCCGAGCACCGCGCAGTTGGTGGTGATGAGCGGCAGGAAGATCCCCAGCAGGCGATAGAGGGTCGGGCTGCTTTTGCGCACCACCATCTCGGTAAACTGCACCACCACGGCGATCACCAGAATAAAGGCGAGGGTGCGCAGATAGGCGATATCCAGCGGCAGCAGGATATAGTGCTCCACCAGATAGGAGCTGGCACTGGCGAGGGTCATCACGAAGGTGGTCGCCAGCCCCATGCCGATGGCGGTTTCCTGCTTGCCGGAGACCCCCATAAAGGGGCAGAGGCCGAGGAATTTCACCAGCACGAAGTTGTTAACCAGCACGGTGCCGATCAATAAAAGCAGGTACTCAGTCATCAATTACCGTCACTGAAAGTCGGGTTATCGGGGTTTGAAGGCGGGCGGTATTATCTGACGTTAGGGCCAGTTAAACAACCGCAAGGCCGCATGGTTATTATGCAACTGGATAATTTAGCCGGGGTTTTGGGCAAGAATCCGGTGGGTTTTGCGTCATCTTCCCACCGGGTGAGAAGCCTTACTAACCAACAGCCAGTTTGGCGGCCTCTTTCCACATAAATGGCGGCATCGGAGTAGTGAGACGCCATTTAATGTTCATCGGTTGGCTGCCAGTGTGGGATACGTACTCCACCTCACCAAAGTTCACAAAGCCAAGGGTGCGGCCAAATTCATCTTTGCTCTGCTCACGAACGAACAGAAACAAGCGCTTACCTTCTGCTCTGTGGTTTATGTAACTCAGCCCCTTACCCCGTTCTGGGCGAGCGCTGTTTTGGCTCTGCCAATGAAACAGCGACTCGTTGATGGCGTAGTCGTGATAACGGGTAGTGGGGGAGAAGTGCTGTTCCGTTTTGTTCAAGGTCACGAACAGCAACTCGATATTTTGCTCTGCGATGACATAGACCCCTTCGCGAGCCGTGGGTTGCTGCGCGAAGGTGGTCGCACCAAAGCCAACCAGCACCTGCTCTCTGGCATAGCGAGCATGCAGTTGCAGCGGATTACCGGGAAGGTTTGGCATGGCGCTTTGTTCGTGTTGCACCCGGTTGAGCAGCATGGGCAACAGATCTGCCAGCTCGGCCCTTAACTCTGGTTGATTGAGTTGTTTCAGGCTGTGCGCCAAGGAGCTAAAGCCTGCATTGGGGCCGCTCTGTTGCCAGAAGTCGTAATGGCACATCAAGGCCATACGTTCATCGTGTTCGGCCGTTAAGGTAAAGGCGTCTGCCACCAAGGTTTGTAAGAATTTCAAGTAATGGAGCGCATCGCAGCCCAATAGCCGGGTTTTGATGGCCCGGGTGTAGAGGGTCGACAGCTTCTCATCGCTCATTTCAGAAATGGTATGGTTGCTAGCCTGTTTGACCAAGGCGCTCCAGTTACCGCGCTTGTAGATCTCCTCAAGGCTGATGTGAGGGTAGAACTTCAAAAAGTTCGCCAGCGTCAGTGGTAAATCACAGTCCTGTGAGAAACGGCGGATCAGGCCCATGAGGCGTGAGGTATTGAGGGTCGCCTTCTTGATATTGCTCAGAATTAACTCTTGGGTCTGTTTTGAGAGTTCGATGCGGCAGCCCAAGGGGGCGTGAGGGAAGCCCTGTTTGATCTCGTGGCTGATCGCCTTATTAGTTTTACCCACCAGTGCCCGGAATTTCTGGGCAAAGTCATACTCAGCACGGGCATTGCCAACAAAGTCCAACACGGTGCAGCACTCTTTATCGCTCGCCAGCCGCAGGCCGCGCCCTAATTGCTGCAAGAAGATAGTGAGGCTTTCCGTTGGTCGTAAAAATAGCAAGGTATCGACTTCCGGGATATCAACCCCTTCGTTGAAGATATCCACCACGCAGAGAATATTGATAACGCCGGTACGCAAATCTTGTTGTTTGCTATACCGTTCTTCTCGGTTATCGCTGGTGAGAATATCAGCCTTGATGCCCTTCAATAAAAAGGCCTTGCGCATAAAATCGGCATGTTCACGGCTCACACAAAATGCCAGCGCTTTTATCTTGGTAATATCGGTGACGATCTCATTGAGGCTCTGGACTATTTTCTGTACCCGCTGCTGGTTATGGGTATAGATATTGGTGAGTTCAGTGATGTCATAACGGCCATTTTTCCAAGCCACTTGGCGCAAGTCAGTATCATCATCGATACCAAAATATTGGAACGGACAGAGATGGCGACGATTGATGGCCTCGGGCAAGCGGATCTCTGCTGCGATGACACCACAAAAGTCGGCAAGAATATCACCGCCATCATGGCGCTCTGGCGTTGCGGTTAATCCCAACAGAATGTGAGGTTCAAAGGCGGCGAGCAGACCGCGATAACTGGCCGCCGCAATATGGTGAACCTCATCAATGACGATGTAATCGAAATAATCTGGGCTAAGAGGTAAATTAGCCAGCTGGTTATTCAAGGATTGCACCGAGGCAAATAGTTGACGGTAGTGGGTTGGCACGGCGCCGCCGACTAAGAGTTCGCCAAAATTGGATTGCTTGAGCACACCGCGGTACGAGGCTAATGCTTGGCGCAAGATCTCCTCTTTGTGGGCGACAAACAGGAACTTGGCATCGGGTTTGGTTTTCAGAAAACGCGCAAAATCAAAAGCGGAGATCAGGGTTTTCCCTGTACCGGTGGCCGCAACCACCAAGTTACGGAAGCGCTGGTGTAAAGCGCGCTCCATCGCCAATTGTTCAAGGATCTCCAGTTGATGGGGAAACGGCGTGATATCAAAGAAATAGGCAGGGCTATTTTTGTCCCCATCCCCACGGGCCTCTTGCAGTGCATGCTGCAATTTTGTACGGCTTTCGAGCTTGCCATCAAACAGCTCAAAATCATCGGATTCCCAATAGGTTTCAAAGGTACTCAGGGATTTCTCGATAATATGAGGGATCTCTTGCGAGGTGATTTTTAGGTTCCACTCCAAGCCGCTGGTGAGGGCAGAGTGAGAGAGATTGGAGGAACCTATATAGCCGGTATGAAAGCCGGTATTTCGGCAAAAGAGATAGCTCTTGGCATGCAACCGCTCGCGCTGGGTGTTATAGCTGAGTTTGACTTCGGTATTTGGGAGGCTGGCTAAAAATTCAACTGCCTTGGCATCGGTCGCCCCCATATAAGAGGTAGTAATTACTTTTAATTGGCGGCCGCTGTGAGTGAACTCTTCCAGCTCATGACGGAAAATCCGGATACCTGCCCATTTGATAAATGAGACCAGCCAGCAGATGCTATCTGCCGATAAAATTTCCCGTTTAATCTCCGACTCCATCGACAAACCCGCATTGCTGCCACAAAACAGTTCGCTCTGAGTGAGACCTGTCAGAGGGAAAATATCCTCGGCATATTGCTTTAAATTGGCGGAGATGGGGTTATCCAACTGGTAGAGTGCTGTCAGAATTTTTCCCTGACTATCGATGAGGTTCTCGCCAATAAAGTCTGGGTCTTGGGTGCGATCCTTTAGCCAAAGCAATAACTGGTTAGCCAGCTCAATCTGCCGTTGCAGCTGATCCTCTCCAGTTACCGAGCCCACCGCATATTCCAAAACCCGGCTCAGAAATCTGGATAACCAAACTGCCGCTTCGGCAGGCTCAAGTTGGCGTTCCCCCACGTAAAAGCGCTCGCGGTCGAGTCGAGATGTCAGCAGTTGAGTAATGAGCTGTTCATAAATACCGCATTGTTGCATCGCACTTTAGCCTTGAACGTTGTACATGAGGGTGGCGAGAAGAGTATCATTTTTTCCAACCAAATCAGTAAGCTGTTGTCGCCTGTTACTCGTTTGAAAATCGCCCCGGTTTTCGGTAATAAAGCCCGGCAGTGACAACCACAGGGAGGTGGTGATGGATCCGGTTTCCTATCTTTTTTCGGCTTATCTCAATCTGGTACAGCAGCAGGTTGCGGATATCTATGGCACTGAGGCCAAGACGCTGGTGGTGCAGTATGAGGGGGAGTCGGTCCCGTTCTCTTTTCAGCTGTGGCAGATCCAGCAGCCGAGCGTTTGTCGTCCCTACCAGCAGGATGTTCGGCGTTTTAGCCAGTGCACGGTCAAGGCGTCCGCCCTGTTTCACAAGCTGTGCGATGACTTGACCCGGCAGGATGACAGCAGTTGGCAACTGCCCAAATTTCGCACCATGTACTGCTCGGCGGCCATCAGTTATCGGCCGATGATTGCAGAGATTGGGGATGCCAAGCAGAGTCCTGCCAAGCTGGCGGAGCGCGCCTGCAATCAGGCGATTCTGGCGGCAATGGACAGTGACGATGAAGCCCTGCTGGCCCAGCGGGAGAAAGCGTGCGCAGCGGTGCAGTAAAGCGAATTTATCTGACCAGATCATTTGCGCTCGCTTTGCGCGTCACGACACACATGGGCTTCCCCTTGCCGGGTATGATGGGGTTGCCCGCCGTGGCGGCAACAGCCGGATGTTTGCGGGTATATGCCGGTCACATCAGCCAGATCACCACCAGGAGGTAACCATGATCAGCCATATCGACCATCTGGTATTGACGGTCAGTGATATCGAACGGGCCGTGGAATTTTACAGCTCGGTGCTCAATATGGAGGCCATTACCTTCGGTGCGGGGCGCCGGGCGGTAGGGTTTGGCAACCAGAAGATCAATCTGCAACTGCTGGGGCAGGAGCCGCGCAATCGGGCGCAGGTGGGGTCGGGAGATGTCTGCCTTATCACCCGCTGGCCGCTGGAGCAGGTGATGGCCCAGCTTGCCTGCCACGGGGTGGAGATTGTCGAGGGGCCGGTGACCAAAAGCGGTGCCTGCGGGCCGATAGAATCTGTCTACTTCCTCGACCCTGACCAGAACCTGATAGAAGTCAGCATCTATCCCTGAGCCCACCAAGTCATCACTCCCATCGCCATCATCAATAGAAAGGGGCCGTCAATTGACGGCCCCTTTCTTGTATCGCCATCGACCCAGCGCCAGTGGCTCTTTGCCGATACTCCAGAAATGCCCTAGAAAGGCGCGCTGCTCTCGTCGCTCTCCTGTAAAAACTGCTCCACTTCTGCCTGATAGGCCGCATCAGGTTGACCGCTGCTGGCAGGGGTTACGGCGGCAGACGGGGCGACGGGAGGGGCGATGAGAGTCTCCATCACCCGCTGCTGCAGATAGGGGTAGAAGGGGTTGGAGGAGGTGCGGGTGAGGGCGCCGGGGTTGACGATCAGCACGCCGCGCTCGCCACGCAGGGCCAGACCACCGAGGTTGATGCCGTATTGCTCCCGCTGCTGCGGGCGCGCTGCCATGCCATAGAGGGGGTCGTCCATCGGGAAGGGGAGCGCCACATGGGAGAGGGAGTAGATCTCCTTGGGATAGTCGATGCCCAGCGGGCGGACCTGCTCAGGCTGGTCTGCGCTGGCCAGCGTTCTGGCCTGCGTCGCGGGGGAGGTTGGCTCGACATTACCCACCACGGTGAGGCGATAGTGCCCGGGGGCGTTTGGCAGCAAGCGGTGCAGCGCCAGCTCTGAGGCCGAGCTCATCAGCGGGCCAAACAGGGTGCTGCGGTTGATATCAAACAGCACCAGTTCGCTGCCGTTGGCCGGCAGGTAGTGATAGAGATCGGCAATGATGGAGCGGGTGCTGACGGTGTAGTCCATCACCGACTGGAAGGTGAGGGCGGGGGGAAATGCCTCCAGCTCGCCACTGGCGGCCAGCTGGCGCACCTGCTGCTGGATTGCGTGGGTCAGGCGGTAGGACTGGCGCGCGCCGTTGACCGGGAACGAGTTGTACTTGAACGGGTTGAACTCCGGCATGGTGTCGAGCCAGGCGGCGTTGGCAAAGGCGGGCAGCAGGGCAGGCACGGCCTTGATCCCGGCGAAGCGGGCAAAGCGGGTCACCCCGATCATCGGGGAGATCAGCACCAGCCGATCCGGTTTTGCCAGCGTGCCGCTCGGGTCGGCCAACGCATCGAGCGCATATTTCACCGCCAGCGCGCCGCCGTTGGAAAAGCCCACCAGATGCAGCGGCCGCTTGCCCGGTGCCAGCAATCTGGCCTCCCGCACCGCCAGTCGGGTGGCGGCCAGCCAGGTTTCCCAATCCACATCTACGAGGCCAGCGGGCACTGTGCCGTGGCCGGGGATCCTCAGCCCCAGCGCGATAAAGCCCTGCTGCTGATAGCGTCTAGCCAGATGGCGCAGGCTGTAGGGGGAGTCGGTCAGGCCGTGCAGCAGCACCGCTACCCCTTTGGCTTCCCCCTCGGGGCGCAGCAGGTAGGAGCGGTTCCAGTTCTGCTGAAAGCGGGCGGGATTGATGGGGGCGTCCTGATAGTAGCGATTGCTGGCCAGTTGCTGCTCCGGCGGCGTCTTGGCGACTACCTCGGTGGCCACCAGCTCGAACAGCTCTGCTTCGCGGGCCAGATAGGCTTGCCAGTCGCTGCTGTCGAGCTCATCGGCACTGAGTTCGGGGGGCACCACTGTGTGCCACAGCTGCAGCGGCGCTGCCTGCCAGGCGAAGTAGGCGATCACCGCCCATGCGGTCAGCAACAGCAGCAACAGGGTCAGCAGAGCACGGCGAACAAGGCGGCGAGTGTGAGCCAGCATGGTGCAATCCTTGGCGATAGAGGTGAAGCCGCATTTGGGCGGGCGAGTTCGGCGCAGCACATTGGGCGCGGCCAACCGGCTTAAAGCCTAATGGAAACAAGGTGATATGTATAGTTGATGGCGTTCGGCCGCGCTGGCTGTGGGAGCCGGATCCCGCCGTTGGCATCAGGCTGGTTGTTCAAAGGCGGCATCGCGGGCCATCCGGCGGCGTGAACTTGTCCGCAGATGCCCGCTTGGGCGCGCGACCTTGCAACTATCTGCCCCTGAAAGAGGGCAATTATGCTACTGTAGCGGCGTTTTTTGATGGATAAGCTGGCATTGGCCTTTTTTGAAGATGGAATGGTATGCAGAACTTTGACGTAGTGAATTGGCTGATGCAGCAGACAGCCTCCCCGGCGCAGCCGGAACAGGCGATGGCACAACCGGGCGCGGCCCAGAACCTGTGGCAGGTGACCCATGCTGGCTAACGAATCCATGCGCCTGAACAAATACATCAGCGAGAGCGGTATCTGCTCGCGCCGCGAGGCCGACCGCTTTATCGAGCAGGGCCACGTCTTTATCAACGGCAAGCGGGCCGGGATCGGTGATCAGGTGCAGGTTGGCGATCTGGTCAAGGTGAACGGTCAGGTGATCGAGCCGCGCGAGGCGGACAGTCTGGTGCTGATCGCCCTCAACAAGCCGGTGGGTATCGTCAGTACCACAGAGGCGGGCGAGAAGGACAACATCGTCGATTTCGTCAACCACAGCACCCGGGTCTTCCCCATCGGGCGGCTCGACAAGGATTCGCAGGGGCTGATTTTTCTCACCAACCACGGCGATCTGGTCAACAAGATCCTGCGGGCGGGCAACGATCACGAGAAAGAGTATCTGGTGACCGTCGACAAGCCGGTGACCGACGAGTTTGTGCGCGGAATGGCGGCCGGGGTGCCGATCCTCGGTACTGTGACCAAGAAGTGCAAGGTGAAGAAAGAGGCGCCGTTCGTCTTTCGCATCACCCTGGTGCAGGGGCTTAACCGCCAGATCCGCCGCATGTGCGAGTACTTCGGTTTCGAAGTGACCAAGCTGGAGCGCATTCGCATCATGAACGTCAGCCTCAAGGGGCTGCCGGTGGGCGAGTGGCGCGATCTCACCGACGACGAGCTGATCGATCTGTTCAAGCTGATTGAGGACTCCTCCTCCGAGGTGAAACCGGCCAAAGGCGACAAACCCAAGGCGGCCAAGGCTCCTGCGGCGCAAAGCGCCAAACCGGGGCAGGGCAAGAAGCCGCGCCGCGATGATGATCACGAGATTGGCGGTCGCCCCAATGTGCCGGGCCCGGAAGCCTTCGAGAAGAAGCTGCCGGTGGGCAAGGGTGGTGCGGGCAAAGGTGCAGCCAACAAGGGCGGTGCTGGCAAAGGGGCTCCCAAGGGAGGCAAACCGGCCGCAGGCAAGCCGCGCACCGCTAACAGCGGACGGCAGAAGAAGGGGCGCTAAGTTGCCCTCCTGAGCGGCGTCAGCCTACCTTGTCATCCCCAACACGGTTATCCCCAACACACCGGCCTCAGGCCGGTGTGTTGCTTTGGGTCGCAGAGTCGGTTGGGCGGGGAGCCGAAAGGGACGGCTCGCTGGCGGTCGGTAACCCCATAACGCGGGGGTAGTGGCGCGGGTCGAGGCGCAGCACCAGCAGGCTCATCAGCAGTAAGCCCCCCAGTTGCCACTGCCAGGCAGCTGCGAAGTCGCTCACATAGTGATAGAGCCGTGCCGCCACCCAGGGGCCGGTGGCCGCCAGCATAAAGCCGAAGCCCTGCATCAGGGCGCTCAGTGTGCCCGCGCGGCGCGGGTCGGGCAGGTGATCGAGCGCAATCACCATGATGAGCGAAAAACTGCCGCCAAGACCGGCGCCGCACAGCATGCACCAGAGAATGGGGGAACTGGCTGGCGCCAGCCATAGGCCGCCGAATCCCGCCAGCTGCATGGCGATGGCAAGGCCCATCCACGGCCGTCGATCCAGACTGCGCGCCGCCAGCAGCGGCAGGCCGAGGCCGCTGGCGGTCTGCGCCAGCGCCAGCCAGGCGACCAGCTCGCCCGCCTGCGCGGGGCTCCATCCTTGCGCCATATAGGCGGGGGCCAGCCAAGCCACTACGATGCCGTAACCGCTGTTGATGATGCCAAAGCAGACGATCAGCAACCAACTGCGGGGCAAGGTGATCAGCCGCTGTTCGCCGTGGGGAATGGCGATTGCCGCGGCCCGAGGCAGACGCACTTTCCACCCTAGCCAGACGAGGGCCAGCAGCACCGGTAGGCTCCAGAGCGCCAGCGCCCGCGACCAGTCGAGGCTCACTGCCAGCCGTGGCGTGAGGCTGGCCCCCAGCGCCCCGCCCCCCATCATGCAGGCGGAGAAGATCCCCATCACCAGCGGTACCTTGTGGGTGAACGCCTGCTTGATCAGCGCTGGCAGCACCCCTTGCACCAGTGCCGACCCAAGGCCGCAGAGCGCGGCACAGGCGATCAGCAAATTGCCGCTCTGGGCATCGAAGCGCATAGCGCTGCCAATGCCGAGCAGCAGCAGGGCCGCCCCCAATAGTTGGCACGCACTGGCGCGCCGACGCAGGCTGGGGGTGAGCAGCACGCCAATCCCGATGAGCCAGAGCGGCAACAGGGTGAACCAGGCTAGGGTGTCCATCCCCAGCGACAGGGCGCGGCCAATCTCGCCGCTCAGCGGGCCGATGGCGGTAAGAAAGGGGCGCAGGTTCAGGCCAATCAGGATCACCAGCACCAGCAGGGCAAACTGCTGGCGGCGCGCCTCTGCCTGGCGTTCGAAAGTCCCTTTACTCATGATCAGGCGCTGCTTGTGTGGCTTGTTGTAACTGGGAGCCGTAGAGATCTGCCGCCGTCATGGTGACGGCCAGTTTGACCAGTGGCAGAGGTGGCGGTGCCAGCGGCAGCCCCAGCTTTTGATAAGCGGCGGTGCTGTCAAAGTCGAACGGCGCCGCATCGGCGTTATCAAAGGCGTAATAGACGGCGGCGATGCCGTTCATCACCAGCGCGCCGAGGCACATGGGGCAGGGGTGACCGCTGGCATAGACGATGCTGCCCGCGAGCGGCGCGCTCTGGCTTGCCTTGCGCAGCGCCTCCAGCTCGGCGTGACGGGTGGGATCGCCATCCAGATGAATGCCGTTGACCGCGCTCGCCACCAGCTGGTCATCGCGCACCAGCAGGGCGGCGAAGGGGCGACCGCCCTGCCGGTGATTTGCTCTGGCCAGTTGCACCGCCTGCTCCAGCCATTGTCGGTGAGTCTGGAGTGAGGTTGATGGGGTGAGCGAGCGAAGAGGGGTAGACGCTACAAGAGGCTGTGACATGATGAAAAACCCTGATTTGACAGAACAAATGCCAGCCTAGCGGCGAAAAAAGTCATTTGGAAATTAAATGATAGAATGAGTTTCAGTGGTTTTGTAAATGGAGCGCCCCATGCTGGATCCCCTGTTACTGCGCAGTTTTGTCGCCATTATCGACACCGGCAGCTTTACCCGCGCCGGTGAACGGGTCCATCTGACCCAATCCACCATCAGCCAGCAGATCCGCCGCCTTGAGCAGCAGCTTGGCTGCCCACTGCTGGATCGCGCTGGCCGTCAGGTGGTGGCGACGGCGGAGGGGGAAAAATTGCTGGGGCTGGCCCGCCGCATTCTGGCGCTGCTGGCACAGGCCGAGGAGCAGGTGAGCGAGGGGAGCGTGTCCCTCAGCCTCGGGGTGCCGGAGGATTTCGCCGCAGGGGCCATTACCCCGGTGCTGGCCGCCTTTGCCCGCGACTACCCCGAGGTGCGGTTGGAGGTGGAGAGCGGTCTGAGCCACCACATCTGGCAGCGCTTCGCTGCGGGGGAGCTGGATCTGGCGCTGGCCAAGCAGGTGCGCGGACAGGGCTCGCCGCTCGCCAGCTGGAGTGAGCCGCTGGTGTGGGTAGATAGCCGCGACTGGCCAGCGAAGGGGCGTGATCCGCTGCCGCTGGTCGCCTTCCCGAGCGAAGGGCTCTATCGCCAGCAGATGACCGAGGCGCTCGATGGTCTGGGTCGGCGCTGGCGCGTCGCCTATGTCAGCGCCAGTCTCGCCAGTTTGCAGGGGGCGGTGAGCGCGGGGATCGGGGTGAGCTTGCTACCCAAAAGGTTGATGCCCGCCGATCAGCTGGCCCTGACCCAGTGGCCCAAGGTGGCGCCGGTGGAGCTGGCCCTCCATGCCGGGGTAAGCGGGAGTGAGCCGCTCACCCGCTTGAGTTCGGCCCTGATCGCCCTCTGTGACGAGGTGATGGGGCCGCAGTGAGTGGCTATGTGGGGGAAAAACTTCTGTGGGGAAAAACTGGCGTCGGAAAGATAAGGCAGAAAAAGTGCGGGGAGGGATCAGTGATCCTTCCCCTCCGCCAGCTTGCGCTCGTAATCCTGTTTCACAATGGCCAGTGCCGCCAGCACCAGCTCGGGAGCCAGCTGGTTGGTCTCCAGCAGTTCAATCAGATCCACCGCGAGTTTTACCTCGGGCGGGGCAGTTTCCAGTGACATGGGCAGGGTTCCGGTTGCGGGAAGAGGGGGGATTATACAGGGGCGCCGCCGCAGGCCGAAAGTGCCCGCTGTATCGGGAAGGGGAATCACCAGGGTCAGAGGTGCTGGCGCATCTCCTTGTCGATCTCCTCGCGCAGGGCGATGAGCTTTTTGGCGTACTGCTGCAACTGCAGATCGCTCTCGCTCACCGGTTGCCACTGAGGTACCGGGGTCGGCTTGCCCTGCTCATCCATCGCCACAAAGATGATGATGCAGTGGGTGGTCTTGTGGCGCTCGGTCTTGGTGGGGTGGCGGCTGTAGACATCTACCGCCAGATGCATGCTGGTGGTACCGGTGTGGATCACCTGGGCGTGCACCTCTACCAGCTGGCCAATCTGGATGGGGCGCAAAAAGCGGATCCCCCCCACATAGACGGTCACCGCATAGCCGCCACACCAGCCAGCGGCGCAGGCATAGCCCGCCTGATCGATCCACTTCATCACCATGCCGCCATGCACCTTGCCGCCGAAGTTGACGTCAGAGGGTTCGGCCAGAAATTGCAGGGTCAGTTCGCGGGGGGGGATCATGCTCTCTCCTTGGTTCGGGGTCATTGACGGTAGCTCTTGCGGTAGGCGTCAGCCTGTTGGCAGGGGGGCAGGTTGTTGAGGTCGGGCCGCTTGTTGCCCTCGCGCTGGCCGAAGCTGGCGAACTCCTGCTGGCACTTGTCGGCCTTGCCGCCCTCCTTGATGCAGGCGTCGATCCGCTGTTGCTTGCCCTGCTCGACCAGTTGCTGCTGAGCTTGCTGGCAGGCGGCATCCAGCTTGGCCTGCTGGGCTGAGCGATCCAGCTCGCTGGCGGCACTGGCAGTGCCGCACAACAGCAGAACCACGAAAGGGGTTATGATGCGCATCCTGATGCTCCTTGTTGACCTGTTTCAGGTATACCGCGAATGGCGGCAGGATGCACAGGGGACGGCGCAATAATGGGGCCCATTCACTCTTGGTTCATGACGCCAGCGCCAGCATGGGGCGAACAATAGCGAGGTGTCACGATGAAACAGATGCTGGAACAGTTGCTGGGGGCTGGCAAAGGCTGGCTCAACGAAGGCGGAGACAAGCGCAAGGGGCAGATGCAGGGGGCGCTGGCCGGTGGCGCGCTCGGTCTGCTGCTGGGCAATAAAAAAGTGCGCAAATATGGCGGCAAGGCCGCTGCCGTGGGCGGCGCGGCGGCCCTTGGCGGGCTGGCCTACAAGCTCTATCAGGATTGGCAGGCCCAGCAGGCGGCACCGGCCCAGCCCACCCATCCCATCAGTGGGCTGGAAGGCAATGCGCTGGATGCCCGCGCGGCGCTTTTGGTGCGCGCCATGGTGGCAGCAGCCCGGGCCGATGGCCATATCGATGGTGCCGAGCGCCAGAAAATTCAGGAGTATCTGACCGAACAAGGTCAGAGCGATGTCGCCCGCTGGATTGACGCCGAGCTGGCCCGCCCCCTCGATCCCCACGCGCTGGCGCGGGAAGTGACCGACATGGAGCTGGCCACCGAGGTCTATCTCGCCTCCCTGCTCGCCATCGAGGTGGATCACTTTATGGAGCGAGGCTATCTCGACGAACTGGCGCGCGCCCTCAAGCTCGATGACAACCTCAAAGGCAGCATCGAGCGGCAGGTGGCCCAACTTAACGCCCCCGCCTGATACCCCTCATCGCCATGGATTGCCGATAACGCCCCGCTCAAGGGGCGTTGTTGTTTCTGCTGCCCGCCAAAAGATACGGATGAGCCTATTTGGATTGCGGGACACAGCCCCTAAGATGGCGCAGGACCATCACCATTTTTGCAAGGAGCAACCGTTGGAGATACGCAAGGCAAGCGAACTGGATATCGACGCCATTGTCGAGCTGAACCGGCAGATAGGAGAGATCCACCATCAACACTATCCCGAGGTGTTCTGCCCCCCTTCGACAGAGGCGCGGGCATTTTTGCTGAGCGCCATTGCCGCAGAAGGGCGTCTGTTCTGCGTTGCCGAGCAGGATGGCTGGGTGGTGGGCTTTTTGACGGCGCGGATAGACATCAATGAGAGCGTGCCTTTTCTCACCCGTGCGCCGATTTGCCGTATCGGCTCCGTGGTGGTGGATGAGCAGCACCGCTCCCGCGGGATTGGCAAGGCGCTGATCGCCCATTGCGATGAGTGGGCCAAGGCCCGTGATGCTCAGCAAATCCGGCTGGAGGTGATGGCCTTCAACGAGCGTGCCCAAGCGCTCTACGAGGCGCTGGGCTTCAAGGTGCAGTCGCAGATCATGGCCAGATAACCAGTTTCTGATGGCGAGCCAAGGCGCGTCACTCCCCAACTACACAAGCCCGTTACGGGCCTTTGTTCGTTTCGTCAGCGGCTCTTTACCTCGTTACTTTTCACCGAGCTGCGCGGCAATCAGCTCCGCCAGTCGGGTGAGGGCCTGCTCCAGCTGTTCGCTCCAGGGATGGGAGCTGTTGAGGCGCAGGCAGTGGTTGTGTTGTCCCTGACTGGAGAAGAGCGCGCCGGGGGCCACTGAAAAACCGCTGCCCAGAGCCTTGGCGTGCAGGGCGCGGCTGTCGAAATGGGCAGGCAGCGCCAGCCAGAGGAAGTAGCCGCCATCGGGGGAGGAGATCCGCACCTCGTCCGGAAGCAAGCGCTGCAGGGCCGCCCGCATCTGCTGCTGGCGCTGGGCCAGGGTGTGGCGCAGGCGGCGAAAGTGGGCATCGACCCCGCCCTGGCGCAGCATCTCGGCCAGAGCAAGCTGGCTCGGTACATTGGTGGAGAGGGTGGACATCAGTTGCAGCCGTTGCACCCGCTCGGCATGGGGCCCCGCCACCACCCAGCCGACCCGAAAGCCCGGCGCCAGACACTTGGAAAAGGAGCTGCAGAGCAGGCTGTCGCCACGCTGATCCCAGTGGCGGATCGGCTTGGGGCGCTCGCGGCCGAAGTAGACCTCCGCATAGACGTCATCCTCCACCAGCGGCACCCCATGGCTGTTGAGCAGTGCCATCAGCCCCTGTTTGTGTGCATCGGGCATGGTGTGGCCGAGCGGGTGCTGCACATTGCCCATCAGCCAGCACGCCTTGACCGGCATTTGGCTGAGGGCGTCTTCCAATAGCGCCAGATCGATACCCACCCCCGGGATGACCGGGATCTCCACCGCCTTGAGTTTCAGCCGCTCGATGGCCTGCAGGGCGCCATAGAAGGTGGGGGACTCCACCACCACCCAGTCACCGGGCTCGGTCAGCACCTGCAGGCTGAGGGAGAGCGCCTCCATGGCGCCGGTGGTGATGATGATCTCCTGCGGATTGACCGCCACCCCGTCACTGGCGTAGCGCTGGGCGATGGCGCGGCGCAGCGCTTCGTTGCCGGGGGGCAGGTCGGCCACCGTGCTGAAGGGATCGAGCTTGCGCATGCAGCTGGCCAGGGCCCGCCCGAGCTGGGGATGGGGGAACAGGGTCGGGTCTGCTACCGACATGCCAAGGGGCACCAGATCCCGCGATTTGCTCGCCTGCAACACCTCGAACACCAGATCGTTGATATCCACCGAGCCGCTGTAGTGGGTCTGGCTCGGGGTGTGCTGCACGACCTGTGGTGAGGCGGCTTTGACGTAGTAGCCGGACTGGGGGCGGGCGAGGATCCGCCCCTGACTCTCCAGCAGCTGATAGGCCTGCAGCACAGTCATCGGGCTCAGGTTGTGGGTCTTGCAGCTCTGGCGGATGGAGGGGATCCGCTCCCCCGGTTGCCAGATGCCGTCATCGATCTCGCGGTTCAGGCGTTCGGCCAGTTGTTGGTAAAGAGGCATGATCTGGATCAACTGTTATAGGTGCTATTCACTATAACTGCATCTGTTATAGGTGTCATGCTCCGTGATGTACTTGTCACGCACGAAACGTGCAAGGCAAATACAACAAAAGAGAGTGACGCATGATCAATCCGGATGACGTGGTCAGCCTGTCTCGCCTGCAATTTGGCGCCACGGCCCTGTTCCACTTCCTGTTTGTGCCCCTCACGCTGGGGCTGTCCTGGATCCTGGTGATCGCCGAGTCGGCTTATGTGATGACCGGCAAGGTGATCTATCAGGACATCACCCGCTTCTGGGGCAAACTGTTTGGCATCAACTTCGTCATGGGGGTCACCACGGGGATCACCATGGAGTTTCAGTTCGGCACCAACTGGGCTTACTACTCCCACTATGTGGGGGACATCTTCGGTACCCCGCTGGCCATCGAGGGGCTGATGGCCTTCTTCCTCGAATCGACCCTGGTGGGGCTCTTCTTCTTCGGTTGGGACAAGCTCTCCCGCGGCAAGCACCTGCTGGTGACCATGCTGGTGGCGCTCGGCTCCAACCTCTCGGCGCTCTGGATCCTGATCGGCAACGGCTGGATGCAAAACCCGGTGGGGGCCGAGTTCAACCTGCTGACCCAGCGCATGGAGCTGGTGGATATCGCCGCCGTGCTGTTCAACCCGGTGGCGCAGGTGAAGTTCGTTCACACCGTCGCGGCGGGCTATGTGGCGGCCTCCATGTTCGTGATGGGGGTGAGCAGCTGGTATCTGCTGCGCAAGACGGAAGTGCAGTTTGCCCTGCGCTCCTTCGCCATCGCCTCCGGTTTCGGGCTGGCGGCCATCCTCTCGGTCATTGTGCTCGGGGATGAGTCGGGCTATCGCACCGGCGAGGTGCAGAAGGTTAAGCTCGCCGCCATCGAGGCGGAGTGGGAGACCGAGCCAGCCCCTGCGTCATTCACCCTGTTCGGCTTCCCGGATCAGCAGGGTGAGACCACTCACGCCGCCATCAAGATCCCGTATCTGATGGGGATCATCGCTACCCGCTCCATCGACGAGGCGGTGACCGGCCTCAAGGATATCAAGGTGCAGAACGAGGCGCGCATTCGCAGCGGCATGGTGGCGGCCGAGGCCCTCGACCAGATCCGGCAGGGCGATGACAGCCCGGCCAACCGCGCCCGCTTCGAGCAGCACGGCAAGGATCTCGGCTACGGCATGCTGCTCACCCCCTATGCCAGCAATATCGCCAAGGCCGGTGAGGCGGAGATTGCCAAAGCGGTCGATGACTCCATCCCGCCTGTGGCACCGCTCTTCTGGGGCTTTCGGGTGATGGTGGGGCTTGGCGTCACCATGTTGGGGCTGATGGTGGTGAGCTTTGTCCAGCTCTGCCGCAACCGGCTGCAAGACTCGCCACGGCTGCTCAAGACCCTGCTCTGGAGCATTCCGCTGCCCTGGATTGCCATCGAGGCGGGCTGGCTGGTGGCCGAACTCGGCCGTCAACCCTGGACCATCAGTGACGTGCTGCCGGTCTCGGCCTCGGTCTCTTTGCTTCAGCCGGGCCAACTCTGGTTCAGCCTCATCGCCATCTGTTCCATCTACACCCTGTTGCTGGTGGTGGAGCTGTTCCTGTTGCGCCATGTGATCCGCAAGGGGCCCGCCATTCTCCATACCGGCCGCTACAGCGGTGAACAACCCGAACTTGCGAGGATCGCCTGATGGATTACGCAACCCTGAAACTCATCTGGTGGGCGCTGGTGCTCTTCATGATGGTCGGTTTTATCGTGATGGATGGCTTCGATCTCGGCATCGCCATGCTGCTGCCGGTGGTGTCGAAAGATGACGACGACCGCCGTCTGGTGATCAACAGCGTGGGACCGGTGTGGGAGGGCAATCAGGTGTGGCTGATTGCCGGTGCCGGCGCCCTGTTCGCCGCCTGGCCGCTGGTTTATGCCGCCGCTTTCTCGGGGCTCTACATCCCCATGGTGGTGCTGCTGCTCGGGCTCTTTCTGCGTCCGGTCGGTTTTGACTATCGCAGCAAGCTGGCCGATCCGGTGTGGCGCCGCTGGTGGGATCGGGCACTGGTGGCGGGTGGCCTGATACCGGCGCTCATCCTCGGTGCGGCTATCGGTCTGGTGATGGAGGGGCTGCCGTTTCGCTTCGACACGGCGCTGCGTCTGCACTATGGCGCCTTCGACTTCCACTGGGGCTGGTTGCTCTCGGTGCTGGCCACTGCCATCAGCCTGTTGCTGCTGCACGGCGCCGGTTTTCTGCAAGCCAAGGTGACTGGCACCCCTGCGCTGCGCGCACGGGGGATCGCCATCCTGCTGGCCCCGCTGGTGAGCCTCTGCTACCTGCTGGCCGGCTGGCATCTGGTGGACCTGCAAGGGTTTCAGCTGACCGGTGTGGGCACACAACCCTTTGACCCGAATGCTGCCATCAGCCCGCTGATGAAGGGGGTGATCCCCCACGCCGGAGGCTGGCTGCGCAACTACTTTGACTATCCGCTGCTGTGGCTGGTGCCGATCATCGGGACGCTGGCGCCGCTGGTGAGCGGGATTGCCTCCTGGCTGGAGCGGGGCCGAATTGCGCTGCTGGCCAGCGCCATCGCCTGCGCCGCCATGCTCTGCTCGGTGGCCATCGCCCTGTTCCCCTTCGTGCTGCCCTCATCCCTCGATGCGGTCAGCAGCCTGACCCTGTGGGACAGCACCTCCAGCTACAAGACCCTGGCCATCATGTTCGGCCTCGTGCTGGTGCTGATGCCGGTCAACCTGGGCTACACCGGCTGGGTCTATCGGGTGGTACGCGGCAAGCTCGACCGAGCCCGCATCAAGCGCGATAGCCATCAACTCTACTGACCTCAAGGGATCTGCTATGTGGTACTTCACCTGGATTTTGGGCCTCGGATTCGCCCTGCTGCTGGGCCTGTGCAACCTGCTCTGGCTGGAAGCGCGCTGGCAGGCGGACGAACGGGACGGTAACTGACGGCGGGTGGCTCGCGCCCCGCCATGGCCGGTGGCTGGCGTTCACTCGTCGCCATCGGCCCCTCTATCCCCCCTCTTTAAACGACACAAACGACACAAACGACACACTTTCAACCGACAACCAACCGACAGGTAATTGTGATGAAACAGAGATTGAAAGCGGTGGCGCTGGCCATCGGGTGCGCGCTCACCGTCGCCCCGGCCTGTGCCGAACCGGTACAACTGACGCCACTGGATAAAACCTTCACCCTGCAGGTGCTCGGCAGTGGCGGCCCCATCTCCGACGACCTGCGTGCCTCCTCCAGCGAGGTGATCTGGTGGAAGGGGAAATCCCGCATCCTGATCGATGCCGGTGGCGGCGTCTACCTGCGCTTCGGCCAGGCGGGGGCCAAGCTCGAAGAGGTCGATTTTATCGGCATCACCCACTTTCACACCGATCATGTGACCGACCTGCCCGCCCTGCTCAAGGGGGCCTACTTCTTCGAGCGCAGCGATCCGCTGGATCTGGCGGGGCCAGAGGCCGGCTCGGCCTTCCCCAGCATGAGCGGCTACTTTGATGCCCTCTTCAACAAGGACAAGGGCGCTTATGCCTACCTGAGCGGCTTCAAGGATGGCACCGATGGCCTCTTCCCCATCACCTTGCACGATGTGCCCTACCAGAGCCCGCAGCCCCACACCGTCTATCAGCAGGATGGGCTGACCATCACCGCCCTCGGCATCCCTCACGGTGACGTGCCCTGTCTGGCCTATCGCATCGAGAGCGCCGAGGGAACCATCGTTATCTCTGCAGATCAGAACGGCAGCAACCCGGCCTTTGTGCCGTTTGCCAAGGGGGCCGACATTCTGGTGATGCCGCTCGCCATCCACGAAGGGGCCGACCCTGTCTCCGCCTCGCTTCACGCCAAGCCGTCGGTGGTGGCCAAGATTGCCGCCGAGGTGAACCCCAAGCTGCTGGTGCTCAACCACTGGATGGGGGTCGGCCTCAATCACAAGAAAGAGGCGATGGCCATCGTCAAACAGCAGTTCCACGGCCAGATCGTGGCCGCCCGCGATCTCTCCAGCTACCCCGTTTCATCCGTCAAGGAGTCCGCCCATGAGTAACTCAAGCAGCAACAAAACCACCGGCAAACTGACCCTCTCCATCGCCATGACCAGCCTGATTGCCCTCACTCCGGGGCTGGCGCTGGCGGTCACCCCGAGCGATGCGCCGGTCAAGGCCGCCCCCAGCGAACAGCACGGCGGCAAGTGTGCGGCGGGCAAGTGCGGCACCGAGAAGCGCTTCGAGAAGCAGGCCCTCGACAGTGATCCGCAGGGGCGGCTGGTGCGCGCTCGCGATGGCAAGTGTGGCGTGGTGGGAGAGGGGATTGATGGCAATACATCCAGCCAGGGCAGCAAGATGACGGAGGGGGTATGCGGCCAATAAGCTCCCGCAGTCGGGGGATCGGGCTGCGTCAGGAGCATCTGGATGCGCTCTGCTCCGGCCCCGTCCGCCCCGGCATCGACTTTCTCGAGCTGGCGCCGGAGAACTGGATGGCCATCGGCGGCGCCAGGCGCGAGCAGTTGCACCGGATCGCCGAGCGGTACCCGCTGGTGGCCCACGGCCTCAGCCTCTCCCTCGGCGATTGCCAGCCCCTCAATCGCACCCTGCTCAGCCAGATCCGCACCTTTCTGGACGAGTTCGGCATCGAGATCTACAGCGAGCACCTGAGCTTTTCCCGCGACCAGCAGGGTTATCTCTACGAACTGCTACCGGTGCCGCGCCAGTGGGAGAACATCCCCTATCTGGCCGAGCGGATCGCGCAGGTGCAGGAGGCGCTGGCCCGCCCGCTGGTGCTGGAAAATATCTCCTACTACCACGGCTATGACCACGAGATGCCGGAGGAGGATTTTCTCGCCGAGCTGGTGGCGCGCAGCGGCTGCGAGCTGTTGCTCGATATCAACAACGTCTTTGTGAACAGCCGCAACCACGGTTACTGCCCCAAGCGGATGATTGCCGGGCTGCCGAGCAGTGCGATCAGCTATTTTCATATCGCCGGTCATCTGGAAGAGGCGGATGGCACCTTGCTGGATACCCATGGCAAACCGGTGTGCGAGGCGGTGGTAGCGCTGGCCCGTTATACGGTGCAGACCCACGGCCTGCGCCCCCTGCTGCTGGAGCGGGATCACCATCTGCCACCGCTGGCAGAGCTGGAGGCCGAGCTGGCGCGGGTGCACGGCGCCTGTTGCGAGGCGATCGACAGTCAGGTGCGGGAGGTGCGTTATGGGTAGACGGTTATCTCTGATCACTGCGCCCAAAACGGCGCCGCAGCGGATGCAGCTGCAGACCGCCTGGCTGGCGAGCCGGGTGCGGCTGCCGCAGGATGGCATCGCCAGCCACTATGCCCGCAGCGTGCGTGCCAATGTGGAGTCGGTGCTGGAGAGTGCCTTTGTGCTCACCCACGCTCATTGGGCGCCGGTGGACAGGTGGCTGCTGGTGGAGGGCTTTGTTATCCAGCACGGCGCCGAGACCCCCGAGTTTCACCATATCGCCACCGAGTTTGTCCGCTATGTGCAGCATCGCCACAGTGAGGGCTCTCTCAACTGGCCCAAGCAGCGGCTGGCGCTGCTGGAGTACGAGTGGGCCTGCCTCTGTGTCGAGATTGATGAAGGGGTGGTGCCGCAAGTTATATCGGGGGTTGAGGTGACGGCGGAGAGTCCGCTTGTGCTCAATCCCACCCTGCAACTGCTTGAGCTCCCCTTTGCCATTCGTCGCAGCGGCGTGGTGCCGACCCGGCAGGGCAACCACTTCTATGGCCTGTTTCGCAGCCCGGAGCATCAGGTGGTGACCCAGCGGTTGCGCGAATGGGACGTGGCGCTGATCCAGTTGCTGCAACAGCAACCGGGGATCACCCAAGCCGCGTTCCTGCAACAGGTACAACAGGTTCGCAGCGACTTTGATCTGAGCGAGTGGGCACGCCATTTTCACCGGCTGGGTCTGCTGACCTTGCCCGTCGGTGAGCGCCAGACTGGCACTCCCTTGCCCTCATTTAGCAAACACCAAGGAGAATTCCCATGAACAACACCCTGATCCAGTGGTACGAGCGGGCGGTAGCCCAGTGCAAGCGGCTCGATTTTCTGGCCCTGCTGGCCATTCGCCTCTATCTCATTCCGGTCATCTATGTGGGGGCCCACTCCAAGGTGATGGGGTTTGCCGGCACGGTCGCCTGGTTTGGTGCCCCGGTCTCGGAAGGAGGGCTCAACCTGCCGTTCCCGACCCTGCTCGCCTTTCTGGCGGCGGGCACCGAGGTGCTGGGTTGCATCTGCATCGCCCTTGGCCTCTTTACCCGCATCATGGCCATTCCCACCATCTTTCTGATGAGCGTGGCGAGTGCCATGGTGCACTGGAAGCACGGCTGGGATGCCATCGCCACCGGCAGCATGGAGGCCACCTTGCGCCTCAACGGCTTTATCGAGTGGCTGGCGGCGAACTTCCCCGGTCGTTACAACTACATCACGGAGCTCGGGGATCCCGTGATGCTCAACAACGGGATGGAGTTTGCCGCCACCTACTTCGTGATGCTGCTGGTGCTGCTGGTTTACGGCGGGGGCCGCTACGTCAGCCTCGACTACTGGCTCAAACGTGCCGTGACCGGCAAAGCAGGCGTGCAACAGGCGGCATAAGGCTTGCCCACGGATAACAAAAACCATAACGACAGAGCGTGAAAAACAGCGAGCGGCCGAGGGCCGCTCGCTGTTTTTGTGCTGTGTGGGGAGAGTGTCAGCTGCGTCAGCCGCTACTGGTAGCGGCCGACTGCGATGGGGGACTCCTGCTCAATCTGGCCAAGGCGCTCGGCCCACTGAGCGAGCCAGGCTTCCCGCTCTTCTTGCGAGACCCGCACCGGTGCATAACAGATATGGGGGCGCAGCACATCGAAGCCGACAAATTGCAGGATCCCGCGCTGGATGGGGCGCAGCACCCCGTCGATATCGCCGTTGAAGCCGTCGGGCAGATAGGTCTCGGTAGGGCCGCCGGTGGTGAGGCTCAGCAACGCCCGCTTGCCGCGAAACTTGCCGCTCTCGTAGATATGACCCTGACCGTAGACCCGCCCCATGGCAAAGACTCTATCCACCCACCCCTTGAGGATGGCGGGCAGACCAAACCACCAGAGCGGGAACTGGAAGATCAGCAGATCGGCCGCCTCCAGCTTTTGCATCTCCTGCTCCAGCAGCGGGGCGAAGCTGCCCTGCTCGGTGGCAGCCAGCTCTTCAAGCTGCAGCTTGAGAAAATCGGGATCGCTGGCGGCGGTGAAGTTGCGCCGATCCGAGACGGGATCAAAGCCCATGGCATAGAGATCGCTGGTCATCACCGTGTGGCCCGCCTGCTCCAGCGCCCTGATGGCGTGGCAGAAGAGGGCACCGTTGAAACTTTTGGGTTCGGGATGGGCATAGACGATAAGCACCTTCATAACAGACTCCGTGGCAAATGATGCGAGGGTGACAGGCTTGGTTACTGAAAAAGTGACTGAAACAGTTGCTGAAATAGTTGCCGGGTTGACGCTGTGTCACAGCATAGAAGCCTGCCGCACCGATTGCAGCAGGCGCCACGCCCTTGCGTGACGCCTGCTGGCGCAGCTTATGCCTGACAGGCGGCGAGCCGGACGGCTTCGCGGCGCTCGCTGACATGGGTCAGTCCGTAGGCCAGCAGTACGATAAGGGCGCCGATCCAGGGGGTGTGCATCAGGCCGAGGTGCTCCACCACCAGGCCACCGACGACGGAGCCCAGCGCGATGCCAACGTTGAAGGCGGCGATATTGAGGCCGGAGGCCACATCCACCGCCTTGGGGGTGTGCAGCTCGGCCTGTTTGACCACCAGCACCTGCAGACCCGGCACGTTGCCGAAGGCAAAGGCGCCCCACACCAGCACGGTCAGCACGGCCAGCACCGGATGGGGGGCGGTGAAGGTGAGGGCCAGCAGCACCAGCGCCAGACCGGCAAACAGCAGCTTGAGCGCCGGCAGGGGACCCATCTTGTCGGCCAGCTTGCCACCCCAGATATTGCCGATGGCGACCGATACCCCGTACACCAGCAGGATCAGGCTCACCGCACCGGCGCTAAAGCCGCTCACCTGCTGCAGGATGGGGGCGAGGAAGGTGAAAGCGGTGAAGGCGCCGCCATAACCGAGGGCGGTCTTGGCGTAGACCAGCAGCAGCGGCTTCTTGGTCAGTACCGAGAGTTGCTCGCGGATGGTCGAGGCTGCTCCCTTGGGCAGGTTGCCCGGGATCAGCAGCAGGCTACCCACCATGGCGATGAGGCCCAGCAGGCTTACCACCAGAAAGGTTTCACGCCAGCCAAAGACCTGACCAATCCAGGTGCCGAGCGGTACGCCTGTCACCAGCGCCACGGTAAGGCCGCTGAACATGATGGCGATGGCGCTCGCTGCCTTCTCTTTGGCCACAAGACCCGTGGCGATGGTGCTGCCTACCGAAAAGAAGACCCCGTGCGCCAATCCGGTCAGGATGCGGGCCACAATCAGGCTCTCGTAACCGGGGGCCTGCCAGGCCAGCAGGTTGCCGGCGGTAAAGAGCGCCATCAGCCCTACCAGCAGCCACTTGCGCGGCACCTTGCCGGTCAGCGCTGTGAGCACGGGGGCGCCGATGGCTACGCCAAGGGCATAGAGGCTGACCAGAAGGCCCGCCGAGGGAAGCGAGACATTGAGCTGCTCGGCAATGGTGGGGATAAGCCCCACGATCACAAATTCGGTGGTGCCTATCGCAAAGGCACTCAGGGTAAGGGCAAATAACGCCAGTGGCATAACAACTCCTTGGTTAGGGACTCCCGACGGGAGAATGGCGCCAGTATGCCGATGGGTTTTGTTGGCAAAAATGACGGTGACATCAAATTACTTTTGCCAAATCAGCAGCAATGGCGATGAGTAGGAGGGGAATGGGAGAGACAAGAGTGGCCGCAAAGAGGGGGGAAGAGAGATGAGATCGAAGTGACTGGAAAGCAGAGACAAAGCGTGTTGAGCGAGTAGGGTATAAAGAGGAAACGGGGGCGGGGGTAATGGAAGGAGACAGGGTTGGCTGAACCTGCTGTGCGTGGGGGAATGAGCAACGAGTGAGATGAAAGGGCAAAAAAAGCGGGAGGCATGATACCTCCCGATTTTGCTGAAAAATGTCGTTGAGCGTTATTTGCACCCTTCTCCCGTCGGGAGAGGGGATAGTTCGCAGTTGCAATAGGCTCGTGAGAGTTGCCGGTATCCGCCGTCGAAGCAAGAGAGCCCATGTCTCCCTTCCCGTTTAATCCCAATCTGGTGCAAAGTCCGGGTTGGCGCAGCGCTCACCCCGATCCAGCGTGGCGATGGCGGCCATCTCCTCGCTGCTCAAGGCGATATCGAGAGCGGCCAGATTGGCAGCCTGATTCTCCCGCTTGGTGGAGCTCGGGATCACTGTCATGTCCTGCGCCAGCAGCCAGGCCAGCGACACCTGTGCAGCCGATACCCCGTGGCGTTTGCCAATCTCCATCAGCAGCGGCTCGCTCAGCACCTTGCCATAGGCGAGCGGCATATAGGCGGTGACGGCGATACCGTGGGCCTTGCAGAACTCGACCACCTTGCGGTTTTGCAGCAGGGGATGAACCTCGATCTGCTGGTGGGCGATGGCCCCAGGCCCCAAAATCTCGATAGCCTGTTTGAGCTGGGCCACGGTGAAGTTGGAGACCCCGATCTCCCGGGTCAGGCCCCGGGCCTTGGCCTCGGTCAACTGCTCCAGATAGACTGCCATCGGCACTTCATCTTTGGGGGAGGGCCAGTGGATCAGCGCCAGATCCAGATAGTCAGTGCCCAGTTTTTCCAGGCTTACCTCCAGGCTCGGGAGCACCTTGCCCGGGCCAAACTCGCTGGTCCACACCTTGGTGGTCAGGTAGATCTCGTGGCGGGCAACAGTGCTGCGGGTCAGCACGGCGCCGACTTCGGCTTCGTTGTCATAGATCTGGGCGGTATCGATATGGCGATAGCCCAGCTCCAGACCGTTGGTCAGGGTGGCAAGCAGCGGCTCGCCCTTCAGGCGGAAGGTGCCCAGACCCATGGGTGGCATATTGATCATCTTATTCCTCAATGGGGTGGTGGTTGGCCCTTGATGGGCTGAACAGAAACAGGCTCTAGGGCCAGTCAGGCGCCCAGTGGCTGATAGCGGCGAATGGTGCTGCTGGCAAACCAGGGCTCGGCCTTGGCGACAAATTCGGTAAAGTGGGGTTGGCCCTGATGGGCGGTGAGGGCCGCTTCGCTCTCCCACACTTCGTAGAGCATCCAGCTGTGGGGATTGTCCAAGTCTTGGTGCAACTGATAGCGCTGGCAGCCCGCCTCTTGCAGCGTGGCCGCAATCAGCGGCTCAAGGGCGGCGCGAAACTGGGCGGCGAATTCGGGTTTGGCTTCAAGCTGGGCAATCACAATCACGGGTGATGACATCTGAACCTCCTTGGCAAAAACGAAGGGTCAGTATGCCTGCCGTGACTTGCTGGAAACAGGGCGCTGGTTGCAAAACAGTATTGAGGGGAGAGCAGCAATGGGATCCGATAAATGACACCGACAAAGTCGGTGTCAAGTGATAGTTAGAGCTGTATAGACTTGCGTAGTTATTATGGAATAGCCAAGATACAGCACTTTTTTTTCAGTTGTTTAGCTTGATATCTGATGCTGTCTCTCAAAAACAGAAGCATGGTGCTGATCTATCTTTTCATTGACATAGTTGTCGGTGGCCTTCACCAAGTCTTTTATAAATCTGATTACTTTTTCAAGTTCGTCACGTTTAATCAAATGAGCTGATGGAATTCCTGAGTTTATAGGTTTTGATCGATGGGCTGCATCCCCACGCTTCTTAATCCATTGATTCAATGTTGATCTGGCTTTATCTGGCTCGTAATTTGACCACCGCCACCCTTCAGTGACATCAAACCCTAAATAGTCTTGAAAAATTCGTTTTGTTTTATCGGAGCTAGGGTTGTGGAATGTTTTCAAATCTGTATGAAGTTTTTTAATATAAAATCACCAAGATAGCTACCTTGAACAATCGCAAGCTTTTTATGCATTTCTTCGACAACACGATCTTCTACATAGGTTTCCCATGCAGTGAGTGCCATTACAAGTCCTGCTCGTTTTAGTACTTCGCTGTTTGGTGGAGGTGGGTTTGCATTTACAGTATCAAAATGGGCTAATAACTCTTCAGCATCCTTTATTGCGTATTCAAATCCTTGAATTGCTTTTGACATAATCCCTTCCAGATAAAACGGTATTTAAATATTGTATGGTTGGTATTCAATGTATGGATATGAAAAACATATATACAAGAGCAGCATCATGCTAATAACAAACATTAGCATTGAATGTCGATGATACTTCATTGTTTCCAAAGAATTGCATCGGCAAGATCACAAAACAAGTTATTAATTAGTATTTTTAGATATTTGTAAGAGATCACGGCTGATTATGGATATTGTTGGGGCGCATCGTGTGGATGCTTCTCCCACTAACCCATCACGCACAAGCCGGTTCAGCCCAGACGGCAAACTCATTGCCGCTGGGCTCAACGAAGTGGAAACGACGGCCACCGGGAAAATCGAAAAGAGGGCGGTTGATGATGCCTCCGTGTTGGCTCACCTTGGCTTGGGTCGCTTCAATATCTGCGCTGTAGAAGACCAGCAGGGCGCCGCCCTGATCTGTCAGGTTGCACTGATCCGCCCGATAGAAGCCGCCATCCAGCCCCTCATCGGCAAAGGCGCAGTAGTCGGGGCCGTAATCGACAAATTGCCAGCCAAATACGGCCTGAAAGAATGCCTTGGTAGCGGCAAGATCTCGCGCAGCAAACTCCACATAGTTCAGTTTTTCATGGGCTTTCATTCAGTTCGTCTCCCTCATCATCAGCATCGCTGGGCTCAGCAAGTTGTTCCCACGGGGTCAGTGTAAGCTGCTTGTGCCGTAGCCAGAGGATACTCGCCATAATGAGGCCGATTAATCCCGCAAAAATGGCGGTTTGACGTAGAGCAAATAGCAGATCCATCCCCATGGGTTGCCAGCTGAAAAACCACAACAGTATGCTCCAGATCAGGCCAAGGCCGATGCCAAATACCAGAAAGTTGGTAAGCCAGCCCTCGTAATGTGGCGGTTTGACAGACCAACCCAGTCGGCGCAACAACCAGAACAAGGGGGGATTGTAGTTGGACTGCCATACCCCTTTGTTAGCCAGTTCCTGATGGGCGGCGGTCAGCCGCTCTTCAAATGTCATGGTATTCATCCTTGTGAAATAAGTGGTGCCATACGGTGCTTTTCAGGCTGCATTGTACTGACAAATCGCGGGCATGATGTGGGCTCGCGGTCACGTTCTTTTTCTGTAGAAAAAAGAACTGGCCTCACCGCACGCTTGCCAATCCACAGCGGCTGCGCCTATAAAGGCCCATTACTCTTGTCCGGATAACAGCAATGAAGACCCATTCTGATGAACTGACCCTGTTTGTGGCGGTGGTGGAGGCGGGCAGTTTTCGCCAGGCGGCGGAGAACCTCGGCATGGACAACTCGGTGGTGAGCCGTGGCATCAAGCGGCTGGAGGAGAAGCTCTCAACCGTTTTGCTCAATCGCACCACCCGCCGGGTCAGTCTGACCGAGGAGGGGAGCTGGTTCTATCAGCGGGCGGTGAAGATCCTGACCGAGATGAGCGAGGCGGAGGGGCATCTGCTGATGCGCCGGGAGCAGCCGGAGGGGATCTTGCGGGTCGATGCGGCCACTCCCTTTATCCTGCACCGGCTGGTGCCGATCATCGGCGAGTTTCGTCGTCGTTATCCTGCCATCGAGTTGCAGCTGCACAGCTCGGAGGGCTTTATCAATCTGATGGAGCGGCGGGTGGACATGGCCATCCGCATCGGCGAGCTGACCGACTCCTCCCTGCGTGCGCTGCCGCTGGGCCGTTCGCGGTTGCGGCTGCTGGCCTCTCCCGCCTATTTGAGCGAGCGCGGCACCCCGCGCCAACCGGCGGATCTGCTGAGCGGTCACGAGTTGCTTGGCTTTTTGCATCCCGATCACCTCAACCACTGGCCGCTGCTCAGTGCCGAGCAGGGTGATCGCTTTGCCATCACCCCCAGTCTGCGTGCCAGCAGCGGCGAAACTTTGCGTCAGCTAGCGCTGGCGGGGCAGGGGATTGTTTGTCTGTCGGATTTCATGACTGGGCCGGATCGGGAGAGCGGCGCGCTGGTGGAGGTGCTGGCCCGCAGCAACAGTGGCGCCTCGCGACCCATCAACGCGGTCTTCTACTCTGATGCCCAGCGGGATATCCGATTGCGGGTCTGGCTCGATTTTCTTAAAGAGCAGCTTGGCAGCCATACCCTGTAGTTCAGGTTGGTTTGTGCGGTTTGTTTGAACGGTTCGTCGCTGCGGTTTGCTTGGCGAAGAACAAGCCGCACCCTCGTTGCGGCCCATCAGCATTAGCCTGGCGGCAGATAAACAGACGGCCGACTTGAGGGTCGGCCGCCGGTTCGGGAAGGTGTGTGAGGTGAAGCGCAGTTAGCGGGGTGGTTTGCCCCATACCCAGCTGAGCAAGGCGCCGCCGATCACCGGCGGAATGGCCAGCAGCAGGGTCCACTGCCAGGAGAGGCCGCCGACGGTGGCGGCCAGTACGATGCAGGTGAGCACCACCAGTTGGGCCACCATCATCAGGAAGGTGCCTTCGCGGGGGGTCAGGGTCTCTTTTTGAGTGGCGACGTGGGCTACGGGCGCTTGATTGGTGGTGGGTTTCATGGCGATATCCCTCTGTTGAGTCTGATATCACTAAGCAATGGCCGTTCCACATTTTTTCATGTTAATTATCAATGACTTGCAAGGCTTGTCGTCATTCCCGTTTCGAGAGCGCAGGCAAAATGATTTGCAAAATGAAAACGCCACCCTGCGGTGGCGTCTTGGTTATTGAGAGGGAGAGGGGGAAGCGCCGGGTCTAGCCAATCCGGTATTGGCGGATCTGCTCGTCGATGGCTTTGGCCAGTTCGAACAGTTCGCGGCTGGCGGCATTGCTCTCCTCTGCGTGTTCACGCTGATGCTCGGCCACCATGGCCAGCTCGTCAAGCGCAGCTCTGGCTTGCCCCATCTGTTGATCCTGAGCTTGTGCCAGCGCGCTGATTTCGTTGAGTTCCCTTGCTGTCTGGTTAATTTGGCTGGTGGCATCGACCAGCACCTCTCTGGCTTGATGCATCCGGCTATAGCCCTCTTCGCTCAGGGTGTGGGAGCCTGCCATCGAGCTGCTGGCCTGCCGGGTACCCTCCTGCAGACGCAAGATAAGATCCTGCACATCCTTGGTGGCGGTCTGGGTGCGCACCGCCAGTTGGCGCACCTCGTCGGCCACCACCGCAAAGCCCCGCCCCATATCCCCTGCCCGGGCAGCCTCGATAGCGGCATTGAGGGCCAGCAGGTTGGTCTGGTTCGAGACATCGCGGATGAGGTTCATGATCTGGGTGATGTTGTTGCTGTCCTTGACCACCTCTTCAAGCAGCGCGGACGAGGTGCCGATGCTGCTGCGCAAAGTATCGAGACGATCGGCACTCTGGATCACATCCTGTTCGACACTGAGCATGTGGTCAGCGATGCGTTGGGTTACGTCGCTGACCCCCTCGGAACGGCTGGCGATCTGCTCGGCATTGCTGCCGATGGCAGCGACTACATTGGTCAGTTCTTGGATGCTCCTTGCCTGCTGGCACGCTTCTCCCGCCAGTGCCTGCGCCTGATGAAGGGTTTGCGAGGATTGGGCGGAGAGGGCACTCCCCGATTGTTGGAAGCGGGAGAAGCTCTGGTTAAGACTCTGGATCAGCCGGTTGAAGCTCTGGGCCATCTGGCCCAGCTCCGACTCGTCGGAGAAGTCGAGGCGGGTCGCCAGATCCCGATCGGCGGTGATGTGGTGCATGCCATCGGCAGCCTGACGAATCGGGCGACTGATGGAGTGAGCCAACCAGGCGGAGGCCAGCATCGCCAGAGTGCCGATGGCGAGCGACACCATGATGATGAGCTGGCGTGACTCATGTAATCCCTCTTCCAACTCGGCGCTGCTGATCTCGCCAATCAGCAGCCGGTTGAGGGTGGGGATGTAGCGTACAGCAAGAAGGTAGGTTTCTCCCTCCAGCGTCAGTGCCTCAACTGCCACCTGTTCCCCAGCCTTGGGGATAAGCCGTTTGACGGTATCGAGAAAGGATTGTTGATGGTGAGCGGCATCTTTTTGCTCCAGTGCGGGGTGGATCTCGATATTGCCTTCCATGTCCGCCAGATAGACCTGACCGCTCTTGCCGATCCGATAGCTGCTGATGAGCTTGCTCAGGGTGCTCATGTCGATGGAGGTACCGGCCACCGCCAGGGTATTGCCCTCGTGGGTGACGGCGGTGTTGATATAGAGGGAGGCTCGCTGGTTGAAATCGGAGATGTCGAGATTCAGTTCGTAAGGTTGATTGCGCTGGAGAAAACCGTAAAACCACTCATCTTTCGGGTCTGACTCGCTCAGCGCTTTCTGGGCGGTGGGGCCGTCACTGAAGTTGAGCAAGGTGTTGGTCTGGCGAGGGGCAATAAAGACGTTACCGCCGAGACGTCGTTGCAGAGCCTGAAAGTAGCGCTCCATCTCGGGCCACTCAGCTTCTGGCATGCCAGCGGTCAGCCAGTCGATGACGAAGCTGTTGCTGGCGAGCGCTTGCGCCTCGGTCAGGTGCTGGGTCAGCTGGGCGGTCAGCTGGTTGGCAATGCGGTCCACACTGCTTGGCAGCTCATAGCGTTCGACCCGCTGCTGTGCCTGCGTGTGGGATATCTGCTCGAGGATCAGGGTGATGCAACTGATGGCGATAACCATCAGTATCGCTACGCCGGAGAGGATCCGGGTGCGGATCCCGAGCCCTGACCAGAGTGAGTGCAGTGTAAAACGGTGTATCGCCCTCTCCATATTTCTCTCCTCCATAAAGAAAGGCCGCATATGCGACCCAGATGATGATTATAGATAGAGAACTCAATTGTGTTGTGACGGTTGGTGACAACAAGATTCACCAGATAAAAACAGGGGGAGCAACGGGAGGGGAGGGCCGGCAAGGGGTAGACAAAAAGAGGCCGACGTGATGGTCGGCCTCCTTGGTGTTTATCTCAACGGAATGTCGGGAGCCCGATCAATCCTCTTCAGCCCAACGGCGTGAACGCTCAACCGCTTTTTTCCAGCCGTTGTAGCGCTTGGCGCGATCGTCTCTGTCCATCTGCGGGATGAACTCGCGGTCCACGCTGAACTTGTCTTCCAGCTCGTCGGAGCTCTTCCAGAAGCCGACTGCCAGACCAGCCAGGAAGGCGGCGCCCATGGCGGTAGTCTCGATGCGGGTCGGACGTACCACCGGGGTGTGCATCATGTCAGCCTGGAACTGCATCAGGAAGTCGTTGGCCACGGCGCCGCCGTCTACCTTGAGGGCAGCCAGCTTGATGCCGGAGTCTTGCTGCATGGCATCCAGCACATCGCGGCTCTGATAGGCGATGGATTCCAGCGCGGCACGGATGATGTGGTTGCGGTTGGCGCCACGGGTCAGGCCGACCATGGTGCCGCGAGCATAGGGATCCCAGTAGGGCGCGCCTAGGCCGACGAAGGCCGGTACCAGATAGACGCCGTTGGTGTCACCCACCTTGGAGGCGAAGTAGTCGGTATCGCGGGCATCGTGAATGATCTTCAGCTCGTCACGCAGCCACTGGATGGTGGCGCCGCCCATAAACACCGCACCTTCCAGCGCGTAGTTCACTTCCCCTTTCGGGCCGATGGCAACGGTAGTCAGCAGGCCGTTGCTGGAGCGAACCGGCTCGGTGCCGGTGTTCATCAGCATGAAGCAGCCGGTGCCGTAGGTGTTCTTGGCCATCCCTTTTTCAAAGCAGAGCTGGCCGAACAGGGCAGACTGCTGGTCACCGGCGATACCGGCGATGGGGATGCGGGAGCCGCCACCACGGGTGGTGTAGCCGTACACTTCGGAAGAGGGTTTCACTTCCGGCAGCATGGACATGGGGATGCCCAGCTCGTCCAGCATTTTCTCGTCCCATTTCAGCTCGCGGATGTTGTAGAGCATGGTACGGGAGGCGTTGGTCGGGTCGGTGACGTGCACTTCGCCATTGGTCATCTTCCAGACCAGCCAGGTGTCGATGGTGCCGAACAGCAGCTCGCCGTTCATCGCCTTCTCGCGGGCACCTTCCACGTTGTCGAGGATCCACTTCACCTTGGTACCGGAGAAGTAGGCATCCAGCACCAGGCCGGTGTTCTCGCGAACATACTCTTCCAGACCGCGAGCTTTGAGCTCTTCGCAGATGGCGGCGGTGCGGCGGCACTGCCAGACGATGGCGTTGTAGATGGGCTTGCCGGTGGCCTTTTCCCATACCACTGTGGTTTCACGCTGGTTGGTGATACCGATGGCGGCGATCTCTTCGCTGCGCAGGCCAGTCTTGGCCAGCACTTCGGTAAAGACGGAGGATTGGGTCGCCCAGATCTCCATCGGGTCGTGCTCTACCCAGCCCGCTTTCGGGTAGTGCTGGGTGAATTCGCGCTGGGAGGTACCGACAATATTGGCATCCTGATCAAACACGATGGCGCGGGAAGAGGTGGTTCCCTGGTCCAGAGCGACGACATATTTCTTTTCAGCAGACATGATGTTCTCCACGTTTCTATTTTCCACGTTTTTATACGTTGGAGGGGGCCGCTCTTATGCGGCAGCCTCTTCTTTGGCGGTTTGGGTAGCTTGCTCGGTGGTGACGACACGGTTGCCCGGGACGCAGGGAGCCAGCACTTTGACATACAGAGCGGTACCAATCTGGGCGCCAACGATGGGGCCAAGGATCGGAACCCAGAAGTAGGGGTTGTCACGACCACCGGTCAGGGCAACATCACCCCAGCCAGCAAAGAACGCGAACAGTTTCGGACCAAAGTCACGGGCCGGGTTCATGGCAAAACCGGTTAACGGGCCAAGGGAGGCACCGATCACCGCGATCAGGATACCGATCAGCAGGGCGGCAGCGAAACCCTTGGGGGCGCCGTTGTTGTTGTCACCCAGCGCCATGATGCCCAGCATCAGGACAGCGGTGATCACCAGCTCGACGGCAAAAGCTTGCATGTTGGTCAGCAGGGCATTGGGGTAGGTGGAGAAGATCCCGGCGGTGCCGAGGCTCTCGACACTGCCGCGCACCACGTTATGGGTCACTTCCCACTGGGTGAAAAGGTTACCATAAAGGAAGTAGACAAGGGCGGCGAAGCAGAAGGCACCGGCCATCTGGGCGATGATGTAGGGCACCACCTTGCGCTTGTCGAACCCGCAGAAGGTCATCAGCGCCAGGGTTACAGCCGGGTTCAAGTGGGCACCTGAAATGCCGCCGGTCACATAGATGGCGATGGCCACACCCAGACCCCAGGTAATGGAGATTTCCCACTGCCCGAAGTTGGCGCCTGCCAGCACCAGTGCCGCCACACATCCGACGCCGAAAAATATCAGCAGGCCGGTTCCGATAAACTCGGCGATGCACTCGCCAAGCAGGGTATTGGGTCTTTGTATGCTCATACTTTTGTTCCTTATATCCACCCGTAGAGGTTTGATGTTCCGTTCTATCTTTTTGTGTCTATCCGTTGCTGCCGAAAACGTTTCCTTGTTGTTTTTGCGTCTTGCGCAAACTTTATGCTCGTTTGCGCTCGTTATCGGTCGTGACAGAAAATAACCCTTCCCGCTAATTTCACCATCCCCCCTCCATAGGAAATGTGGACAAGATCCCACTCATTGCTAAGAAAATGTGACGTAAAGCATCTTGATAACAGCCACTTACCACTTAGGGGGTAGCTTGCAACCCTTGCCACACAAGGGCTGGCGCTTGCTGAGCAATTTCTCATTTGGAGCTTTTATTTGTAATAAAACTGCAATATTTGAGCATGCATCACAGATTAAATGAGCGCATATGAGCACAATTGGCTCGCTTGCGAATCGGTGGACTCACATGATTCGTTGGAATGGTCAGGGCATCCTCAACCGCCCATAACAACAATAAGGAAGCAGAACATGCTTAGTCTCTTCAGGCCTGCGGCGCACATCGACAGGCTCCCGGCTGACAAGGTCGACCCCTTCTACAAACGCATGCGTTGGCAGGTGTTTTTCGGGATCTTCTTCGGTTACGCCGGCTACTATCTGGTACGGAAAAACTTCAGTCTGGCGATGCCCTATCTGATCGAGCAGGGCTTTTCCCGTGGTGATCTCGGTTTCGCGCTCTCCGGGGTCTCCATTGCCTATGGTCTCTCCAAATTTCTGATGGGGAACGTCTCTGACCGTTCCAACGCCCGTTACTTCCTCTCCGCCGGTCTGCTGCTCTCGGCTGCCATCATGTTCATGATGGGTACCATGCACTGGGCCACCTCCAGCATTGCCATCATGTTTGTGCTGTTGTTCCTGAACGGTTGGGCACAGGGCATGGGCTGGCCGCCCTGCGGTCGCACCATGGTGCATTGGTGGTCACAGAAAGAGCGCGGCGAAGTGGTTGCGGTCTGGAACGTGGCGCACAACGTGGGTGGCGGCATGATTGGCCCGCTGTTTATCCTCGGGATGGGTTGGTTCAACGACTGGCGCAGTGCCTTCTATGTGCCTGCGGCAGCGGCGGCCGCCATCGCAGTGATCGCCTTCTTCGTGATGCGTGATACCCCGCAATCGGTCGGTCTGCCTCCTATCGAGGAGTACAAGAACGACTATCCGAAGGATTACAACGAGAGCCACGAGCAGGAGTTCTCCGCCAAGGAGATCTTCGTCAAGTACGTGCTGCACAACAAACTGCTGTGGTATATCGCGATCGCCAACGCCTTCGTTTACCTCATTCGTTACGGTGTGCTGGACTGGGCGCCAACCTACCTGAAAGAGGCCAAGCACTTCACCGTCGACAACTCCTCCTGGGCTTACTTCCTCTACGAGTGGGCCGGTATTCCGGGCACCCTGCTGTGTGGCTGGATCTCTGACAAGATGTTCCAGGGCCGCCGAGCCCCGGCCGGTATCCTGTTCATGGTGCTGGTGACCCTGGCTGTGCTGGTTTACTGGTTCAACCCGGCCGGCAACCCGACCATCGACATGATGGCGCTGGTGGCTATCGGCTTCCTGATCTACGGCCCTGTCATGCTGATCGGCCTCTATGCTCTTGAGCTGGCACCGAAGAAAGCAGCCGGTACTGCGGCAGGTTTCACCGGTCTGTTCGGTTATCTGGGCGGCGCCGTGGCAGCCAACGCCATGCTGGGTTATACCGTTGACCATTTCGGTTGGGATGGCGGCTTCATGGTGCTGACTGTCTCCTGCGTGCTCTCCATCATCCTGCTGGCGATGACCCTCAAGCATGAGAACATTGCCGTTGCGGCCAAGAAAGCGGCTGCCCATAAGGCATAAAACGTGATCCTCAGCTTATTGATCCCAAAGGGGATCAGGTAAACTGCCAAAAGGCCCCGCATCTGCCGGGGCCTTTTTTTGTCTCATCATCGGAGTGCAAGCGTGAAGCAAACCCAACGACATCTGGAGATCCTGGACGTCCTGACGCGGCAGGGATTTGTCTCGACCGACGATCTGGTGACCCACTTTGACGTCAGCCCCCAGACCATTCGCCGGGATCTGAACGATCTCGCCGAACAGAACAAGATCCGGCGCCATCATGGCGGTGCCTCCCTGCATTCGAGTACCGTCAATACCGCCTACAGCGCCCGTAAAGTGATGCAACTCAAGGAGAAAGAGCGCATCGCCCGCGAGGTCGCGGCCAATATTCCCGACGGCTCATCGCTCTTTATCGACATAGGCACCACCACCGAAGCCATTGCCCGCGCTCTGCTCGATCACCGCGAGCTGCGCATCGTCACCAACAACCTCAACGTGGCCAGCATTCTGACGGCCAAGGATGACTTCACCGTCATCATCGCCGGTGGCGAGATCCGCAACCGCGATGGCGGCATCGTGGGGGAGGCGACCCGCGACTTTATCGGTCAGTTTCGCATGGACTATGGTGTCATCGGGATTTCGGGGATCGACAACGACGGCTCCCTGCTCGATTTCGACTATCACGAGGTGAAGATTGCCCAGGCCATCATCGCTCACTCCCGTCAGGTGTTCCTGGCCGCCGACCACACCAAGTTCGGTCGCAATGCCATGGTCAATCTGGGCAATCTCAGCCAGATCCACGCCCTCTTTACCGATCAGGAGCCACCGGAAAAGCTGACGCGATTGATGGCGCAACACCAGATCGCCTGCCACATCTGCTGACGGCGAAACACGCCAAGGCTGTGCCGGTCGCCCGTCAGGGCGGCCTCCTTTCTTTTTTTGTCTCCCATTCCTGCACTCATCTCACCCCTTTATGGGTATTGCCAAAACCACTATTCAATCTGGTTTTTTTGGCTAGTAACCCGCTGATTTCGGCCCGACGCCATTTGCTCAGCTGACCTGTCCTCTTTGCCACCTCTGGCGGGCTGTGGCGATCACACTTTCACCATAAAATGTTCGTTTGTTGTATTTTCATGTTCTAAAATGAGCGAAATCAAACATTGCTGTTATAGCAATCATAAAAATGAAAGTAGGTGAACATGAGCGAACATTATGATCTGGTCGTCGTCGGTGGCGGCATCAACGGGGTCGGCATCGCAGCCGATGCGGCAGGACGGGGTCTGAAGGTTGCCCTGTTTGAGGCGCAAGATCTCGCCTCTGCCACCTCGTCCAACTCCAGCAAGCTGATCCACGGCGGTTTGCGCTATCTCGAACATTACGAATTCCGGCTGGTGAAAGAGGCGTTGGCGGAGCGTGAGGTGCTGCTCGGTATGGCGCCTCACATTGCTCGTCCCATGCGTTTTCGCCTGCCGCACCGCCCGCACCTGCGTCCGGCCTGGATGATCCGCGCCGGTCTGTTCCTCTATGACAATCTGGCCAAGCGCGACAAGCTCAAGGGGAGCTGCGGTGTGCGCTTTCTGCCGCAAGATGGCTTGACCGCGGGGATCAACAAGGGGTTTGAATACTCGGACGCCTGGGTCGATGACGCCCGGCTGGTGGTACTCAATGCCATGATGGCCCGTGACAAGGGGGCCGACGTGCAGACCCGCACCCGTTGCATCAAGGCGGTGCGCGGTTCCAAACACTGGACGCTCACTTTGGAGCGGGAAGGGGGCGAGCAGTTCACCGTCACCTGCCGTGGTCTGGTCAATGCGGCGGGCCCCTGGGTCAAGACCTTCTACGACGAGAGCCTGCACGAGAAATCCCCCCGCGGCATTCGCCTTATTAAAGGCAGTCACATGATAGTGCCGCGCATCCACGAGCGCGAAGAGGCCTATATCCTGCAAAACGAAGACAACCGCATCGTCTTCGTCATCCCTTATCAGCAGGACTACTCACTCATCGGCACCACCGATGTGGAGCACCACGGCAGCCCGCGGGAAGCGAAGATCAGCGAGGCCGAAATTACCTACCTGTGCAAGGTGGTCAACGCCCACTTCACTCGCCAGATTGCGCCGAAAGATGTGATCTGGACTTACGCCGGGGTGCGCCCGCTCTGTGATGACGAGTCAGACTCGCCGCAGGCGGTGACCCGCGACTACACCCTCGAGCTCTCTGGCGAATCGGATGGTGCGCCGCTCTTGTCGGTGTTTGGCGGCAAACTCACCACCTATCGCAAGCTGGCGCAGGCCGCCTGCAACAAGCTCAAGCCCTGGTTCAGCCAGATGGGGGATGACTGGACGGCGACCAGCCGTCTGCCCGGCGGCGAGTTTGACTGCTCGGTACGCGAGCTGGCCCGCGCCTTTGCGCTGGAGTTTGACTGGCTCGATGATCGCAGCGCCCTGCGCATTGCCGAGGCCTATGGTGCCCATGCCCGTCTCTGGCTGAAAGAGGATCGCGGCATTCACTTCGGTGGCGGCCTGTACGAGTCGGAAGTGCGTTATCTCATCGAGCGGGAGTGGGCCTGTTCACTGGACGATATCCTCTGGCGCCGCAGCAAGCTGGGGCTGCGCCTGAACGAGTCAGAGCAGCAAATGCTGCAGATCTGGCTCGACCAATACCATCAGGCTCTGCGCAAGGCGAGCTGATGAGTGACTGTGGGCAGTGCGCTGCTGCCCACCGTAAATATGAAACAAACCTCTGATAGAACAATTACCTACACACAATAATAAAGAGCATCACATATGAAAAAACTCGCCGTTTCCCTCATCGCCTTGAGCCTTGGGGCCTCCCTCTCATTACCCGTGTTGGCTGCCGATGAAGGCAAGGTGGTTATCGCCCACCGTGGCGCTTCCGGCTACCTGCCCGAGCATACCCTGGAGTCCAAGGCGCTGGCATATGGCATGGGGGCCGATTATCTGGAGCAGGATCTGGTGATGACCAAGGATGACCAGCTGGTGGTGATGCACGATCACTTCCTCGATGGCATCACCGATGTGGCGGCGCGCTTCCCCGGTCGTGCCCGTCCGGACGGTCGTTACTATGTGGTGGATTTCACTCTGGATGAGGTGCGTTCCCTGCGTATGACCGAGCCATTCCAGCTGGTGGATGGCAAGCAGGTGCCGGTCTATCCGGCCCGCTTCCCGCTCTGGAAGTCAGACTTCAAGATCCACACCTTCCAGGAGGAGATCGAGATGATCCAGGGGCTCAACAAGAGCACCGGCAAGAACATCGGCATCTACCCGGAGATCAAGGCGCCCTGGTTGTTCCGCCACGAAGGCAAGGATATCTCCAAAGCAGTGCTGAAGGTGCTCAAGGAGTACGGCTATACCGGGAAGGATGACAAGGTCTATCTGCAGTGCTTCGATGCCGATGAACTCAAGCGCATCAACAGCGAGCTGATGCCCGCCATGGGTATGGATCTGAAACTGGTGCAGCTGATGGCCGAGACCGACTGGAACGAGACCATGGTCTACGACGCCAAGGGTAAGGCGACCCCCTACAACTATGACTGGATGTTCAAGCCGGGAGCGATGAAAACCATCGCCAGCTATGCCGAAGGGATTGGCCCGTGGAAACCGATGATCGTCACCGAGCCGGGCACTTTGGGCAAACCGGTCTTCACCGGTATGGTAAAAGAAGCCCATGCGGCGGGCCTGAAAGTTCACCCCTATACCTTCCGTCAGGATGAGGGGCAGATCCCGGCCTATGCCAAGGACTTTACCGATCTGCTCAACATCTTCCTCTATCAAGCCGATGTGGACGGGGTGTTCAGCGACTTCCCTGACAAGGCGGTGGCCGTCATCAAGGCCCATCAAGAGGCGGCCAAATAGCACTCTGGCGCCATTTGGATGCAAAGCGAGGCCAATTGGCCTCGCTTTTTGTTTCAGGTTCCTGTAACGGGAGTGTGCGCCCTGTCAGAAAATAGCCAGATCACGTCATGGTGTGCCGGATCTGCATCATTTTACGCAGTTTTTACGTAGCAGATCGCTGGCATGAAATCGGCAGAGCGGTTAGTCTAGCGGCGTTGAACCAACCCCATGAGGTACAGATGAAAACCGTATTGCGTTTTAGCCTGCTGGGCGCCTTGTTGCTGGGTGGCCATGCCTTCGCCGCCGAGCCGAAAAAATTTGATATCAGCATGTTCCCAGCCGCTGACGTGAATCAGGAACGTGTGGTGATCCGCCTGCCTGAAGTCGAGAAAGAAGCCGACATGATGGTCGAGCTGCAGGTCGGCAAAAAGATGATGGTTGATTGCAACGTACCGCGTTTTGCAGGCAACCTGGAACAGCACAGCGTCAAAGGTTGGGGCTACAACTACCTGAAGCTGGGCAAAGTCTCCGACCCCATCAGCACCCTGATGATGTGCCCGGATAACCAGCAGAAAGAGACCTTCGTCCAGATCTACGGTCAGGGCTTCTTCGTGAACTACAACTCAAAACTGCCGTTCGTGATTTACGTGCCGCAGGAGTATGAAGTGCGCTACCGTCTGTGGCGTGCCGACAACCTGGCCCAACCGGCCATGATTGAGTAAGCATGTTTGAACCAAAGGTTCAGCTGGTTCATCTGATGTGATAAATAAAGCGCCGTATGGCGCTTTATTTTTGCCTGCACAGTCCAAAAAGTGACGTGCAAATTGGCTGCACGTTTACATAAGTTTATTATTTATCAACGTTTTTTGTGTGTTATGCCACAAAATCGGCGTCAGCGATGGGGCAAAGTGACTTCGATAAAAGATATTTATTAACATAGTGAGAAAATTGATTTTGCACTCGGCGATGGCCTGATGATACTTGCCCGCAAAGGTCAAACTAACCAGAAAAAAGAGCACTATGAGCTTCGAATCAGACAAGCGTTTCAACGACTTCAAACATTTTCCCCGTGGCCTGCGTCGCAGTGGTGAATTCACTGTGGCCGAAGCGGACAGTCTGGAAAAGTATGGTACCGCCATGCTGGCACTCTACCAGGGCAACCTTGCACCCCGTGACGATGTCGAGTCCGCCTTCGTCGAGCAGGTCAAATCCGGCACAGCCGGTGCCAACCCCCATGCCAAGGTGTGGTTCAAGTACCTCAAGGTGATCGGTCCCAAGCGTGTTCATCGCCTCTGCACCGTTGTTGGTGGTGCCAGCGAAGAGAGCAGCGGTGGCGGCAGCTTTGATGTCGGTGGTGGCAGCGGCGGTGGCAGTGACGAGTCCATCGATTAATGGATACCGAGCTGCTTCGGACCTTTATCGAGGTGAGCAAGACCCGGCATTTTGGCCGGGCTGCTGAAAATCTCTACCTGACCCAGTCGGCGGTGAGTTTCCGGATCCGCCAGCTAGAGCAGCAACTGGGTGTCAGTCTGTTTGCCCGTCATCGCAACAACATCCGCCTGACCGCCTCCGGTGAGCGTCTGCTGCCCTACGCAGACGCCATCTTGCACACCCTTGGCCGTGCCAAGCAGGATGTGGCGCTCTCGCCGGGATTCAGCCAGCAGTTGGCCATCGGCGCGCCCGCGGTGTTTTGGGAGCTCGATTTCAACGAGTGGCTCAACCACATCTATGCGCTGGCGCCCGGTTTGGCGGTACGGCTGGAAACGGCTTCCCGCGAGCACCTCTGCCGTCAGTTGCTTGAGCGCTCCCTCGATCTGGCCCTGCTCTCCGAGCCCACCAAGATCGACGAGATCGCCCTGCATCCCATCGGTGAGCTGGTATTCGAGCTGGTGAGCCGGGATCCGGCCGCCAATGCCGACAACCTGATGCAGATGCCGCATATCCATCTCGACTGGGGCACCAGCTTCGAGCCGCAACCCAGCCGTTTGCAGAGCCTGCAAAAGACCCCGGTGCTGCACTCCAGCTCCGCCAGCATGGCGTTGCAGTTCGTGCTGGCCAACGGTGGGGCTGCCTACCTGCCACGGCGAATGGTCAGCCCCTTCCTCGAGAAGGGGGCGCTCCATCTGGTGGAGGGGGGCCAGCCGCTGAGCCGTCCGCTCTATCTCGCCTATCTGGAGAAATCCGATCGCCGGGAGCTGATCGATCAGCTGCTGACCCTGCCACTGGGTTGGCACGATGCCGAACTGCGCCTCAACGTCGATTAAGCGTCGAGTGTTATCCAAGGAAGAGCCCACCCCACGGTGGGCTCTTCTGTTTGGGGAAAATTGCAGGGAGCGAGGTCACGTAATTGGCGCGGGAGGCTTGGCGTCATCGGCCTGTAACGGTACCTTTTCAGGCTGTTTATCCGATTGAGCACTGACAGGGATGGATTGTAATTGATCGACTTTAGTCACCCCGAATGGCGGGCGCTGGCGCAGCAGTTGCTGAGCCACTCACCTGTGGTGATCCGTGGCCGCCAGTGGCAACCGCTGGTGGGCCTGCTCAAGGATAACCAGCTGCTGCTCGCCCATGGCAGCCACAGCTATGAGCTCACCCCGGCCGGGCGGCGCTATCTCACCCGCGAGCTGATGCTGGCCGAGATCGCCACCGCGCCCCCCGAGCCCGAGGAGTGGTTGCATGCTCAGGGCTGGCAATTGGGGGAGCTGGTCAACGAACGGGTGCTGGCGGCGCTCTATCGCAAGAGCGAAGTGAACTTCACCCCCAACGAGCAGATTGATTTCGAGGACAAGGGGATCCGGCTCTGCGCCGATCAGCTGTTGCGCTTGCGCGCCGCCCAGCCGTTCAGCCTCTTTTTCAGCGGCGGCACCCTGATCGACGCAGCCCCCTGGTTGCAGGCGCTGGGGGAGGTGGCGCTGCCCGAGCGCACCCTGGCGGGTCTTGGCAAGATCCTGTGGGGGGAGGGGAGTATCGAGCGGGTGATCACCACCGACAGCGTTGGCGCCTTTGCCGAGTTGCCCCTTGATCCCGGCACCTTGCTGGTGTGGGCCCCTCCATCGGCTCCCCTTGCCTTGCAGCAGGTGGTGGCCGCCTTGCCCCCCAATGTGCTGTGGAGTCATCTCACCGCTCTCGACCCCGCCGGGGTGGATCGGCTGCAGGCGCTGGCCCAGCGGCTGGGGCGTCCGGCCAGCTGGTGGTTGCCCCGTGATCTGGCCCCCATCCTTAGCGCGTATGCCCAACCTTTGACTGAAGCCCGGCCCTGGGAACCGAGCCGGATCCCCAAGCCATTGTTAGCAGTTTGTAGCGGTTTGGTTGAGTCCAATGGTGGCTTGTCGGCCGAGGTGTGTGCGCTGGCGCCAGCGTGGCATGCCGTTGGTTGAAATTGGCCTGAAAGCGAGCCAAAAAGCGGTTTTCCCCCATTGAACGCGGTGATATAAAGAGTTGACGAAGCGCTCGCCAGATGAGCGCTTTTGTTTATCAAGCCGCTTTGCCACCCAACGAACTCAACGGAATACAGGGAATACCATGTTTGAAAAGGTTGTTGCCGCCCCAGCGGATCCGATCCTGGGCCTGACCGAAGCCTTCCGCGCTGACTCTCGCAGCCACAAGATCAATCTGGGCGTAGGGATCTACAAGGACGAGTCCGGTGCCACCCCCATTCTTCACTGCGTCAAGAAAGCCGAGCAGAAGCTGCTGACCGACGAGAAGACCAAGAACTACCTCGGTATTGAAGGCAATATCGAATATGGCCGCATCGTGCAGCAACTGCTGTTCGGGCAGCACTCCGCGCTGGCCGCCAGCGGCCGCGCCAAGACGGCGCAAGCGCCGGGCGGTACCGGTGCCCTGCGCATCGCGGCAGAATTTGTAGTGCGCAACGGTCTGGCCAAGACCATCTGGATCTCCGATCCCACCTGGGCCAACCACGTCAGCGTATTCCAGGCCGCGGGCCTGACCGTCAAGTGGTACAAATACTACGACGCCGCCACCAAGGGGCTCGACTTCGCCGCCATGCAGGCCTCGCTCGCCGAAGTGCAACCGGGTGAGCTGGTGCTGCTGCACGGCTGCTGCCACAACCCGACCGGTATCGACCCCACAGCTGATCAGTGGCGCGCGCTGGCCAAGCAGAGTGCTGCCGCCGGCTGGTTGCCGCTGTTTGACTTCGCCTATCAGGGTTTTGCCCGTGGTATTGAAGAGGATGCCGAAGGCCTGCGCATCTTCGCCGAGTGCCATGACGAGCTGCTGGTGGCGAGCTCTTTCTCCAAGAACTTCGGCCTCTATAACGAGCGGGTCGGCGCCTTCACGCTGGTCAGCGCGACCAAGGAGATCGCCGACGTGGCCTTCACTCAGGTCAAGACCGTCATTCGTGCCAACTACTCCAACCCGCCGTCACACGGCGCCGCTGTGGTCACCGCCGTGGTGAGCGATCCGGCTCTCTATGCCGAGTGGGTCGAAGAAGTGGCGGCCATGCGGGTGCGTATTCGCGAGATGCGCGAGCTGCTGGTCGAGAAGCTGGCTGCCCTCGGCGTGAGCCAGGATTTCAGCTTTATCCGCGAGCAGAACGGCATGTTCTCCTTCTCCGGTCTCACCAAGGATCAGGTGGAGCGCCTCAAGAGCGAATTTGCCATCTACATCGTCGGCTCAGGCCGGATCAGCGTAGCCGGTATTACCCGCGCCAATATAGATCCCCTGTGCGAGGCGATCGCCAAGGTGCTGTAATCGCATTGCCTTGTGCTCTGGCACTATGCCATGAAAAAGCCCGTCACCTTGGTGACGGGCTTTTTTGATCGCCAACGGCTGATCGCCAAATAAGGGTAAGGGCGGCTCAGTGGTGGCGGGCACCTTGCCACAGTTTGCGCAGTTGCAGCAGCAGCGCGGTCAGGCCGCCGCCGCTCAGGGCGGTGAGTACCGCCAGCAGCAGGCTGCCGAGCAGGAAAGGAGGCACCAGGGTGGCTGCCTCCTGCTCCAGCCAGTGCAGGGTCCAAGTGAGGTGGAAAGGCTCCGGCGTCTTGTGCAGCACCAGACAGCCGGTGCGATAGGCATACAGGTACATGAAGGGGAGGGTGAGCGGGTTGTTGAACCAGACCGCCAGCAGCGCCAGCGGCAGGTTGAGGCTGAACGCCAGCGCCAGCCCGACTGCGATGAGCGAATGCATCGGGATGGGGAACCAGCAGGCGAAGATCCCGGCTGCTACCGCGCCGCTCAGCGCGCGGGTTCCCCCTTGCCAGAGGGCTGGGGCAAGCAGTCGCTCACCAAACAGGGCAAACCACTTCTGCTGGCGCAGGGTATCGGGATCGAGCTTGAAGCGGGCAAACCAGCGACTCAGCATGGGCGGGCCATCTTGCGTTTTTGCCACTGGCGCACCGTGCTGATCCGCCAGAAGGTGCGGATCAGGGTGTAGCCGATAAGGGAACTGAGCAGGGCCAGGATCAGCGAGCCCAGCAACAGCGGTGGTGCCACTGTGCCCAGTACCGAGACCAGCCACTCCCAGGTGAACTCAATCTCTATCTGCTGCGCCGAATGTCCCAGCAACTGGCAACCCACCAGATAGGCGCCATAGAGCAGGGGCGGCATGGTAAAGGGGTTGGAGAGCCAGACCAGCGCCACCGAGAGCGGCAGATTGACCCGGCACAGGATGGCGCCACCGGCGGCCAGCAGCATCTGGCAGGGGAGCGGCACCCAGGCCATGAAGAGGCCCACCGCAAAGGCCCCGGCGGCCGAGCGGCGGTTGAGGTGCCAGAGGTTGGCATCGAGCAGCAGTTTGCCAAACAGCCGCAGGTGCTTGTGTTCTTTAAGGGTTTGCTGATCGGGCATCCAGCGTTTAATGAGTCGTTTGGGCATATTGAAACCTTGCTAAATACTTGCTCCATGGATCTGCGTCTGTTGTCGTTTGCCCTGGGGGCAAGCTCCTCACTGCTCTGGCCATGGTTACCTTCACTCGCATGGGGGGGCCTGTTGCTGTCCCTGCTGATCCCCCTTGCATATTGCCGAGCCTGGCGGTGGCTGTTTCTCATGCTCGGCATCCTCTGGATGCAGGCCAATCTTGCCTATCGGCTGGCCTGGCTGGAGCGGTTGGGCGATCAGACGAGCCACATGATAACCGCAGAGCTGCAAAGTGCAGAGCCCGAGGGGGATAAATTTGTCCGGCTGCTGCTGCGGGTGAGCACCCTCGACGAGCAACCGGTGACACCTGAGCCCCTGAGCCGGGTCAATGCCTATCAGGCATTACCCGCCATGACAGTGGGCAGCCGGATCACCCTGGTGACCTCGTTGAAACCGGCTCACGGTCTGGCCAACGAGGCGGGGCTGGATGGGCGGCGTCTGCTGCTGGGCAAGGGGATCACCGCTACCGGCAATTTGCGCCGGGTGATCGACATTCAACAGGCACCTGCGGGGTGGCGTGAACGCTGGTTGGGGGCCGCGACCGAGAGTTGGCGCCCGCTTGACCATGCCACCTTGCTGGTGGCGCTCACTTTTGGCGAGCAGAGCGGCATCACGGATGCCCAGTGGGAGCTGTTTCGCGGCAGTGGTCTGACCCATATCATCGCTATTTCAGGGCAACACATCGCGCTGGTGGCGGTGCTTGGGTGGTGGTTGGGCAGGCTGTTTGGTCTGCGCGGCGCCATCATCACCTCCCTGCTGTTTGCCGCCGTCTACAGCGCGTTGGCCGGATTTGCGGTGGCGACCGAACGGGCTCTGATCATGGTGCTGGTTTGGAGTGTATTGCGCTGGAGCCGGCGAGAGTGGCCGGCCTGGCGCATCTGGCTGTGGGCCTTTGTGGTATTGACCCTCTGGGATCCCTTAGCCCTCTATTCGGCCGGCTTCTGGCTCTCGTTTCTGGCGGTGGCCATCTTGCTGCTGGTGGGATATGTCCACGACAAGCCGGGGCTCTGGCAGATCCAGCTCTGGCTGCTGCTCGGTCTGCTGCCGCTGCAACTGGCGTTGTTCGAGGGGATAGCGCCCCTTGCCATGGTGATCAACCTGCTGGCGGTGCCGCTCTTTTGTATCGCTATCATCCCGCTGGCGCTGATCGGTGTGCTGCTGGCGCCGCTATCCACCTCGCTCGCCTACGGCCTGTTCTGGCTGGCGGATCTGGGGCTCGGGTGGGTGCTGACGATCCTGAGCTGGCTTTCCGATCAACTGCAACTGTGGTGGCCACTGCCCGGCTGGTGGCTGCCGCTCTGCACCCTGCTGTTGCTGCTCTGGTTCGCCGCACAGTGGCGCCCGGCACGCTGGCTCTGGCTACCGGGTCTGTGTGCGCTGTTGCTGGCGCTCTGGCCAACGCCTGCCCGCTGGCAACTGCGGGTGCTGGATGTGGGGCAGGGGCTGGCGGTGCTGATCAGCAAGGGGGAGCGTGCCATTCTCTATGACACAGGTGATCGCTATCCCGGAGGCTATAACATGGCGGACGCGGTGATCCTGCCCCAGCTGAGCCATCTGGGGATCCGGGTCATCGATCGCCTCATCATCAGCCACAAGGATCGGGATCATGCCGGCAATCGCAAGCGACTGCTCAGCGCCATGCCGGTGCGCTACGAGCTCTCCTCTTACCCCTTCAGTGAGGGAACAACGCTCTGCCAGCGTGGGCAACAGTGGCGCTGGCAGGGGCTCTCGTTTGCAGTGCTCTGGCCCGAGCGCCCCGGTGGCGGGCGCAATAACGATGGTTGCGTGGTGCGTATCAGCGATGGGCAGCGCAGCATATTGCTGAGTGCCGATATCGAACGGCAGGCAGAGCTGAGACTGGTGGCGCTGGAGGGGGAGGGGTTGGCCAGCACCTTGCTGGTGAGCCCCCATCATGGCAGTCGCACCTCCTCCACGCCCCCGTTTGTCGCGGCGGTGGCGGCAAAGGAGGTGATCCACAGCGCCGGTTTTATGAATCAGTGGGGCTTTCCCCGTCCCGATGTAGTGGCCCGCTATCGGGATGCCCGCCAGTGGATCACCGGTCAGCAAGGGGCGATGCTGGTCGAACCCACCGCAGCGGGCTTGAGCGTCACCGCCGAGCGAGATCTGGGGCCCTGGTACCGGCGCAGTGGTGAGTGGTGGCGACCGCGAGTGTGGTTTGAGCAATAATCCGCCATTTCTGCCGTGGAGGAATGCGATATAGGTGGCGGCGCTTGGTGTAAGCCTGCGCTTTGGCTAGAATAGCCCGTCATTTCCATTACTAACGGCTATTCATGCAACAAGAAACCTCACAAGAGAGCTGGCCAGTATTCAAACGCCTGCTCGGTTATGTCCGTGATCGCAAGCTGGGCCTGGTCGGTGGCATCATAGGGATGCTGGGCTACGCCGCCGTGGATACCACCTTTGTCTACTCCATCAAGCCGCTGATCGATCAGGGCATTAATGGCAACGACAGCACCGTTTTGAAATGGATGCCTTTCTTCGTCCTCGGCATCGTGGCCCTGCGCGGTGTCGCCAACTTTCTCTCCAACTACTGCATGGCCTGGGTCGGCAACCACGTCGTGATGCGTCTGCAACAGCAGGTGTTCAATCACATGGTGGCGATGCCGATGAGCTTCTTTGACCGTCAGAACACCGGTCATCTGCTCTCCAAGGTGACCTATGACGCCAGTCAGGTATCCTCGGCGGCGAGCACCACGCTGGTGACCCTGGTGCGGGAAGGGGCGACCGTGGTCGGCCTGCTCGGCCTGATGTTCTGGCACTCCTGGCAGCTGTCAGTGATCTTTTTGGTGGTTGGCCCGCTGGTGGGCATCATCATCGGCCTTATCAGCCGCCGTTTCCGCCAGATCAGCCGTCACATCCAGCAGGCGGTAGGGGATATCACCACCTCCACCGAGCAGATGCTCAAAGGGCACAAAGAGGTGCTGATGTTTGGTGGCCAGAAGGTGGAAGAGAAACGCTTCTTCCAGGTCAGCAACAACATGCGCCAGCAAACCATGAAGATGGTCGCTGCCGATGCCATCGGCAGCCCGGTGGTGCAGATGGTTGCCTCCATCGCGCTGGCTGCCTTCCTCTATGTAGCTACCATCGACAGTGTGCGCAGCGAGCTGACTGCCGGTACGTTTACCGTCATGATCACCTCCATGATGATGCTGCTCAAGCCGCTGAAAAGCCTGACCGACGTCAACAACCAGTTCCAGCGGGCCATCACTGCCTGCCACAGCCTGTTTGGCCTGCTCGACAGCGAGCCGGAGCAGGATACCGGCACCCGCACTCTGGAGCGCGCCCGTGGCGAGATCGAGTTTCGCAACGTCACCTTCACCTACCCGACCAAGGACACCCCGGCGCTGCACAACGTCAGCTTCAAGGTGGAGGCGGGTAAGTCGGTGGCGCTGGTGGGCCGTTCCGGCTCTGGCAAGAGTACCATTGCCAGCCTGCTGACCCGCTTCTACGACATCGATCAGGGCGAGATCCTGCTGGACGGCATCAACATCCGCGAATACAAGTTGAGCGAGCTGCGCAAGCAGTACGCGTTGGTCTCCCAGCATGTCCACCTGTTCAACGACTCGGTGGCCAACAACATCGCCTACGCGGCAGAAGACAAATACAGCCGCGACCAGATCGTGCAGGCCGCCCGTATCGCTCATGCCGACGAGTTCGTCAGCAAGATGAGCAACGGGTATGACACTGTGGTTGGCGAGAACGGTGCATCCCTCTCCGGTGGTCAGCGCCAGCGTGTGGCCATCGCCCGCGCCCTGCTGCGCGATGCGCCGGTTCTGCTGCTGGATGAGGCCACCTCGGCCCTCGATACCGAGTCCGAGCGCCACATTCAGGCGGCTATCGACGAGCTTTGCAAGGCGCGTACCTCGCTGGTGATCGCCCACCGTCTCTCCACCATCGAGAAGGCGGACGAGATCCTGGTGATCGACGAAGGCCATATCGTCGAGCGCGGGAACCACGCAGCACTGATGGAGCAGCGCGGCACCTATGCCCAACTGCGCGCCATTCAGTTTGGCAACGCGGGAAGCAAGGCCTGATGCTGGAACGGCTCTGGTATCGCAAAAGTGGCTGGCGCTGGTTGCTGGCCCCCTTTGCCCTGCTGTTCGCCGTTATCAGCGGCAGCCGCCGCTACGCCTATCGTCATGGCTGGCGCAGGGGGTATCGCGCCTCCTTGCCGGTCATTGTGGTGGGCAATATTTCGGTGGGCGGCAACGGCAAGACGCCAGTGGTGGTCTGGCTGGTGGAGCAGTTGCAAGCCCGCGGCTATCGCCCCGGGGTGGTGAGCCGTGGTTATGGTGGCAAGGCGCCCCATTACCCCTATCGGTTGGATGAAACCAGCACCACGGCGCAAGCAGGTGATGAGCCTGTGCTGATTGCCCGGCGCTGCGGCTGTCCGGTGGTGGTTGCCCCGAAACGGGCCGACGCGGTACGACTGCTGGAGCAGAGCGGTGAGGTGGATATCATCATCACCGACGATGGTCTGCAGCACTATGCGTTGGCCCGCGACATCGAGCTGGTGGTGGTGGACGGAGCGCGCCGTTTCGGCAATGCCTGCCTGCTGCCCATGGGGCCGCTGCGCGAGCCGGTCACTCGTCTCAAACGGGTGGACGCCATCATCTGCAACGGCGGCGAGCCGGGCAAGGGGGAGTACCCCATGCAACTGGTCGCCGACACCCCGCGCCGGGTGCGCGACGATGCACCGCTTGCTGCCCCCTTGTCGGGGCCGGTCGATGCGTTGGCGGGGATCGGTCATCCGCCCCGCTTCTTTGCCACCCTCGAAGGGCTCGGCTATCAGCTGGATCAGCAGGCCGCCTACGGCGATCATCACCCCTTCGATCGGGATGAGCTGGTGGGCCGCTTTGCCAGCAAGCCGCTGCTGATGACCGAGAAGGATGCGGTCAAGTGTCGTCCGTTTGCCCCCGATAACTGGTGGTATCTGCCGGTCAGGGCCGAGTTGCCCGCCTCCCTGCTCGATGCCCTGCTGCACAAGCTGGGGACGAAGGGGAAGGGCGCGGCCAGGGCGCAAGATTAATCGCTCTCGCCTCGGCGGGGGAGCAGGGGCTTGATATGCCCCGTATGGAATATCTGGTTGCTCGACATCCATCGCTGGCGTGATGAAGCCGCCAGCGCGACATCGTTGAAGGAGTATCGTTTTGGCTTTGGACATCAAGTTGCTCGACATCATCGCCTGCCCGGTCTGCAAGGGTAAGCTGCACTACAACAAAGCAGTCCATGAGCTGGTCTGCCGCTTTGACAAGCTGGCCTATCCGCTGGAAGAGGGGATCCCGGTACTACTGGAGAACCGTGCCCGTCCGCTCAATAGCGATGAGTTGCCGTCATGAGTTTCGTCGTCGTCATTCCGGCCCGCTATGCGTCAACCCGCCTGCCGGGCAAGCCGCTGGCGGATATTCATGGCAAACCCATGGTGCAACACGTGGTGGAAAAAGCCCTGCAATCGGGGGCCGATCGGGTGATCGTTGCCACCGATGACGAGCGGGTACAGCAGGCGCTGCAGAGCACCGGCGTCGAGGTGTGCATGACCTCACCGGATCACCAGTCCGGCACCGAGCGTCTGGCCGAGGTGTGCCGTCACTACGGCTTTGCCGCCGATACCATCATCGTCAACGTGCAGGGGGATGAGCCGCTCATTCCGCCCGCCATCATTCGTCAGGTGGCGGACAATCTGGCCGCCGCCACGGCGCCTATGGCGACCCTGTCTGTGCCGATCAAGGATGCCGAAGAGGCGTTCAACCCGAACGCAGTGAAAGTGGTGACTGACAAGGATGGCTACGCCCTCTACTTCAGTCGCGCCAGCATTCCCTGGGATCGGGATCGCTTTGCCAAGAGCCATGAGCAGATTGGTGACCACTACCAGCGTCATATCGGCATCTATGCCTATCGCGCCGGCTTTATCCAGCGTTACGTAGACTGGGCACCGAGCGTGCTGGAGCAGGTCGAGGCGCTGGAGCAGTTGCGGGTGCTCTGGTACGGGGAGAAGATCCACGTCGCCCAGGCCCTTGAAGCGCCACCGGTCGGGGTGGATACCCAGGCCGATCTTGAGAAGGTGCGCGCCTTTTTGGCCAAGTGATGGCCACAGCACTAACGTCATGAAAAACGGTGTCGCAAGGCACCGTTTTTTGTTTTGAAAATTTATATAATTATTTGATTTTAAACGCTAAACATGGGTTTTCTCAAACTTTTGGCGTGCATGGTTTGCCAAAGCGACGAGTTTGGTTATGATGCAAGACGCCCTGTTAACCCTAACCGGGCGGCTAAAACGAGATAAAACGGGGTGTTTGGGTGATAAATGTATTCCTGGTCGATGATCATGAGCTGGTGCGTACAGGGATAAGACGCATTCTTGAAGATGTGCGCGGGATCAAGGTGGTGGGTGAGGCACAGAGCGGCGAGACCGCAGTTACGTTCTGTCGCCAACACCATCCGGACGTGATCCTGATGGACATGAACATGCCGGGTATTGGTGGTCTGGAAGCGACCCGCAAAATTCTGCGGATCCGCCCCGATGTGCGCATCATAGTGCTGACCATTCATTCAGAAAATCCGTTCCCCACCAAGGTGATGCAGGCAGGCGCCGCCGGTTACCTGACCAAGGGGGCTGCTCCCGACGAGATGATCCAGGCGATCCGGTTGGTGCACTCCGGTCAGCGCTACATCTCCCCGGAGATTGCCCAGCAGATGGCCCTCAGCCAATTTGCCTCCGCTGACGAGAATCCCTTCAAGTCCCTCTCCGAGCGCGAGCTGCAGATCATGATGATGATCACCAAGGGGCAGAAGGTGACCGATATCTCCGAGCAGCTCAACCTGAGCCCGAAAACGGTCAACAGCTACCGTTATCGCCTGTTCAGCAAGCTGGGTATCAACGGTGACGTGGAACTGACCCATCTGGCCATTCGCTATGGCATGCTGGATGCCGATACCCTCTAATCGGGTGGCGTGTGGTCACAAAGGCGGCGAGTGCCGCCTTTTTGCTTTTTTGCCCCTTTGCTTTTCGGTCTGCGAGGGCAGTATGCTCTGCCCGTCAATTTTTGCCTTTGTGTGAGCCGAGTAGCTGATGACCTTCTCTCCCGAACCTCTCTTCGACAGCAAGGCGTTTCTGAGCGCCGTCACCCATCAGAGTGGCGTCTACCGCATGTATGACAGCGGTGGCACCGTGATCTATGTGGGCAAGGCCAAGGATCTGAAAAAGCGGCTCGCCTCCTACTTTCGCACCAACGTCGACAGCATCAAGACCAGCACCCTGGTGCGCCAGATCGCCGATATTCAGGTCACCGTCACCCACACCGAGACCGAGGCGCTGATCCTCGAGCACAACCTTATCAAGCAGTACCAGCCCCGTTACAACGTGCTGCTGCGGGACGACAAATCCTACCCCTGGATCATCATCACCGCGCACCAGCATCCGCGCATCGGCGTCCATCGCGGCGCCCGCAAGGTGAAGGGGGAGTACTTCGGCCCATACCCCTCTGGCGGTGCGGTGCGCGAGAGTTTGCATCTGATGCAGAAGATTTTTCCGGTGCGCCAGTGCGAGGATGCGGTCTATGCCAACCGCACCCGTCCCTGTCTGCTCTATCAGCTCAAGCGTTGCGCTGGCCCTTGCGTACCCGGGTTGGTGAGCGAGGCCGAATATGCCCAGCAGGTGGAGCTTGCCAAACTGTTTCTGGCGGGCAAGAACCAGCAGGTGATTGGCGAGCTGGTGGGCAAGATGGAGTCTGCCAGCGGCGATCTGCGCTTTGAAGAGGCGGCCCGCTACCGGGATCAGATCCTGGCGCTGCGCCGGGTCACCGAACAGCAGTCGGTGAGCGGCAACGTACTGGACGAGCTGGATGTGGTGGGGGTCGCCTTCCAGCAAGGTGCTGCTTGCATCCACGTGCTCTTTATCCGTCAGGGCAAGGTGCTCGGCTCACGCAGCTACTTCCCGAAAGTGCCGGCTGACACCCCGCTCGACGAGGTGGTGCAATCCTTCCTGCTGCAGTTCTATCTGTCGGGGCAGGGGGGGCGGCAGATCCCGAGCGAGGTGCTGCTCGATGTGGCCCTTGAGGACGAGAGCGTCATCGCCGAGACTCTGAGCCAGACCGCAGGCTACAAGGTGCGGGTGGTGAGCCGTACCCGCGCCGAACGGGCCCGCTTTATCAAGCTCGCCTCCATCAACGCCGAGACGGCGCTGCGCTCGCGGCTGGCTCACAAGAGCACCATCACCGCCCGCTACGACCAGCTGGAAGAGCTGCTGGAGCTGGAGCGTCCCATCGCCCGCATGGAGTGTTTCGATATCTCCCACACCATGGGGGAGCGCACCGTGGCCTCTTGCGTGGTGTTCAACCGGGAGGGGCCGCTCTCATCGGAATATCGTCGTTTCAACATCGACGGCATCACCGGTGGTGATGACTACGCGGCCATGGAGCAGGCGCTGGAGCGCCGCTTTGGCAAGCAGCAGGAGCCGGACAAGGTGCCTGATGTGCTGTTTATTGACGGTGGCCTCGGTCAGTTGCGTCGCGCCGAAGAGATCCTGGCCCGTCAGCTGGAGTTTCTCGGCGGTAAATATCCGCTGCTGGTGGGGATTGCCAAGGGGGTCACCCGCAAGGCGGGGTTGGAAACTCTCATCATGGGGGAGAGCCACGAAGAGCTGCATTTGCCGGCAGATATGCCCGCTTTGCACCTTATTCAGCATATTCGCGATGAATCCCACCGTTTTGCCATTACCGGCCACCGTGCCAGACGGGCCAAGGCCCGCACCAGCAGCACGCTGGAGGATATTCCGGGGGTGGGGCCAAAGCGGCGGCAGGCGCTGCTCAAATATCTGGGCGGCCTGCAGGAGGTTAAAAAGGCGAGCGTGGATGAACTGGCCAAGGTACCCGGCATCAGTCAGGAGCTGGCCCAGACCATCCACGATGGCTTGCACAGCGCCTGAGCAGGGTTAGCAGCATGGCAAAATCGCTAACTCCTTGATGCACAAGAGCCGTGACGCGGGGGGGCCGTAAATGCCATAATGGCCCTCGGATTTTGAGAAGATTGATGGATTAAAAAGACCAAGACGGGCGCCAGTGCGGTTGCATCGCAAATCGGCTTTGGCGCACTATGTAGCGACGTACAAGAAGTGGCTGAAAATAATGACAAATATACCTAACCTGTTGACGTTTTTCCGGATTTTGCTCATTCCCGTCTTCGTCATCCTGTTCTATCTGCCTTATCAATGGTCCTATCTGGCTGCCGCCATCATCTTTATTCTGGCCGCTGCCACCGACTGGTTTGATGGCTATCTGGCTCGCAAGCTCAATCAGTCCACCGCCTTTGGCGCCTTCCTTGACCCGGTTGCCGACAAGATCATGGTCGCCGCCGCACTGGTGGTTATCGTCGAACACTACAACACCATCTGGGTGACCATCCCCGCCATGACCATGATTGGCCGCGAGATCATCATCTCCGCCCTGCGTGAGTGGATGGCCGAGCTCGGCAAACGCTCCTCGGTGGCGGTCAGCTGGATTGGCAAGTGGAAGACCATGATCCAGATGGTGTCGCTCACCGGTCTGATTTGGCAATATAACGTCTGGATGGTATGGCTCGCCTATGTGATGCTCTATGTCGCTACAGTGCTCACCTTCTGGTCGATGTTCCAGTACATGAAGGCAGCCTGGGGCGATCTGACCCACCACGCCAACCTGTGAGTCACCTGCGCCGCAAGGTGAGGTTTCCGCTGATTTGAGGCAGGAAACGGCCAAAGGCGCTAAAACTGTTCAAAAAGGGCAAAAAACGCCCGAACGATCAGGTAATTAAATATTTCTGGTTGACTGGGCGAGGAACATCGCTAGAATGCGTCATCGTAGTCAGGCAGTCAGCCAGACCAATGCGGGAATAGCTCAGTTGGTAGAGCACGACCTTGCCAAGGTCGGGGTCGCGAGTTCGAGTCTCGTTTCCCGCTCCAAATTCAGACAATAGAGAACCAACTCTCTTTTGCATGGCGCGTTAGCAAAGCGGTTATGCAGCGGATTGCAAATCCGTTTAGTCCGGTTCGACTCCGGAACGTGCCTCCATATTGACAAGCCCGCCACGCGAGCTTGATACCGATTGCGGTGCCCGAGTGGTGAAATCGGTAGACACAAGGGATTTAAAATCCCTCGACGTTCGCGTCGTGCCGGTTCGATTCCGGCCTCGGGCACCATTAAAATCAAAGAGTTACGAAAGGCCGCTAGCAATAGCGGCCTTTTTGTTTTGCCTAAATGGCGACAAAGTGGCGACAGCGATTGTGCTGAGTCCACAGCTTCATAACAACAAAGCCTGCTGAAGGCAGGCTTTTATCGGGTCTGTATATAGCCGAGGAATTTACCGCGTGGGTTAGGGTATGGCCGCTTACTTCCACCACTCCTTGCTTGGTAAGTTATTCCATTCTCCAACCGGGTATTCATGGCCATGAAAGCGCAGTGTTGTGCTCAATGTTCTCTGACTGGTGGTCTGAGAGGCTCCGTCCTGCTCTACGGTCCCTGTTTTCGCTTTGGTTACTACTCTCAGATCATTTAGCCCGTTAGATATCCCTGACAGGACTTGGAGGAAAGCCCTCATCACTTTGGTCTGCTGCGCTTGCGATGCTCCCTCGTTCTGTTTTTATGATTATCTGGTTCGTAGGAGAGTAATTAACCGTGAGTGCATGCAACAGTGCCGTTAGTTGCGCCGTTTGTTCAAAGAGAGCCGGGATTCCGCAGGCAGTCGCGCCTTGATGTCGATGATGCGAACGCTGGGGTATCAGATTGGCCGATTCAAAGTCCGTAACCTGATGAAGGAATCCGGGTTGGCATCCAAACAGCCGGGCGCACACCGTTATAAGGTGCCCGGTCTGCACGACCGGATATTCCCGATCTGCTGGCCCGCAAATTTGATGTCCAGCAACTCAATCAGGTGTGGCTATATCACCTAGGTTTGGGCAGGGGCTAGTTGGCATTATCTGGCTGTGATGCTCGACCTGCATACCCAGCGAGTTGTGGGCTGGACGATCTCTGGTAAGCCTGATGTAGATCTGGCCATCAAAGCTCTGGAGATGCCCTATCAGCAGCGGGCTTGTCAATCAGGGTGTGCTGTTTCACTCCGACCAGGGCAGCCAATAGGGCAGTCGGGCATTTCGGCAACGACAGTGGCGCTATCGCATGGCCTGGAGCATGAGTCATGGTGGTAACTGCTGGGATAACGTCCCGATGGAGTTGCTGTTCAGAAGCTTGAAGTCACAGTGGCTCCCAGCAACGGGATACCTGAACCTGCGGGAAGCGAAGCTGGATATCAGCTATTACCTGATGGATTGCTAGGCGTTGTTGCCCAAATCGATGCAGCTTGAATGGAACTAGCTGAGGACTCGGTGATCTGCTCATCACCATCCTCTTCAAGTTTGCATCATGGGCATTTCGCTGCACCCCATCACCAACTGGCCTAAATACAACAAGTCTTTGATTCACCGTTGTTCACCCACCTTCTGGGTTGATGCCGAGGCCATGAGCAACTGGTTTCACCACGACTATCACGGACGGCAAGGCCGCAGCCAGTTCTACACCAACCAGACCATCTGTACCTTCCTGATGCTCAAGGGAATTTTCAACTTCACCCCGCGGGCCACTCGGGGACTACTCGACTCCCTGCTCGAGTTGAGGAATCTGGCGTTGTGCGCACCGGACTATAGCTGTGTCTGCAAGCGAGCCCGTATGGTGAAAGTGGCTTATCGCTCCCCCCAAGGGGACGCGTTACCGACTTGGTTATCGACTCAACCGGGCTGAAGGTGTTTGGTGAAGGTGAGTGAAAGGTCAGCAAACACTGCGCCGAAAAACGGCGAGTGTGGCGCAAGTTGCATCTGGCGGTAGATCCGGTGAGCCACGATATCGTGGCGGCGGAAGTCTCGCTGGGACATGTTTATGCGGATGGCGCCGACGACAGTAAAGCCAGCCATCAGCTTATCTAGCGCACAGGGGGCGACAGCCTGTATCCTGACTAGCGAAAGCACGGCGTTATGGAAAAGGGACACCCGAGAAATGATGCTGTGTTGTGATGCGCAAGGAAGGGCTAGCGGACTGGAAGAAGATATCGGGGTATCACCGTCGCTCGCTGGCCGAGACGGTGATGTATCGGTTCAAGCAGTTGTTGGCGGGGAAAATCAGTCTGCGTAACTAAACGGCCAAGTGGGAGAAGTCATGGCGTATGTAAGCGCCATAAACAAACTCAATACCCTGGGTCTACCTGTCAGAAAACCCCGAGTGTTGCGGTCACCAGGGGCTGGGGAAGTCATGACTTGCTGGGGGATTTGGGCAACAACGCCGATTACTACAACTGGCGGCATCCACATCAACACAATTACGGGGTCACGCCAGCAAAAGCCGAGGATCCGCCTAATCAAGAGTCCGGATTTAGTTGACCACTACAGACTGTGCTTGAGTTCATGTTACAATTTGTCAATCTTTCACTATCTACGTCAACCATATGCAAAACCAGAAAAGCAATAGGATTGATTTCGCAAACACTCTAAGAGGCTTTGCTGCATTAGCTGTAGTTATTTCACATTACTATGGCGTTTTTTGGTCAAGCCGTGCAGCTGTAGAGGTGTTAACAAATGCGCCAATGCTTCCCTTTGAAACGCATGCAATTCCTATTTATGTTTCATTATTAAACGCCTTTTCATTATTTAATTGGGGGGCATATGGTGTAGCATTATTTTTTATCATTAGTGGCTTCGTAATTCCATTTTCTTTGCAAAAAACAAGTTGGTTTGGTTTTACTATCAATCGAATGCTGCGAATTGTGCCAACATATATTGTAGGTTTTAGTATTACGTTGGTTGCCATTTTAATTAGCTCGCATTATTTTTCAAGGGAGTGGCCATTCACTACTCAAGAGGTATTGATTCATTACATACCTGGTATTAGAGATGTCTTATGGTCAAGAGGTATTGATGGAATAGTGTGGACGCTAGAGATAGAAATGAAGTTTTATTTTGTCTGTGCGTTATTGATTGTGCTATTTCGAAAGCAATCAACCATGGTTTTTTTAGCCCCGATATTTATCTTCATAGCATCGATTGTTATTAATAAGTATATTCCCGGTTGGGGTAATACGGATGCAAGGTTGTGGCAATTGGCAATGACCTTTATGACAGTGTCGCAATATATTATATATATGTTCATTGGGGTGGTGTTTCACTATGTCCAACGTGGTCGTATTGAAAGAGACAAAGCATATCTTTTAATTGGAGTGATTTTTTGCCTTTTCTGTTTGCAATGGTATATTGGCCCCGCAGCTGCCGGAATAACGGTAGCATGGAGCTATGCATTTGCATTGCTGACCTTCATTTTTGCATTTACGTATCAGGATTTTTTCAGGTCAAACAAGTTCTTCGATTTCCTGGCAGATATAAGCTACCCACTTTATGTGATACATGGTGTCGCTGGCTATGTAGCGCTTAGAATCTTACTCGATCTTGGCATGAAAGCTTGGGTTTCACTGTTGATTGTGACTGGTGGGTGCATATTTTTATCTTGGGTTTTACATAAGCTAGTGGAAAAGCCATCCCAACGAGTTGGTAAAAAATTGGCTGGCTACTTTATTATCAAAAAAAATGACTGTAGAGTTAATAATGAAGTGGCCGTTAGTCATTTAAATTAAGTCTATTAAGCTGCTGTACAGATCTAGTTATCACCTGACACCGGCCTCAAGCCGGTGTCTTGTTTACGCTACTTTAGAGCGCACTTCCTTCGGTATCAATTTCAGACCCTTCTTGAACATGCTGTAGGGCGTCAGTCCCTCCATCATCCTGCCCTGATGCGGCCGCTGGGTGTTGTAGTGCGCCAGGTAGCTACCCAGGTCTGTCTGCATCTGCTCTACCGACTCATACCAGGTCGTCCTCCCCTTGATACGGAAGTGTTCATCCAGCAGTGTGCGATGCAGCCGTTCGATAAAGCCGTTGCTCTGCGGCCTGCGTACCTTGGTTGTCCGGTGCTCAATCCCCTCCAGTTGCAGGAACAGCTCGTAGGGATGATGGTCTGGGCGCCCACAGAACTCGCGCCCGTTATCCGACAGGATGGTATAGACCCGTGCCTCGTGGGCCTCGAAAAACGACTGTACCGTTTCATTGAGCACATAGACCGAGGTCACCGGCAGCTTGCTGGTGTAGAGCCGTCCCCAGGCGTGGCGGCTGTAGCAGTCCAGCACGGTTTGCAGATACACCTGCCAACCCCTTGGATCGCGCCGACGAAGAAGGTGCCGACAGCCACCAGTTCTCCGGTGTAGTGGACCTCAATCTGACGTTCTCGAAACTCTGGGCTGAGACGCTCGAACAGGCGAAGTTACTCGTCATTGAGCTCTTTGGCGAGCTCTGGCAGGCTGAGTTTTTCTCGTTGCAGGTCTACGGTGACTCCAGATAACACAGTAGGGGGCTCTGTTTTGTTATCCGGTTTGAAGCCATATGACCACTCCCTTTTGTGGACAACTGTCAGGTAATACCAACTCCATACAGCCAGGGAGTGGCACCAGAGTCGGCTAGCCATGCACCAGCGCGGCGGCGGCCACCTTGTGACGGGCAATAAGCTGCTCGATATCCAGCCCCTCGATGGCACCATCCACCACCCGCCACTTGCCGCCCACCATCACCCGATCGGCGCGCTCGGCGCCGCACAAGATCAGGGCCGCGACGGGGTCGTGACTGCCGCTAAAGCGCAGATCATCGAGCTTGAACAGCGCCAGATCCGCCTGCTTGCCGGGCAGCAGCTCACCGAGATCGCCGCGCCCGAGCAGCCTTGCCGAGCCTACGGTCGCCCACTCCAGCACCTTGCGCGGAGTGATGCGCTCGGCGCCGTAGCGCAGCCGCTGCAGATAGAGCGCCTGACGGGCCTCCTGCATCAGGTTCGAGGCATCGTTGGAGGCCGAGCCATCCACCCCTAGCCCCACCGGCGCACCGGCCGCCTCCAGATCCAGGGTCGGGCAGATGCCGGAGGCGAGCCGCATATTGGAGACCGGACAGTGGCACACCCCGGTGCCCGCCGCCCCCAGCCGCGCAATCTCGTCCGGATTGAAGTGGATGCCGTGGGCCAGCCAGGTGCGATCGCCAAGCCAGCCCACCTTTTCGAGATAATCGACGGTGCGCAGGCCAAAGCGTGCAAGGCAGAACGCCTCCTCATCCAGCGTCTCCGCCAGATGGGTGTGCAGCCGCACATCGAGCTCGGCCGCGAGTCTGGCGCTCTCCACCATGATCTCCTCGGTCACCGAGAAGGGGGAGCAAGGGGCCAGCGCAATCTGGATCTGCGCCCCGGCGCCGCGCTCGTGATACTGGCGCACCACCCGCAGACTGTCATCGAGGATCTGCTGCTGCCCCTGCACCGTGTGGCGCGGCGGCAAGCCCCCCTCATCTTCGCCAAGGCTCATGGAGCCACGGGTCAGCATGGCGCGCATCCCCAGCTCACGCACCGCCGCCACCTGAATATCGATGGACTCCTCCATCCCGCGCGGGAAGAGGTAGTGGTGATCGGCCGCCGTGGTGCAACCCGAGAGCAGCAGCTCCGCCATCGCCACCTTGCTCGCCAGCGCCAGAGCGTCGGGCGTCAATCTGGCCCAGACCGGATAGAGAGTCTTGAGCCAAGGGAAGAGCGGCTGATTGACCACCGGCCCCCAGGCGCGGGTCAGGGTCTGGTAGAAGTGGTGGTGGGTATTGATAAGGCCAGGCAGCACCACATGGTCGCGAGCATCGAACAGCTGTTCGCACGGTCGGGCAGGCTGTTGGCCTGCCGCCAGCACCTCGCTTATCAGACCGTTTTCAATCACCAGCCCGCCGCGGCCATCGACCGTTTCGGGGGTAAAGGTGGCAAGGGGGTTTTTAATCCAGATACGGGTAGCGGACATGGCCGACTCCTCCATCAGTGACACATAGGGGTGAGCCAGCTCAGTTATACCCTGTCTGCTGATCCAGAGGCGGCGGTCAGCGACCGCGGCCAACCCAGTCTAGGCATACGGCGCAAAAAGTCTGTGATCGCCGTTTTGAATCAAGGTGATAGCAACGGATTGCCCAAGGCGACCAACCGCACAAGGCTTACCCTGCAATTAATCAATCAGTAATTAACAAAAGCTTGTGCCAGCGCAAAAAAACCTCTGGTTTCTGATAGTTGCGTGATGGCCACCATAGTTAAGCGCTCAATGAATCCGTAAGATATTTGGCGGCGCCTGTTGGCCCCTTTTCCCAAACCAAGGTCAACGGCGCAATGTGGCAGCGACAGTCAGGGGCGGTAGCGTCTTTCACGGAGACCAGCCGGTCTCCCGCCCCTGCGCTAGGGTAACCGTCCCCTCTCCCCCTGCGGGAGAGGGCCAGGGTGAGGGGTCACTAGCCTGATGGGCATGGCTTCGCCAGCAGGGTCGGTAGGGTCGATTAGCGAAGCGTAATCGTCCGCGGTAACTCTCTCCTTGCGGGAGAGGGCCAGGGTGAGGGGTCACTAACCCCGTTGGCATGACTTCGCCAGCAGGGTCGGTAGGGTCGATTAGCGCAGCGCAGCGTACCGCACCCCTTGCAGGTGAAGCCCATGGCGCAATCCGCCAAGCCTGTTGCCGCAAGCAAACACGCGTCGAATTGAGGTGCAATTCACTTCGTTCATTGCACCCTACGGTATGGGAAAAACAGGCTCACCCCGGCGAACAACAGGGGGCAACAGCCAACCCGCAACGCCGAGGCCGATTAACAGGCGTAGGGTGCAACAAGCGCAGCGCATTGCACCGCGGTAACACTCCCCAGCCTATTCGGGGCAAAGATCGGGCGGGTTGTTATCTCACAGCCAACCCCTTGCCCACCCCATGGCGAGATCAGATTGTCGCACCTATGCAACAAGCGCCATCGGCATGGTTGCATAGGTGAAAAAATAATGATGAATACAATGACAAGCAGCAGATATCCCTATCGGGAAACGGTTTTATATTGAAGGCCCGATAGTGAGTACTTCACCGTAATAACACCTTATTTCTCGAACGTCCGATTACGCTTCGCTAATCTAACCGACGCCCCTAACGTTTTTTGAAACAAAATTATCACCGAGTATTAAACTATGACAAAGAAAGCAACTCAAACTACAGAAAAAAAAGATACTCCTCCAACCATTGATAATTACAAATATAAAGGTGATCTTGAGTCATCATTTGCTCTTGCGATAAAAAATTTCGTGAAATATGGCGACACAGATATTTTCCCATTTCCATATGAAACAAGAATGTTTTCTGATGCTTTCGTAGATGTATTGAATTCTGTTACTGAAACACATTCGTCATTCGTTGAACGATTAACTGAATGCCCTCCCATAAATATAAGCACATGCTCAACTGTAGGTTACAATGGATATAGATGGGCAACACAAATCGATCCATACTGGAATATTTACTTCCTAGGTTTAGTCTTATCTATAGGGAAAAGAATTGAATCATCACGCGTCAGCAGTGATATTGTATATTCATATAGATTCAAGCCGAACTTTGAAACAGGTTCACTATTTGACCATGATATAAACTGGCGAAAATTTCAAAGTGACAGTTTATCTCTTGCACAACAAGACGAGTGCATTAATTACATTGTCACTTGTGATATCGCTGATTTTTACACTCGAATATATCACCACCGCTTAGAGAACGCATTAGATAGACTAGACCCAAACAAGCAGACATCATCAAAAATTAAAAAATTAATCCAGAACTTTTCTGGTACAAATTCTTATGGTTTGCCTGTTGGTGGTCCTGCATCAAGAATTTTAGCTGAATTATCCTTAGACTCTCTTGATCATATCCTCCAGATACATAACATAAAGTTTAAGAGATATGTTGATGATTTTGTGATATTTTGTGGGACCAAAGAACAGGCACATTCAGTCTTAACTTTTATTAGCAGAAAACTCATGGAGAATGAAGGTCTGACGTTGCAAAAACACAAAACAAATATCCTTACAAAAGATGAGTTTGTATCACTAACACAATCAAAATTACATGGTCTAGATGAAGATGAGGGCTCACCTATAAAAGCAAAATTTATGAGTCTACCAATTAGGTTTGACCCATATTCTCCAAATGCTATTGAACAATATGAAGAAATAAAAGAGTCTTTGCAGGATTTTGACTTACTTGGCATGCTTAGTGATGAGCTGCAAAAATCAAAAATAAACCAACCCTTTAGCAGGCAACTGATCAAAGCTTTCTCTGCCACTGATGACATCGTACTAGCCAGCGCTTTTAAAATAATATTCAATAGTATTTCTGATTTATACCCAATATTTAACTCAATCATCCAAGTTGCAATTAGCAATTGGCATAGATTCGATTCTGACACCCAAAGCTTCATTCGAAATAGAACTATAGACCTCATAAAAAGTGACTCATTCATTCTTAAAGTAGAATTAAATCTGGCATATGTAGTAAAACTATTATCGAAAGAAAATAATGTTGAAAGTCTTACAATTCTCACCGAGATTTATCAAAAAAACACTTCAAGCATTCTAATCTCTTTAATCATCACCCAAGCCATGGCAAAGTGGAACACACATTATTGGATTTCAGATCTAAGAAGATTATTCCCTACGATGAATCCATGGCAAAGAAGACTATTTATCGTTTCATCATATTTACTCGGAGATGAAGGTGATCACTGGCAAGGGCATAATAAAGATAAGTTTACTTTCATTGACAAACTTTATAAACAATGGGGCGCTAAACGTAAGATGCTACAGAATCTTGAGGATGCCCTATGATTTCTGAAACTACATTTGCCAAAAAATTCACATCATTTTGGAATGAGATTCTTCCAAATGCAAAAAACTATGTCCGATTAGTTAATGGCGGAAGAATAGTCGTGCTATATGAGCCGTTCGAACAAGCAGAAAGAAAAAGTAACATCGCATTAATTAACACCATCTACTTTAATATGTTTAGATTATGCTGTGAGAATGAACTCCAGTATAATGATTTAAACAAGTCTCTTTTCTACAAAAGTGAATTCTTCAATGAAATATTAACCGACTCTTTAAACTACATATCTAAATTCAGCTATGGCAACAAGTGTGAACTGCCATTGACAAATGGCGAGCTAACTCAGATTCGTCAGTTATTTAAGCTTATATGTCACCATATCCCATTCCAAGGTAATAAAGTTTTAATCGATCCATTATTTGATGGATGTGGTTTTATGAACAGAGCAGCAGGTGATATCCTGTTCAATAACACTCTGATTGAACTAAAATCGGGAGAAAGAAAATTCAATCTAGTTGACTTTCGACAAGTTGTAATATACCTGTGTCTCAATCACTATTCTAAATCACCAAAAAAAATCAATAACATTGAACTATTCAACCCAAGAATGGGAATTTCATATACCGAGAGTGTAGATGGGTTTTGCAAAAACATCAGTTCACTTAATAGCAGAGAGCTATTTACAGAAATACAGAAGTTCCTTACTGATAATAACTTCACTGAAGAGTTTGGGATTTGAATGAAAACAAATATTTATAACAACCATCTAAAATGGCTGTTTTAATAAATTAAAAATACAGTTCTTCACCGTTCTACGCGTGGTCGATAATGTGTAGCACGCAAGCAGTCGCCACAGCAAAGTGAAGGAACTGTTCGCATATTCTTATACTCTAAAATCGATGTGCAATAAGCCTTTATCTCACTATCAAGATAAATAACCCCTTATTTCAAGGAGTCATTTTTGAAACACCTTTATGCCCTTCTGCTGCTGGCAGTCAGTACTGTACAAGCCAGCGACGATTGCAAAGAACCGATGACGCAAGCGGCAATGAATATATGTGCCATGCAGGATTACACCAAGGCTGATGCTGAGCTCAATGCCGCCTACAAGAGGCTGGTTGCCACGCTTGATAAGGACCAACTCGTCAGGCTGAAAACAGCACAGCGCGCTTGGATCACATTTCGTGATGCACAATGTCGTTATGAGGCCGGTGTTTATGAAGGTGGATCGATCGCTCCCCTCGTGCATAGCAGTTGCCTCACCAAGCTAACCGAGCAGCGCACCAAAGATCTGATCGCACAACTGGATCAGCCATAAGTAAAAGGCTCCAACCGGTTTAGGTACGAACTTAGGGGGCTAGAAACAGACGGCTTACCGGTATTCCACCGGACAATGACGTTAGCTCCCCCTCACCCTAACCCTCTCCCGCAAGGGGAGAGGGGATCTGAGCGAAGGATGCCGAAGCTTCGGCAAACCACAAAAAAACCGCAGCCTTGAGCTGCGGTTTTTATTTCTATTCCCCAAATACGCTTCTATTCCAACCAAAACTCTATTTCCCCAACCCCTTGCACTGCTCTCCCCCTGCGGCGGGATAGGCGGTGAGCGTCTCATAGAGGGCGGCGCGCAGGCTGCCGGATTGGCAGAAATCACAGCTGCCGCCAGCGTCGATATCGGTGATGCGGGCGCCTTGCGGCCCGTCCAGTACCAGATAGGTGCTGACAAAACGGTAGGTGCCGCTGGGGGCGTCAAGCGGGGTGCCCGGTTCGCCAAAGGTGAAACGCACCTTGACCTCGCTGCGATCCCGGCTGCCGGCGATGGCGCGCGACGAGAGGATCTCCGAGCCCAGCAGGTTATCCCAGGCGTTGGGCAGGAAGGGGTTGCCCTCGACAAAGGGGGGCTTCTCGTCAGGGGCCTCGCGGGTGGCTATTTCCCGCGCCTTTGAGGCGGCATTGAGCAGGCAGAGCAGCTCGGGGGAGACGATAGTGGGCAGCGCGCCGCCAAGCTCGCTCTGATAGAGGCCACTCGGTTTGACTGCGCGCTCCCAGTCGAGAAACTGGGCCACCTTGGCCTTGGCGCGGGCACTGGCGGCTGGATCGAGTTTGCCGCTGGTGGTGGTGCCCGCATGGGCCGGGGCGATCAGGGCCGCCGCAGAGAGGGCCAGTGCCAGCAAGGGCCAGCTGGATATCTTCATGATGCCATCTTCCTTATGTTCGCTTGCATGGGCCGAGCCTTGAACAAAGCGCAGGGCCCTGAAAAAAAGAGCGCAGCCCAAGGGCTGCGCTCTGCGTCAGGTCGTCAACCGGCGGCCCTTAGGCACGGCGCCAGCTGGTCTTGCCGGCGCTGTCTTCCAGCACTATGCCCATCTCGGTGAGACGGTTGCGGGCGGCATCCGCCGCAGCCCAGTTCTTGTCGGCACGGGCCTGATTGCGCTCGGCGATCAGGCGCTCGATCTCGGCAACCTCTTCGTCCGCTTCATCACCCTTCAAGAAAGCCTCGGGGTCTTGCTGCAGGATGCCGAGCACGGCGCCCAGCTCGCGCAGACGGGCGCCCAGCGCGGCGGCAACGGCCATATCTTCCGCTTTCTGGCGGTTGATCTCGCGCACCAGATCGAACAGGGCGGAGTAGGCTTCCGGGGTGTTGAAGTCGTCGTCCATCGCGTCCTTGAAGCGCGCTACCTGCTCGTCGCCACCGGCAGCAGCGGCCGCCGGCAGATCGCGCAGGGCGGTGTACATCCGCTCCAGCGCGGCGCGGGCTTGCTTGAGGTTATCTTCCGAGTAGTTGAGCTGGCTGCGGTAGTGGCCAGACATCAGGAAGTAACGGACGGTTTCGGCGTCGTAGTGGGCCAGCACGTCGCGGATGGTGAAGAAGTTGCCAAGGGATTTGGACATCTTCTCTTTATCCACCATCACCATGCCGCTGTGCATCCAGGTGTTGACGTAGTCGCCACCGTGGGCGCAGCAGGACTGGGCAATTTCGTTCTCGTGGTGCGGGAACTGCAGATCGGAGCCGCCGCCGTGGATGTCGAAGTGGTTGCCAAGGTGCTTGGAGTTCATGGCGGAGCACTCGATGTGCCAGCCAGGACGGCCCGGGCCCCAGGGGCTTTCCCAGGTCGGCTCGCCCGGCTTCGACATCTTCCACAGCACGAAGTCCAAGGGGTTGCGCTTGGCATCAACCACGTCGACGCGGGCACCGGCTTGCAGCTGTTCCAGATCCTGGCCGGAGAGCTTGCCGTAGTCGGCGTAGGATTCGACGATAAACATCACATCGCCGTTGTCCGCCACGTAGGCGTGCTCTTTTTCCAGCAGGGATTGCACCAGCTCGATGATCTCTTCGATGTGCTGGGTGGCGCGCGGTTCGATATCCGGGCGCACCATGCCGAGGGCGTCGAAGTCGGCGTGCATGTCGCCAATCAGACGCTCGGTCAGCTCGTCGCAGGTGACGCGGGTTTCAGCGGCACGCTTGATGATCTTGTCATCCACGTCGGTGATGTTGCGCACGTAGGTGAGGTCATAACCGGCGTAACGCAGGTAGCGAGCGACCACATCAAAGGCGACGAAGGTGCGGCCGTGGCCGATATGACAGTGATCGTAGATGGTGACACCACACACATACATGCCCACCTTGCCCGGGTGGATAGGTTTGAATTCTTCTTTTTGACGAGTGAGTGTGTTGTATATCTTCAGCATCTTCTAACCACTGCCTGTGAGTAAAATGGTTGGTCATAATACCCCGTTCAGGGGCAGAAAACGAGGCAGAAAACGTGGCCAATCCCGCCTGCCAGCACGGTTACGGCGCCAGAGAGACTATGCCGCCAGCCCCTGATGGGCTAGAATTGCCACCACTTTATGCCATACACCTGCGGGCACTTCGTCGTCCGCATCAAATGAAAGGACATATCATGGTCACTCTGCACACCAATCACGGCGACATCACCCTCACCCTGAACGCTGAAAAAGCCCCGGAAACCGTGGCCAACTTCCTGCAATACTGCCGTGACGGTCACTACGACAACACCATTTTCCACCGCGTCATCGACGGCTTCATGATCCAGGGCGGCGGCTATGCCCCGGGCTTTGAAGAGAAAGACACCCGCGCCCCCATCAAGAACGAAGCGGCCAATGGTCTCTCCAACAAGATCGGCACCATCGCCATGGCCCGCACCATGGAGCCGCACTCTGCCAGCGCCCAGTTCTTCATCAACGTGAACAACAACGACTTCCTCGACTTCAAATCCGCCACCACTCAGGGCTTTGGCTACTGCGTATTCGGTGAAGTGACCGCCGGCATGGACGTGGTCAACAAGATCAAGGGCGTCAAGACCGGTAACTACGGCCGCATCCACCAGGACGTGCCGGTAGAAGACGTGGTGATCACCAAGGTGACCCTTGCTGACTGATCTCTGCCGACTCGGCACTGACAAAACTGCGGCCCCGGCCGCAGTTTTTCCATCTACCTCCCCCACTGCCAGCCCGAACTGGCGCCGCCTCGACTATCTGGCCCACGGCAACCCGCGCCAGCGCTCGGCCCATGCCCTGCTCACCGCCGGTGTGTGGGATGAGCTGGCCGCGCAGTGCGCCGATATGGCACTGGTGAGCACGCTCGCCATCGGCCTGGATCGGCCGGGCAGCGATCTCGATATTCTCTGCCAGCATCCAGATCCCGCCGAGTTTGCCGCTACTTTTGCAGAGCAAGGCTGGCAGGCGAGCGACAAAGGCGACAATGTCTGGCTGCTGGAGCGCACCTTTTCCTGCCTCGAGCAGAAGAGTATCGATAGCGATTGCTACAAGAGCGATGCCTGCTGGCTACTGGAGCTCTATGTCACCCCAGCTCCCATCGAGATGCAGAACGGCTGGCGCCACCTCACCTTGATGGCGGCCCTGCTAGAGCGTTTTGGTGATGCCTTCTACCGTGACGTGCTACGTCTGCGCCTTGAAGAGGGACTAAAAGGGGAGGCGGCCATGTGCCGGTTGCTGGGGCTGGAGGGCGATCCTTATGAAGCGCTGCTGACGCTGGAGGGATGCAATCTGGCCGAGCTGTCATGGCAGCCGCCATCCCGTGACGATATCCATACCTCAACTAGCGCGATGGCGCCCGCAGCACACGATCCGTCCCCTGTTGTGTCTACTATCTCTGCCACCCCTGTTTGCCCTGTTTCGACCGAGAGCCCGATCCCCACATCATGAGCACCCTCTTTATCAGTGACATTCACCTCTCTGCCCAGCGGCCCGATATGACCGCGGCACTGGTGCGCTTTCTCGAGCACGACGCCCCCGGCGCCGATGCCCTTTATGTGCTGGGGGATCTCTTCGAATTCTGGATTGGCGATGATGACCCCAATCCGCTCCATCAACAGATGGCCGATGCCTTTTTGGCCCTGAGCCAGCAGAACGTGCCCATCTACTTTATCCACGGCAACCGCGACTTTCTGCTGGGCCAGCAGTTTGCCAAGTGCGCGGGGATGACCCTGCTGGGTGACCCTTGCGTGATCGACCTCTATGGGGAGCGGGTAGTGCTGAGCCACGGCGATCTGCTCTGCACCCTGGATGAGGGGTATCAGAAGTTTCGTCGCATCACCCAGCTCAAGTGGCTGCGCTGGCTCTTTTTGCGGCTGCCGCTCGCCCGCCGTCAGGCCATCGCCTGCAAGATGCGCGGCCAAAGCCAGATGGAGAACGCCCACAAGAGCCAGATCATCATGGATGTGACGCCCGCGGCGGTGGACGATACCCTGCGCGCCCACGACTGCCGGATGATGATCCACGGCCACACCCACAGACCCGCCATCCACGACTTCACCCTTGATGGCCAGCCCGCCCGCCGCATCGTGCTGGGAGACTGGTTCGAGCAAGGCTCGGTGCTGATCTGCCGCCCCGGCGAGCAGCGGCTGGAGATGCGGGCGCTGGCAACGATCGACCCCGCCGCTTATCCATCCGTCTGACATCCCCCCTGTGCGGGTTGCAGGTAAAACCTGCGGCCCGGCGCCCCCCCTGTAAACCCGGTGAAGCGACGTAGAACGGCGAGTTCGGGTATGCCTATGGGCTGTTCGGCCCATCTGTACCGGTTCTGCTGCGCCAGCAAGGGCAGCAATCGACCAAAAAGCATGCAAGGTGCTGAAAATAAAGATAATTAACCATTCAATCAGCGTTGAAATAAACGAAACCGCTCATTAGACTACCGACTCCTCCCACCCGTCGTAACACAAGGAACGTATCAAACAATGAAAAAGACGGTTCTCACCCCCTTACTGGCGCTGTTGATCACAGGCTGTGGCGGCGGTGATGGCGAACAGGAAGAGACCCCTATCCGCCCCCCTGTCACCCCCAATTATTTCGAGGCATCCAGCCAGAGCAGCGCGGGCGGACAGTTGAACCCCACCAGCCTGCGGTTGGCGGCGGGTGAACAGGGGCGCTTCTCGGTACAGGCTGACAGCGGTTACCTCCTGACCGAGATAAGCGGCTGTGATGGCACCCTGGACGGCCTCACCTATACCACTGGACCCATGCGCAGCGATTGCCAGATCTCGGCCAGCTTCACGCAGGAGAGTGCCGCCGTCTATTTCAACGCCACCACCCAAGCATCTCAGGGGGGCGCACTCAGCCCCGACGCCCTGCGTCTGAACGCCGGTGAACAGGGCCGTTTCACCGTGCAGCCCGAGAGTGGCTTCGTACTGGCGCAGGTCACTGGGTGTGAGGGCACCCTGACGGGTAATACCTACACCACAGCACCCATGCGCGCTGATTGTCAGATCTCGGCCCGCTTTATCAGCGATGCCGCCAATGCGATTGCCCGGGAAGATCATACCCTTGCCAGCGAGCAATCCCTGATCGCCCATGCCCGTGCGGCGATTGCCGACAGTGAGGCGCACCGCACCGAGCTGGTTCGCAGCCTCTATCAGGGAATGGCACAGATCAGCTGGAACCCGAGCCACGACTCCATCACCTTTTCCAGCTTCCAGCCGGAGAGCACGGTGACCCTGCTCCCCTCCAACATCAATGGCAAGGGGGAGAGCGAAATCCGGGGTCTGGTGATGGTCTCCGAGCAAGCCGATTACCGTCAGGCCGCCATGGGGGCGAACCTGTTTTCCGTTGACCGCACAGCGCAGAGCGAGGCGCTGCTCAAGGGGCTGATTGGCTGGCTGACCCGGGGCAAGGATAGCGATGGCCTGCGCATCCTCACCGCCCAGATGCCAAGCCGCGCCGATAGCGTCTATTTTCCCCATAACGAAGGCGTGCGTGACTGGCTCAAGGCGATCTATCCCGACAAGCACAGCATCAACCCGGCCAATACCTGCGATTATCAGGCGCTGAGCGACTGTATCGATACCATGGCGCCGGAGCTTATCGTGATCAGCGATATCGACCGCCAGGGGCTGGGGTATCAGGGGATCGCACAGGGGATCGCCAAGGCCAAAGCGGCCGGGATCCCGCTGCTGCTCTCCAACTATCGGCGCGATGCCAGCCCGCTGCTAAGCCCCCTCTATCTCGATATGGGGCTGGTCACCTGGGGCAACTACTGGTCAAAACTCAGAGCCAGCGATCTGGCAGTGAACACCATCATGGCACCCGACGCCCAGCTGATGGCGGTCGATACCCTGCTTGGCAACCTTCTGGATCGCAACTTCACTACCCAGTGGCTCGATAGCTGCGGCGGCAACTTTATCAATTGCGGTGGCTCGGAGAGCTTCAACCAGCAGTTCAAGCTGGGTGCCGACTGGCTGAGAAATGCGGCCATCACCCTCGACAAGGCCGGGATCAGTCCCTTTGCCCGTGACGGCGTGACACTGTTGCCCGCCACCCTGCTGCTGGCCGACAAATACCGTGCCGCCATCGACTACCCGATTGCCTGGGATGAACATCAATCCTGGCAGCAGGCGATGTTTGCCGACTGGCTGGTGAGCTATGCCCGCACCCGAACCCCGGCCCAGCCCGATCTGGGGGAGTACGTCACCGATCGCAACAAGGTGGTGAAGGGACAAGCAGCTCACTACGCCTATCCCGCAACGCTCACCGACAGTCGGCGCATTGCGGTTCCCTACAGCGGGCAGTGGACCACCACCGGCTGGTATGCCCTGCCGGGACAAACCATCACCCTGAGACGCACCGATAACGCCGATGTGTCTGCTACCGTCCGACTCAACTACCACAGGCCCAACACCAATCGCGCCTATGAGCAGAAGATCTATCGAGCCCCGCTGGAGCTGACCACCGGACGACTGATCTTGGCCAAGGGGGGCAGCGTCACCTTCACCTCTCCTTATGGCGGCCCTATCTACCTCTATCTGGAAGGGGGGGCAGCATCGCTGGCCGTCCAGGTAAGCGCCACGGGCGTCACCCGTCATCCGGCCATCATGGATTTCAGTGATGAGCAGCAGATACGCGAGTTCAACGAGCGGCTGGAACAAACCGAGCTGCCCCATATCGATCTGCGGGCCGATGGCGCCGAACAGCATCTACGCCGGGATCGCTTCACCAAGGCGGTGGGTGGCGTCATCCCCGACACCAATGCCCTGCTCGACAGCATCGCCCGGGATCACATCAATGGCGTCTACACCCTGGCGGGCCTGAAAATTCAGGGCAAGGGGCTCGATGAGTCGCTGCCTGCGGATGTTAAAAACGCCTGCGTGGCACTGCTGGGGGAGGGTTGTCTCGATGAGTCGATTCATACCCGCACCATCATCCAGCATGCCAACTATGACCAGAATGCCCATTGCGGCAGTGGTTGCAGTGGCAACCCGTGGGACTCTTCCGGCAGCATCAGTCCGACCGGCTGGCTCGACAATCACGAACTTGGCCACAACCTGCAGACCAACCGGTTGAACGTGCAGTACGCTGCGGCAGGCGATGCCGACAACTGGAGTGGCTATGGCAGCCGGGCGGGGGAAAACTCCAACAACATCTTCCCTTATGTGGTGAAGTGGCGCGCCCATTATCTGAGAGATGGCAACACGGCGCCCATCAAGGATGGGCACATGAATCACAAGGATCTCTTCTATGTGTTCATGTCTGATGCGGCGCAGGTACGGGACAGGAGTGGCAACCGCGTCGTGCTCGGGGCCAACTGCCAGGTGCTCGATACCGGCGAGAGTCGCTACGAAGCCCCCTGGAAGAGCAATGCCTACGCCGTCCACAACGGCTATCGCATGGCGTTTTATATCCAGATGGCATTACGCGCCCACCGTATGCTCCTGACTGATGGCACCCGTCTGAACGATGGCTTCACTATCTTCACCCTGCTCTATCAGCATTCACGGATCTTCGGCGCGGCAGCCGACAGTGAAGCGCTGTGGAATGCCAGCAAGGATAGGCTCGGCTTTAGCTTGTTCCCCTACTCGGGGCATGCGGTCTATGGCGGCAAACGGGTGCGCGACATACCGGGCAATGACTTTATGCTGGTTGCACTCAGTCGGCTCACCGGCTGGGACTGGCGCAATCACTTCGATCTGCTCGGCCTGCGTTACTCCAGCCTCGCGGTCGCTCAGGTGCAGGCCAACCAGCGTTATGGCAGCCTGCCGATGGGGATGTATGTGCTGGAGGATAACCTGCCCCCAGCCAACATGAGCGAAGGGGTCACATTCCTGCCGCTCTCCGAAAGCGACGGATCCACCCTCTGGCCCCGCAACAGTGGCTCGCCAAGCGCCTGCCCAACACCCTGAATCCGGTCATCACGATAACTACGACAAGCGCCCGGCTGGGCGCTTGTTGTTTATCCGGCCTTTGGCCCCATGGTGGATGCCGAGAAGGTTGGGGAGTCTGCGTGGAGAAGAACGAGCCGAAAATGTGTAAGCCTGTGTAAGGACTAAACACATCTCTGGCCCATCCACGCAGCAATGTTACAGCACCGTCATCTGACCGGCATAGAGGATGAAGTAGCGCAGCAGCAAGATCCCCACCAGGCTCAGGCTGCAGACCAGCACCAGGTGGGAGCGCTGGTGCTGGCGAGCTGGCGAGCTGAACAGCCCCAACAGTTGGGGAAGCAGGATGCCGATGCCAATCACGCCAAACCAGAAGACCTGCGACCAGAAGCCGCCGCCTATGGCCGCCCACATCGCTGCCTCCCGCTGGCCGCCACCGAAGTAGAGGCCGGTGAAGAAGCAGACCAGCAAGAAGATCTCGATAGCCACCATGGGACGCTCGAAGCGGTGCACAAAGCTCACCCCCTTGCTATGGCTGCTCTCCTTGAACAGAGTCACCGCCAGCAAGATGGTGGAGGCGACCCCTGAGCTGATACCGGATACCAGAAACAGCGCCGGCAGGATCGGGTTATTGAGCATGGGGTAGGTCTTGAGCGCCGAGAGCAGGAAGCCGGTATAGGCCCCCAGCAGTACGGCCAGCAACAACAACAGGGGAGTAAGCAGTCGCTCGATCTGTGCCATCTTGCCTATCAGGGTATCGATGAAGGCGAACCTGTCCGCCAGCAGGTGCCGCCGCAACCCCTCGATCTCGGCTCTGAAGACCACCGCCAGCCAGGCAAACAACACCGTCATATAGACCTGAAACAGCATGACCCCCATCGACATCACGGAATCGAACTGATAGTGGAACATCAGCTTCCAGAAGGTCCAGGGACGAGCCAGGTGGAAGATGAGGATCAGCAGCCCCAGTATCACGCTGAGCGGGGCCAGAATGGCGGTCGCCCTGATGATGCCGCTCTCGCTGCCGGCCCCGCGCTGGCGCAACAGCACCGAGAGGGTGACTGAACCGGCGGAGATCCCCAGCAGAAAGAGGTAGATGGCGATGGGACCATCCCAGACCAGTGAGTCGAAGTGAAATGCGTTATGCCACATGGTACATACCTCCCGTTTCGCTACTCACCATCTGCAGAGGGATACCGTCATGATGCGGGTTATGAGGACTCATGATTTTACCTCCCCTTTCGGTACCCGATACATCTTGGGCGAGGTGCCGAGGAACTGTTTGTAGCGATAGGTGGTTTCATGCACCAGCCGTCTGGCGATCGGGCTGTGAGGATCATCCAGATTGCCGAACACCAGCGCCTTGGTAGGGCAGGCTTCGACACAGGCGGGTTGCTTGCCGTTGGCCAGATTGGTTTTGCGGCAAAAGTCGCACTTGTCGGCAATGCGGGTGACCGGGTTGATAAAGCGTACCTGATAAGGGCAGGCCGCCAGACAGTAGCGGCAGCCGACACAGAGATCGGGGTTAATGTCGACGATGCCATCCTCGGCCCGGATATGGGATGCACCCGTCGGGCAGACATGCACACAGGGGGCGTTATCACAGTGCTGGCAGGACTTGCGGAAAAACCGGTACTCCTGATCCGGATATTCACCCACAGGGCCGGAGCGCAGGATCTGCAGGCGGGCTACCCCTTGTGGCACCTGATTGACTTCCCGGCAGGCATCCATGCAGGCGGTACAACCGATGCAGGCTGTCTCATCGTGGATCATGCCGTAGCGCCCCCCCCCGATGGTCATGCTGTTGGCCAGGGCGCGGGGCGACCCCGTCATCAGGATCAAGGCGCTGGCACTCATCCCCACCATAAACTCGCGACGGGTCGTGCTCATGCGCCCTCCTTGGCCGCGGCTTGCTGCCTGGCCTCATGCTGCTTGCTGTGGCAGTCGACGCACAGCTTGATGCGGGCCTTCTCGGGGATGCCGACCATGGGCTCTTTGGCCGGGTGCAACTGATGGCAGCTGGTGCAGGTCACGCGAGTCGCATGCACGTCGTGAGCCCACAGCGCCTTGCGCAGATCATCGGGCTCATGGCAGCTCATGCAGACGCCGTTTTGCTGGCTGAGCGGGAAGGCATCGTCGCCAAAGCGCATCACGTCGACAATGCCGCCACGCTGTTTGCGGTGCTGGGCTGACGGGTTGCCGTGACAGTTGGTACAGGTCACCGCTTCATTGGTATTGGGGTTGGTGACGCTGGCATGCTTGCCATGCATCCCCTCGTTTCCGTCGTGGCACTTGTCACACTTGGCGAAACGGGCGGCCGCTTTTTTCTCGGCTGCGGCTTTCTTCGCGGCTTTGGCCTGGCGTGCGGCCAGTGCATCGGCGGCACTGCTATCGGCCACAGTGCTGACGGCAGCAGACGCTGGTTCGACGGCGGTCGCTGCGAGGGCAAACTCGCTTGCACCCAGACAGATCGTGGCAAGCAAGGCCCACTGCATTATTTTTTTCATACTGGACTCCGGATCAAAGAGGTTCAGCGGCGTTATCCACCCCCTGACAAGAAAAAGAGCGACAAATACCTCCCAAAATGCCAGAAACGGGCAAGAGTCCCCCACCCACGACAGAGTGGGGGCTTGATCAATGGATAAACCTGACCGCTTTGGTTATTGCTGGCTGGCGTAGTACTCGGCCAACGCCTGGAGATCGGCATCACTCATGGCAATGATGGCGTTATTCATCTTCTCGTCATTGCTGCGCTTGCCGGCCTTGAACTCTTGCAGGGCCATCAGTATGTAACCTTTTGGCTGACCGGAGAGGATGGAGGCTTCATCGTCGGCAACGGAGCCACCTTCGGAGTGACACTTCTTGCAACCAGACTCTTCATGCAGTTTTTGCCCGGCTTTGGCCAGTGCGGCATCGAACGGCTGCTTCATCGGCTGGTAGGGCAGTTCGGCATAGTAAGCTGCCAATTCGTCGATCTGATCGTCGCTAAGACCCTTAACAATGTCGGTCATGTTTCCCTGTTTGCTGGTGTCACCGGTGACATGATTAACGGTCTTAGCAGGGCGGCCATCCAGGTAACTTCGCATCTGCTCCGCAAGATTAGATTCTGCTATTCCGGCGATTGTCGGAATATTTGTATGTGAGCTGATCCCCTGATTACCGTGACATGCGTTACATGTTTTGGCCATCTCGTCGACCCCGGCAAAGGCTGGCCCAATTGAACCAATCAACAGAGATAACCCCACCACTTTCCATTTCATGCTTCGCTTCATTTTGCACTCCTTTTGACATAAAAATCGCAAAAGACAGCTTATACCGTTTTTTTATTCGAAAAAGTGGGCTTAGTCCCGCTTTTGAGACTTCTGTCAACGTCGAGAGCCACATAAACCTTATAATTCGGATGGAAATGGTTTTTGACCAAAGTGGGGCTCAAAAGGCTTCAATGTTGCATGTTTTTGGGACTTTTCTGACACAGCTCATACATGAAATAAAAAATCCGATAAAAAAGGATAAACAAGATGAAATACTGGAAAGCGCTGGTGGCAGCTGCAATGGTGCTCACCCTCTCGGCCTGTGGTGGCGGGGGGGATGGCAGTGACAAGAGTGAGCCACCCACCCCTCCTCCAGGAACCCCTGGATCTCTGATTATCTCGGCGTCGACACCGGTTCTCACCCCGGATGGTCAGCTCTCGGTACAGTTCAACGTGACGGACAAACAGGGCTCGGGTTACGACCTGGGCGCTACGATCCCCTCATTCACCCTCAACAAGGTGATCCCCGGCCGCGATGCCACACGTGAAGACCCGGCCATCTGGAAGAGTTTTATCTACCGTTCCGGCAAAGCCACCAGTGAAAACAGCGGCAAGCTGGAGTCACTGGGCAATGGGCAATATCGCTACACCTTTGCTATTAACCCCACCACCGTGTCGGATCCCTATCCTGCTGATTCACAGAGCAACAATGGCGTGATTAGTTGGGATGAAACGGCGACTCATCGTGTGGGTATCTTTTTTGGTGGCAGTAACAATGTCCCCGTCACCAACTATGTGCTGGACTGGGTGCCGGCTGGGACGCGCGCCGCTTTGACCCGGGATATCGTGGATCAGAGCAGTTGTAACAGTTGTCACATGAAGCAAGCGATCAAACACGTGGATCGCGCTGACCCCAAACTCTGTGTCACCTGTCACAACGAGAGCAATCCGGCCATTGCTACCCGCCGCTCTCTGACGACCATAGTGCACAAGTACCATGGCAATCTGGATAGTACGGATACCAAGACGGTCAGCCACTTCCCGCAAGACTCGCGCAACTGCGATACCTGTCACAAGGACGCCACGCCAGCCACCCTCAATGCCGGTAACTGGCAACAGGCCCAGGAAAAAGCGTGTGGTGCCTGTCATGCCGATTCAACCAGCTCCACAGGTTTTGATGCTCACATCACTGGCAAGATAAACAGTGGCGCAGTCTGCACCCAGTGCCATGGCGCTGATCCGGCCAGCAGCAAGTCCCCCTACATGGTCCACCTGGGTTACATGGCCAACGAGGCGATTGGACGCGACAAGCTGCAGTTCACGTTCGATGACGTTCGCTATGCCGCTCCCAATATCGAGATCGAACTGACCGTCACCGTCGACGGTACGCCGGCCGAGAGCGTTAATGACGTGCTTAAATATGTCAAAGATGGCAATCCGGCCATTCTGGTCAATTGGGATCAGGGCCAGGGATTCGAGCTGGCCACCACCAACCCGCAGACTTTCGCCACTGGCAACAAGATCGAGTTCAGCAAGTGTGTCAGCCAGGGCACAGGTCGCTTCCTGTGCAGCAAAGAGACAGGCAACGAGGTCAACGGCACCCTGGCCGCGACCATCGCCGATCTGAGAGTCTGTGTGGCGCGTAAAGCCGATCGCAACGGGGCGTTTGCCGCAGGGGATCTGCTGCCTTGCAGCGGCACTGCCAGCGCACTCTCCCTGATCGCCATCAATCCGGTCAACGCCTACTTCCGTGCCGAAGGGGGCATCGACAGCAGCTATCTGCTCAAGGCCGGAGCCGATCTCGCTTCCTGCAACAGTTGTCACAAGGATCTGGCAGTCCACATGAGCAATCATGCGGCCAAGGATATGAGCCAGTGCACCAGTTGCCACAACGCGACCCGTACCTCGTTCTATGCGGGGGTTCCGGGGGACCTGAAATATCACGTCCACTCCTTCCACGCGCTGGGCGCCAAACATGGGGGAAGTGCTACCTTCCCGGGCGATATCGGCAACTGCGAGTCCTGTCATACCCAGGGGCAATACAACCTGCCCAACCAGCAGAACGCGCGCCCCTCTCTGGTCGCCACCACGGCTGACAACAAACAGCCCAAATACTTCAGCCCGGTGCTGGTGGTCTGCTCCAGCTGTCACCTCAAATCACCGCTGGGGTTGGTCAAGCCGGATAGCCCGGTGGCAGGGGATGAGTGGGCTACCCACATGAAGAATAACGGCGCCGTCTTTGGTGCAGAGACGATCGAAGCCGCAACCGGTGTTGAACAGTGTGCCTCTTGCCATGCCGTCGGGCAGGAGCAGGGGGTCGACAAGGTTCACAAGGTCTACGACTTCCGTTGATGAAATCCTGCGGTCAGGGGGTAACCCCTGGCCCTTCGCCGTTGAAGGAAACAAGATGAAAAAGACCATCTCGCAGTGGTTATTGGCTGGCATACTGGCCCTGAGCTGCCTGTCAGCCTGGGCCGGGAGCGATGCCGCGCAACCCGCTGGCGATGCAGATCCGCGCCTCCGGGTGGAATTGGCTCTGGACAAGAAATTTGATCAGGGGAAATACTCCCCGAAGGGAGCAGATACCTGCCTCAAGTGCCACGATTCAGATTCACGCAAACCCGCGACCGGCATATTCCACAGTGTGCACGGCAATCTGGGCAACCAGAATGGCCCCATGGCCGACCGGCAGTGTGAAGCTTGTCATGGTCCGGCAGGTAACCACACGCGCAATCCTCGCAAAGGAGAGAAACGGGAGCCGATGATCACCTTTGGTCCCGATTCACCTGTGCCGGTCGAGAAGCAGAACAGCGTCTGTCTCTCCTGTCACACCGATACCAACCGGATGGGCTGGCATGCCAGTGTTCATGCGGTGGAGGATCTCTCCTGTACCAGCTGCCACACATTGCACCAGGCCAAGGATCCGGTGATGGACAGCAAGAAACAGGTCGAGACCTGTGCCAGCTGCCATGCCGCAGAGAAATCGGATCTGCACAAGCGCACCAGTCATCCCATCCTGAATGGCGAAATGCCCTGCTCCAGTTGCCACAACCCGCACCAGTCACAAAATGAGGCCAGTCTGAAACAGCCGACCGTCAACGAGAGCTGCTACGAGTGCCATGCCGAGAAGCGGGGCCCCTTCCTGTGGGAGCACGAGCCGGTGACCGAGGATTGCTCCCTGTGTCACAGCCCCCACGGCTCCATCAATCAGGCGCTGCTCAACAAGCGCGTTCCCCAGCTGTGTCAGGAGTGTCACAGCGCCCCCCATGCCAACGTGTCCATCCCAGAGGGGGATCTCAAGGTACGTGGCGGCAGTTGCCTGAATTGTCATAACCAGATCCACGGGACCAACCATCCGAATGGGCAGTCCCTGCGACGTTGAGGAGAGAAGTCATGAAACAATCAACACTTTGGCTCTCCTTGCTGACCATCTTCTCGGCCCATGCCACCGAGGAGCCGCTGGCTGTCGAGGATTACTCCCTGCAATCGGCCAGGGAGGCCAAAACCGCGCGCTGGCGCTGCGCATCCTGTGAAAGCGAGAGTGGCTGGTTTGGTGAGGTGGGGCTGGGGACAGGCTACATCAACGATGATGGCGCGACCCGTTTTCGCAACTGGGTGCCCGCCGCCAACGATACCGGCATGCTGGGGATCTTTAACGCTGACCTGCAGTATCGGGGAGAGGGATCCCGTTATGGCGCACTCGAGGCCAGGGATCTTGGAATGCGCCGTTTCAGCATGTCACTGGAGCAAGGGTTCTATGATGGCGCGCGCGCCAAAATTGGCTACTCCGAAACCCCCTTTTACTGGAACAGCCATGGCAAGAGTGTCTATCGCTCTGACGATGCGCCTATGGCGGCTGGTGCGCTGGCCGAATTTGACAAGGAGGTGGTCCGCAAGAAGCTGACTATGGGGCTTGCCTATACCCCCAAGAGCCCATGGCGCCCTTATGCCGATTTCTCTTATGAGAAAAAAGAGGCAACGCTGGCCACTTATCAGTCCAGTATCCCGGGGATAGGCAGCATGCCGGGCTTTGTACCCAAGCTGGTCGATGGCAGCAGTACCACCCTGGTCAAGAGTGGCATCAGCTACCTGGGTGAAGGCTGGCTGGTTGATCTGGCCTACAACGGCTCACTCTATCGCAACGAGGAGACCGCATTCTATTTCGGTTCGGCCAGCGACCCCTATGCCAATGAGCGGGCTTACGAACCCGACAACAGCTTCCATCAGGTCAGTTTATCCGGCCAGTACAACTGGAACCGGCAGAGTCTGAGCGGTCGCATTCTCAGCAGTCGAGCAACGTCGGATGGCAATCTAGCCGCCTTCCGGCAGGTGCCGATCACCCAGAGCGATTTCCATGGCGAGATCGATACCATCCAGACCAATGCCAAATGGGTGGGGCGTTTTGGCCGGGATTTGACTCTGCGTGCCGGGGGCGAATACCGGGATCGGCAGGACAACTCGGACAAGCAGGTTGTTATTGGCAAACAACGGCAGCCGGGGGATCGTTCTCACAGTAAAGCCAATCTGGAAGCGGATTACCGCCTTAGTCGATCGGTCAAGGTAACCGGGGGTTACCAGTATCGTGCCGATGAACGGGAGTACGCGGATCGTCGCAAGACGGATGAGCAGACATTGTTCCTCAAGAGTCGCTATCGCCCGGTGGGTGATCTGCAACTGGGGGGGAAACTCTCCTGGAGCACCCGGGATGGCTCTGAGTGGAAGAATAACAATACCAATGTCAGCCCGACCTTGCGTCAGTTCTATCTGGCCAATCGTGACAGGTTCGAGCTGCGTGGCGATCTGCAGTATGCCTTCAGCGAGCAGTTAAGCTCCTCGCTGGAAGGGTGGTGGGCACGGGCAAACTATCCGGAGCCTGACATCGGACTCAGTGAAGGGGAGGACTATGGTATCGATCTGACCCTTAACCAGCAGTTTGATGAGAATCTCAGTGGCCATCTCTTCAGCAATGTACAGTGGATCACCTCAAGCCAGAACCATGCTTACACCGGTGCCCCGGACTGGGATCCCTATTCGACCCGGGTTCGTGACCAAATCACTACTCTGGGAGTGGGTCTAAGCCAGAAGAAGGCGTTTGATTTGGCGCTGGAACTGGGGGTGGATTACAGCTTCTCCTATGGCCGTGGCCAGACAGATGCCAGCAAGGGTTATGACTACCCCGACCTGACCAGCAAGCAACACCGTCTGGAAGGCTATGCCCTCTATCAGCTCGACGAGAAGCAGTCACTGCGCTGGGATATGCGCTACGAGCTCTACCACGATGTGGACTACCTCTACACCGGTGAGGAGTACAGCATGGGTCATGTTAACCAGAACTATAACGGTTACTTCACCGCTATCTCCTGGCTCTACAAGTTCTAACGCCGCAAGTGCCACAAGGGGAGCCTGGCTCCCCTTTTTCATGCCCGGCACAGACACCCGAATGCGGATAGCAATTGATGCCTGGATGCCGCGAGGCATGTTGCTATCTAATTGATTTTCTATATTTCAGATCTTCCCAGCAGCTGGGTTGCATGGCGGCACTGCGACGTTAGGCCGCTGATCTTGTGTGGCGCCGAACGGGCCGATCGGGTGATGGTGGGCGACAAGTGGCGGGAGTGAATGGCGCCGTCGTGGGGCTCGATATCGAACAGCTTATCGCCCTTCACAAGGTGGCTGCTGCTGTGCTGGTACGTGGCCAGGTGAGAGCAAACGGTAAAAAGCGAAGGGGCCCGCAGCGGGCCCCTTGTTGTTGGCGCTTTTCGCTGCGCCGCTATTTGGCGGCGGGGGCAGGGAAGTATTTGCTGTGCAGCAGCGGGTATTCACTGCTCGCCAGCACCTGGGTCAAGCCGGTCTGGAACTCTTTGACCAGTTCGTCGCTTACCGGATGGCTGAAGGCGAAGCAGAACTGCTCCGAGCTAAGTACCCACTGCTCCTTGAAGCGGGCGGGGTCGAGTTTTTGCTCGACGATCAGCTGTTCCATGGTGGTTTTGTTGGTGGAGACCAGATCGATCCGACCTGAGGTGAGCATCTTCAGCGCTTGTGCCAGCCGATTGGCTGCCATCAGCTTGGTCTCGTCAAAGCCGTTGTTGAGTAGCAACTGTTCTCCCACATCAGCCCGTACCGCCCCGATATTGAATGCTTTGGCATCATCGAGCTTGGTGATGGTGATATTGCGCTCGGCCAACCCTACCAGCACGATTTCGGCGTAACCGATGGGACAGGCCCATTTGAACAGAGGATCCCGCGCCTGGGTGCGGGCGGTGGAGAAGAGTACCGCATTGGGCTTTTGGGTCAGCAGGTAGTAACCGCGCGCCCAAGGCATGATGGTGATGGGCTGCGCCGGCGTGTTGGTCTTTTTCCATACCAGTTGCAGCAGCTCGACCGCGAGGCCGGTGGGGGCGCCGCTGGCATCGGCGTAGTTGTAGGGTTTGTACTCTTCGGTGATGTAGTGCAGTTTGCCGAGCTCAGGACTCGCCTGTGCGAGGGTGGTCAGCAGCGCCCCGGCCAATCCAATCCATGGTTTCATTTTTGCCATCCTGATCAAGGGAATATCTGCTCAAGTGTGACCAAGCTGGCCGATTTCGCCAAGGCGACGGAGCATGTTTGACAAAAAAGCGCGAGGGGCGGCCGCCATCTTTCGCCCTATGTCGGCGGCGATCAGGGCGTTAGCGCAGCGGCAGGTATTTGGCCTGCAGGGCCGAGAAATCTGCCGAGGCGACGACCTGGGTCAGCGCCTGCTGAAAGAGGGCGACCTCGCTGTCGGGCACCTGACGGCTGAAGGCATAGCACAGCGGTCTGGCATCCAGCACGAAGGCGACATGAAAGTCATCCGGCTTGAAGCCCAGTTGTTGCAGGGTTTGATAGCCCGCCAGCTTGTTGGTCGCAAAGAGATCGGCGCGACCTGAGGTGAGCATCTTGGCCGCCTGGGTGAGGCGGTTGGCAAGCATCAGCTGGCGTTCATCGATACCGCGTTCGAGCAGCAGCTGTTTGGAGACGGTGGAGCGCACCACGCCGACCTTGTAGCGGCTGATCTCGGCCACGGAGCTGAGGGTGATGTTGTCCGCCTTGCGCCCCAGCAGCACAAACTCCGAGTGATCGATGGGGCAGGCCCACTTGAAAAGCGCCTCCCGCTGCGGGGTGCGGGCGGTGGCAAACAGCACCACATTGGGTTTTTGTTGCAGCAGGTTGTAGCCCCGGGCCCAGGGCAGAATGCGGATGGGCTGGGGCGACACGCCCCGCGCTTTCCAGATAAGCTGCATCAGCTCCACCGACAATCCGGTTGGCATCCCTTGCTGGTCGCTGAAATTAAACGGGGGAGAGATTTCGCTCAGATACTCGAGTTTGCCCGGATCGGCCTGCGCGAAGGTGGCCCACAAGAGCAGTAGCAGATGAGGTAGGTGCCATGTCCGCACGGGAAAGATCCTTCGCAATCAACTATGTAGCCCAGTTTGACTGCTTGTGGCGGGAATAGCTAGCCACCTCTATTGCATCTTTCATCAATAAAATGGGCAGCGAACCGCTGCCCAGCGGGTGAGTGAGTGCTCAGCGCACCGGCAGGTATTTGGCCTGCAATTTGCGAAACTCTGCCGAGGCGAGGGCGCGGGTCAGGCCCTGCTGAAAGAGGGTGATCTCGCTGTCGGGCACCTGACGGCTGAAGGCGTAGCAGAGCTGCTCGGCGCTCAGCACCATGGCCACGTTGAAGTCGTCGCTGCTCAGCTTCAGTTCGCGGATGGCGTCATATCCCGCCAGCTTGCTGGTGGCGAGCAGGTCGGCGCGGCCGGAGAGCAACATCTTCAACCCCTGCGACAGGCGGTTGGCCGGGATGATGTTGTTGTCATCCATGCCGTTGTTGAGCAGCAGCTGTTCGGCGGCATCCGAGCGCACCGCGCTGATCTTGTACTGGCTCATCTGATCGAAGGCGGTCAGGGTGATGTTTTGCGCTTTGCGGCCCAGCAGTATGTACTCCGAGTAGCCGATGGGGCAGACCCACTTGAAGAGATCCTCCCGCGCCTGGGTGCGGGCGGTGGAGAAGAGCACCACGTTGGGCTTCTGGGTTAGCAAGTAATAACCTCGCGCCCAGGGCAGGATGCGCACCGGCTGGGGCATCACGCCGCTGTGTTGCCAGATCATCTGCAGCAGATCGACCGCAAGGCCGGTGGGCTGGCCTTGCGGATCGCTGTAGTTGTAGGGGGGGTACTCTTCGGTGAGGTACTCGAGCTTGCCCAGATCAGCCCGGGCCGTCGAGGCCCAGCAGAGCAGCAACAGATGACAGATCAGCCATATCCTCATTGGGAACATCCTTAGCGATCAACCTTCCCTTGAGTGTGACCATGAACAGAGTAAATAGCCACTCACGGCCGTTACCAGCGGGCGCGAGTCTGCCCGATGGGCTGGTAGGCCTCATCCCGCAGACCCACCAGCAGGGTCTTGCCATCGGCTTGCAGCCGGAACTCCCCGTAGCGGGCCGCTTCGTATTGCTCCCCCGTGCCCTCTTCAAAGAAGTAGGCATCGGGGCCGATCTGCCACTGCCGCTCGCTCTGGTGCACCTGCAATAGCCGCTCATCGCTGGCGAGCCGATCCGGTTTGCCATCGGCCACCAGAGTGGCCACCTGATGGGCATCGAGGCGGATCACCAGGGTGTCGCTGCCCTTGTCTTGATTAGCTCTGGCGTCGCGGCTGGTCAGCTCGCGGGCAATTTCATAGTTGAGCCGCATGTAATCCCCCTGCATCAGGGAGCGGGGATCGACCGGAGCGAGCCGCAGCAGCACCACTTCGCCGCTGCTCATGGCGTACTCATAGCGCCAGACGGTGGCATTGATGCCCGCCAGGATGGCGAGGCCGCTCAGCAACAGGGCGAGCTGTCGGGTCACAGGTTTCATGAATCGCTCCTTGCCGCGAAGGTGGTGAGCAGCTGGCGGGCACCCAGTAGCAGGATGCCGGAGCCCAGCAGCAGCCAGGATTTGGTCATCAGGGTGAGCCCCAGGTCGTAGTAATAGAGCGAGCCATAGCCGAGCAGCAGCAGGGCCGAGAGGGTCATCAGCCCCAGACTGCCGGCATAGAAGCCGAGGATCAGCACCAGTGCGCCCGCACCCATGCCGGGGATGATGGCGCTGATCAGCACCAGTGGCAGGCCAAACAGCAGAGGGAGCCTGAGTTTCACCATCACCGCCAGCAGCAGGGCAGCGCAGATCAGGGGATTGAGCCAGAGCGGCAGGCGGGACAGCCCCAGTTCGTCCAGCACGCTGCTGCCGCCATCCCAGAGCGGGTGGTGCAGACGGCCCAGCACCAGCAGGGAGAGGGCCAGCCCCAACGTGATGGAGTGGTAGAGCTGGTGGCGCTCTGGATCCCTATCTGCCCGCAGCCAGCAGAAGGTGATGGCCGCCATCACCAGCGGCAGGGCCAGCAGTTGCAGCCCGAGGCAGGCTAGACCAAGGGTGAGCAGCAGGGCCGCCGCCACGCTGTGAAACAGCCGCACCAGCCAGTGATCGAACAGCACGGCGATGGCAAGGGAGAGCAGGCACAACCCAAACCAGAGCAGGGCGTGATGGAGATCCAGCTGATCGAGCAGGCCATAGAGCAGCCAGGCATCGGCCGCCAGCGCGAGGGCCAGTACGAACTGATCCCAGAGATCGCCGCTTTGGCTGCGATTGAGGGCGTAGGCCCCCGCCAGCAGCACGGCCCCCAGCAGCAGGGCGCTGTTGGCCTCGTGGGTCAGCTGCTCGAAGGTGAGAAACAGGAAAAAGAGCAGGAACAGGGCGGCAATCCAGCCCACCAGCCCGAGCAGAAAGCGGCTCGACCAGTGGGGTTGGGTATCACGGGGCTGATCCCCTTCCACCAGATTGGCCTGTTGCAGTGCTTGCCAAAGGGTCAGATCACTCATAAGACCTCCGTTGTTGTTGCAGCCAGCGGGCGGCTGTGACCGAAAGGCCGATGGCAATCAGGCTCAGCAGCAAGAAGCCGTTGATGTCGGGCTCCATCCACTTGCCCAGCGCCGCGAGGATGACGGCAATCAGGCTGAGGCACCCCATGGCGAGTCCGGCGATAAATCTGTGATGCCAGAGAGCATAGGCCGCAGCGAGCCAGCCAAGCCAGAGCGGCCACACCAGCGGGGAGGCGGCATCAAACAGCGCCAGCAGGGTGAGCAGGGTAGCCCCCAGACCTGCGGCCAGACCCGCCAGCCAGCTTGGCATCAGGCGCCAGCTGGCAGGTGCCAGCAGAAGCAGACCCCAGAGGGCGGCGTTGAGCAGGGTCAGGCACCAGCCCAATCCCTCTTCATCGAAGGTAAAGAAGAACGTGAACAGGCCGAGCCGCCAGTAGAGCACCAGCGCCAGCTGGCCGAGCAGCCAGCTCAAGGTCCAGAGCAGCGGGCTTTGGCCAAATGCCGCCAGTGGCACCAGCATCAGCGCCCAGGTGGCGAACAGCTGCCAGGGATCGGCACCGGTCTGGTAGGTCTGACCCACCAGCGCCAGCAGGGCGCCGATATTGAGGGCGATGGCGAGCAGCAGCGCCTGACGGGGGGGATCCCCCAGCGGTTTGCGCCACAGCAGAAGCAGCATGGCGAGCAGCGGCACCTCCAGCAGGGCGAGGCGGGAGACCCGGCCCAGCTCTTGCCAGTTGAAGGCGACGAAGAAAATAAGGCCAGCCCCGATGCAGAGGGCACCGAGCCAGAGCAACAGCCGGTCAAACAGCCACTGCCAGCGCGCCGGATGGGGGGGAAGATCGGCGAGGGTCAGGGCGTCCACCAGCTTCTCTGGCGCCAGCCGTCCCTGTTTGACCCATTCGAGAAGCGTCTCTCTTGATACGTTGTGCATGGGGGACTCCGCGAGGTTTGCCCCATTATGGCATGAGGCACCCGCAACCGTGCACTGCCCCTTGGCTCTGCGGATGGTGGTTGCGACAGCGGGTTACGCAATAGACACAGCAGTAAACAAAAAGCCCTCCACAGGGGAGGGCTTGAGCAGCGGAAAGGCGATCAGGCAAAGATCAGTGTGCTCACCCCAAGGCCGACGAAGAGGATGGCGCAGGCGATGCGGATCCCCTTGAGCGGCAACTTGTCCGCCCCCAGCTTGCCGATCAGCACCACAGGCACGTTGGCCAGCATCATGCCGAGGGTGGTTCCGGTAATAACCTGCACCAGCGAGTCATACTTGGCGGCCAGCAGCACGGTGGCGATCTGGGTCTTGTCACCGATCTCGGCAATAAAGAAGAGCACGAAGGTGGCCATAAAGGGGCCGTATTTATCCAGCGGGCTCTCCTCGTCATCCATCTTGTCCGGCACCAAAATCCAGATAGCCATGGCGATAAAGGCGATGGCGACCAGCCAGGTCATTATCTTGGGATCGAGCCAGCGGCTGATGAACTCACCAATCCAGGCGGCGCCCGCATGGTTGAGCAGGGTAGCCGCCAGCATGCCGGCGATGATGGGCCAGGGCTTGCGAAAACGGCAGATGAGCAGCAACGCCAACAGCTGGGTTTTATCGCCGATTTCGGCAATGGCGACGCTGAGGGTTGAGGTTAACAAGGCTTCCATAAAAATGACCGGGGGACGGAATTGTTATAAACCAAAGACAAGCCTGCGCCATCCGTCCCCGGTATTGGCACTGGCCCGTCAAAGGTCTTGTCAAATCCATGGCTGGCATGGATCACCCTGACCATGGTGATTTGGCACCAAGTATGTTGATCAGGGTCGCAAACCGGTATTCATGCAATGGATGGCACCGGCGTGCGAGACTACTCCCCCTCGATGGGAGCGGGCATTCTAGGGAAAAACCGCATGAGTGACAAGGGGATCAGCCACCCACCAGCTTGACGCTGAAACCGGCTTTCTCCAGCTCGGTTTTGATCAGGTCCCGTTTATCCCCCTGGATCTCGATCACTCCCTCCTTGATACCGCCTCCGGTGCCGCACTTTTTCTTGAGCAGGGTGGCCAGGGATTTTTGCTGATCGGCGGGTACGCCATGAATGGTGATCACCCCGGCGCCCTTGCGCCCTTTGGTCTCGCGGCGAATGCGTACGGTGCCGTCAGTGGGGAAGGGGGAGGCGGATTGGGGAGCGCTCTGCTCCTTGATCATGCCGCCATCTGTGCTGTAAACGAGGCGGCTGTTGTTGTCGTGACTCATGGCATTACTTTATGGGTTAGCTAAGCGGAGTTTGATTTTACTCAAATAAAAGTTGAAGACACAGCTTATAATGCCCCAAGTAAAAGAGAATTATTATTGTTTAACTTCAGGAGTCAGTCATGGTACTCACGCAGTTGTCACCGGGACAGAGTGCTCGCATCAAGAATATGAATCAGCTCGCCCGGCCGCTGCGCCGCAAACTGATGGTGATGGGCCTGTTGCCCCAGACTGAAGTCATTTATCTGCGCTCCGCCCCCCTGGGAGACCCGCTCCAGATCCAGTGCCAGGGGATCTGTCTCTCCATGCAAAAGAGTCTGGCCCAGCAAATAGAAGTCGAGCCGGTATAACCCCCTGTTCGGCTACCGCTTCGGTCAAGAAAGTCACCGGGAGCGGTTCAGAGACAAGAAGTCGAACCTGCAAAGCAGCTTGCCACTCGCACGCGGTGGGTTCAGAAGAAAATAGAGGTAGAGCTGGTATGAATTATTCCCTGGTAACGGTAGGTAACCCCAATAGCGGTAAGACCTCCCTGTTCAACGCCCTGACCGGCGCCCGCCAGCAGGTAGGCAACTGGAGTGGCGTCACCGTAGACAAGAAGATGGGTGAGTTCAGCGCGGGTGAGCATCACTTCAAGCTGATGGATCTGCCCGGCATCTATAGCCTGGCGGGTCAGGATGGCAGTCTGGACGAGCAGATCGCCAGCCGCTTTGCCCAGGGCCAACAACCCGACCTGCTGCTCAACGTCATCGACGCCGCCAATCTGGAGCGCTCCCTCTACCTCACGCTGCAACTGCGCGAACTGGGCCTGCCCATGGTGGTGGTGCTCAACAAGCTGGATATCCTGCAAAAGCGCCGCATCGTCATCGACGATAGCAAGCTCGGCAAATCCCTCGGTTGCCCTGTAGTGGCCCTCTCTGCCCACAACAGCAAGCAGGTTGCCGCCTTCAAGCAGCAGATCCGGCAGTTTATCGGTCAGCCGCAAGCAGCCTTGCAACTCGATTACGGCCAAGAGCTTGAAACCGATCTGGCGGAGCTGGAGACCCTGCTCGCCCCGCATCACCTCACTACCCGTGGCCGCGCCCTGCGCCTGCTGGAAGAGGATGCGGTGATGCAGGAGACCCTGCTGCCCGGTCAGCAGGCGGCCGCCGCCAATGTGGTAGCTCGCGCTCATCAAGGGCAGGATATCGACCTGCAACTGGCAGATATCCGCTACGGCCATATCCACCAGTGGGTACAACAGGCTCGCCAGCAGAAGGGCAAGCTCACCGAGGCCCAGAGTGAGTGGCTGGATCGGGTGCTGCTCAATCGCTGGATTGGCATCCCCTTCTTCCTGTTTGTCATGTACCTGATGTTCATGTTCGCCATCAAGGTGGGCAGTGCCTTTATCGACTTCTTCGACATCATGGGCGGCGCCCTGTTTGTCGATGGGGTGCACCACCTGCTGGGGCTGATCAATGCCCCCGAATGGTTGGGCGCCATTCTGGCTGACGGCTTCGGGGTTGGTTTGCAGACCGTGGCCACCTTTATTCCGGTGATTGGTTGCCTCTATCTGTTCCTCGCGGTACTGGAGAGCTCCGGCTATCTGGCCCGCGCCGCCTTCGTGGTGGATGCCCTGATGCGCCGCCTCGGCCTGCCGGGCAAGGCGTTCGTGCCGATGCTGATGGGCTTTGGCTGTACCGTCCCCTCGGTGATGGCGACCCGTACCCTCAACTCCGAGCGGGAGCGGCTGATGACCTCCGCCATGGCCCCCTTCATGTCGTGCGGTGCCCGTCTGCCGGTTTACGCCCTGTTTGCGGTGGCCTTCTTCCCTGAATCAGGCCAGAACCTGGTGTTCGGTCTCTACCTCATCGGTATTCTGGTGGCGGTGCTCACTGGCCTGCTGCTGCGCAATACCCTGCTGCCGGGCAAGAGCGACTCCATGGTGATGGAGATGCCGGATTACGAGTGGCCGCGTCCTGTCAACGTTGCCATCAAGACCTGGCAGAAGCTCAAATCCTTCGTCTTTGGCGCCGGTAAAACCATCGTGCTGGTGGTTGCCGTGCTGAGCGTGCTTAACTCCCTGGGTACCGATGGCAGCTTTGGCCATCAGGAGCAGGAGAGCTCGGTCCTGAGCAAGATCAGCCAGGCGGTGACCCCGGTGCTGCACCCCATCGGTGTGCGCGATGACAACTGGCAGGCTACGGTCGGTATCGTCACCGGTATCTTCGCCAAAGAGGCGGTGGTCGGTACCCTCAACAGCCTCTACGCCGGTGGTGGCGCAGATGAAGAGGAGGCGAGCGAGTTCTCGCTGGTGGCCAGCTTCCATGAGGCGATCGATGCCGTGGCAGCCAATCTGGCGGAGATCAACCCGAGCGACCCTATGGGGCTTGATGTTGGCAACCTCGACGACCAGAAAGCTGCCGCCGAGGCGCAGGAAGTGGATGTCTCCACCTACGGCAACATGCAGACCCACTTCGATGGGGCGGCTGGTGCCTTTGCCTACCTCTTGTTCGTGCTGCTCTACATGCCTTGCGCCGCCGCCATGGGTGCCCTGGTGCGGGAAACCGGTCGCCAGTGGGCCCTCTTTACCGCGGCCTGGTGCAACTATATGGCCTTTATGTGCGCGACCCTCTTCTATCAGGTGGCCACCTTCGCCGCTCATCCGGAGCAGAGCCTGTTCTGGATCGTCAGCTATGGCCTCTCTCTGGTACTGCTCTGGTGGGCCGGTCGCCGTCACGGTGACATCGTCGCCCGCAAGGTGGTGACCTTATGATCCTGCGCGAGCTGGGGGATTACCTCGCCGCGCAGCAGAAGGTGAGCCGGCGTGATCTGGCTCGCCACTTCCACACCTCGGAAGATGCGGTGGAGGCCATGCTCGGCGTCTGGATGCGCAAGGGGCGGGTCATCAAGCGCGAGAGTCGGGTCTGTGGTGGCAGTTGCTGCGGCAAGAGCGAGGAGGTGATTTTCGAGTGGTGTGACGCGGGCCAGATTGGCATCAAGATCCGCTAAACGACTACCAGACCTCATCACCAAACATCGAACAATAAAAAACGGCAGGCCCTGCTTTAAATGAGGGTCTGCCGTTTTTATTGCTGAAAACAGGCGAGATCAGGCGCTCTGGCGAGCCTCGCTCAGCAGTGCCAGCGCCGGTTGGGCGTTGTCCGGCATCAGCCGGTAGGCCTTGTGGTGTTTGACCAGGGTGGCTTTCTTGTTGCCCTGGCTCAGCAGCAGGCCGTGCTTGAAGGCCGCCTCGGCCAGCACCTTCTCGTCACCGCGCACATAGAGGGTGAGGGGTTTGACAAGCTCACCGTCCTCGATATGGCCTTCATATTCGCTATGGCTTACCACCAGACTCGCCTGACCGCCCGATTGTAGGCGCAGCTTGGCGTCCACCTCGCTCTCGGTCAGCACCAGCCAGCCTGCCGCTGAGAGCTCCTCCAGCAGGGCAGCCAGCTTGGCCCCCAGTTGTTGCGGGTTGGTCATGGCGCACTGGTATTGGAAGGCGATGCGCGCAAGCAATCCCTTGAGATCGGCACCCGCGCCCAGGGTGCGGCCAAGCTGCACCCAAGCTTTCAAATCTTCCATCACCAGACGGGAGAAGCGCTTCTCCTTGAGGGAGTCGGCCATCCAGGTGCAGAGAAAGTGGCTCTCTTGGGCTGGAGTGCGCTTGCCCGCCTTTTGTTCGGCGGTGCGGGCCAGTTCGGCCAGGCTCTGGGTGGCCATCTCGAGCAGGGCCTGATTGTAGGTCGGAGAGGTCATAAGCAATCCTTCAGTTGACCACCAGGGGTCAACACCGATGACAGAGATGGCAAAGGCGCCAGTGGCGCCTTTGCGGTTCAATAGAGCAACTGCCCGCCTTATTTCGGCTGACGGGGCTTCTTGGCGGCGGCCAGACGCTTGAGGCGCTGACCCTGCAGCTTGGCTTCGGCCATCACCTGGGCCACGGCGTTATCTTCACGCTGCGGGCGCTTGCCGAAGCGGCGACGCTCTTGCAGCTGTTTGATCAGCTCGTCACGGCTGCTCACCTCATAGCCCGGCACCATGATGCGACGGATCTTCTGGCCGATCAGGGCCTCGATCTCCAGCAGGGTGCGCTCCTCTTCACGGCTGACGAAGGAGATGGCCATGCCGCGCTTGCCAGCACGACCGGTACGGCCGATACGGTGCACGTAATCTTCCGCCAGGAACGGCAGATCATAGTTGACCACATATTCCAGATCCGGAATGTCCAGACCACGGGCGGCCACTTCGGTGGCCACCAGTACCCGTACCTTGCCTTCCATGAATTCGCGCAGGGCGCGGCGACGGTTGCCCTGGGCCTTCTCGCCATGGACCACGGCGGACTTGATGCCGTCGAGGTTCAGCTCCTCGACCAGCACATCACAGCTTTCGCGGGTACTGGCGAACACCAGCACCTGCTGCCAGTTCTGTTTGCCAATCAGCTCTGAGAGCAGCTCGCGCTTGCGCTTCTGCTCGACCGGATAGACGGTGTGGCTGACGGTGTCGGCGGTGGAGTTCTGCTTGTTGACGCTGACGATCTGCGGTCTGTCCAGCATCAGGTTGGCCAGCTTCTTCACCGCGTCGGAGAAGGTGGCGGAGAAGAGCAGGTTCTGACGGGTCTTGTTGACCGCTTGCAGGATCTTTTGCACATCGGCACTGAAGCCCATGTCGAGGATGCGATCCGCTTCATCCATCACCAGACACTCGACGCCGGAGAGGCTGAGGTTGCAGGCGGTGAGGTGCTCCAGCAGACGGCCCGGGGTGGCCACAATGATGTGTGCGCCCGCTTTGAGCTTCTTGGCCTGCACGTCCTGCTTGCCACCGCCGACGATGGTGATGGTGGTGATATCGAGATACTTGGCGAAGTCATTGATGTTGCTCGCCACCTGAGCCGCCAGCTCGCGGGTCGGGGTCAGGATCAGCACACGGGCGTTGGAAGGCTGGACCGGAGCCGGATTGTCTACCAGACGTTGCAAGATGGGCAGGGCGAAGGCGGCGGTCTTGCCGGTACCGGTCTGGGCGCTGGCCAGCACATCGCGGCCACGGCGAATGGCCGGGATCGCCTGTTGCTGCACAGGGGTCATCTCCTGATAACCGCAATCTGAGACAGCACGCAAAATCTCGGGGGCAAAATCGAACGATTCAAATCTCATAATGGGTTCCTGTGTTCCAGCTGGGCTGTGTTTGGCTTGGTTAGCTCGGCATGAGCGAGACGGAGGTTGTAACCACCGACGGCTGCGCCTGACATCAAGTCAGAGAGTGAGCCGGAAAATGGCGGGCGCGAAGTGTAACAGATAGACGTCACAAATTCTGCCTCAAATGGTTGGAGTTTTTCCCGTGGCAGTTGCCCAGTGTAGGAGCCATCGCAAGGCACTGCATCTAGTTATCTTCACGGCTGCCAGGAGCGTATGAGCGGTTGGTGAGCGCGCATAGAAAATCAGCCCCGCATTGGCGGGGCTGACTGTTAGGGAACATCACGGCTGTGGCCGGTCAGATCAGACCGCCAGATAGTCCATGATCCCTTCGGCCGCTTTGCGCCCTTCGTAGATGGCGGTCACCACCAGATCGGAGCCGCGTACCGCGTCGCCACCGGCAAACACCTTGGGGTTGCTGGTCTGGAAGGCATATTCCGCCTGCTCGCGCGCCTTGATGCGATCCCGGTTATCGAGCTCGATGCCGAACTCCGCCATCCAGGGTTGGGGGTTGGGCTGGAAGCCAAACGCCATCACCACCGCATCGGCGGCCAGCACCTGCTCGGAGCCTTCGATGACCACCGGATTGCGGCGGCCATTGGCATCGGGTTCACCCAGCTCGGTGCTCACCACCTTGATGCCGCAGGTGCGGCCATGGGCGTCCAGCTCCACGCCGATGGGCTGGAGGTTGAACATAAATTCCACCCCCTCCTCGCGGGCGTTTTTCACCTCCCGCTTGGAGCCCGGCATGTTCTCCTCGTCGCGGCGATAGGCGCAGATAACCTTGTCAGCCCCCTGACGGATGGCGGTACGTACACAGTCCATGGCGGTATCGCCACCGCCCAGCACCACCACCTGCTTGCCAGCGAAGTCGATGTAGTCGGCTTGTGCCTTCTCGAAGCCCAGCAACCGGTTGGCGTTGGCGATGAGGTAGGGCAGGGCGTCATAGACTCCCGGCGCCTCTTCGTTGGCAAAGCCGCCCTTCATGTACTTGTAGGTGCCGACCCCGAGGAAGACCGCATCGAACTCGCCGAGCAGGTCGGCGAAGGTGATGTCCTTGCCCACTTCGGTCTCGAGACGAAACTCCACGCCCATCCCCTGGAAGATCTCGCGGCGACGCTGCATCACCTCTTTTTCCAGCTTGAAGGAGGGGATACCGAAAGTGAGCAGGCCGCCGATCTCCGGATACTTGTCAAACACTACCGGGGTGACGCCATTGCGTGCCAGCACATCGGCACAGGCAAGACCCGCAGGGCCCGCGCCAATAACGGCAACCCGCTTGCCGGTCTTGACCACGTTCGAGAGATCGGGCTTCCAGCCCATCTCGAACGCCTTGTCGGTGATGTATTTTTCGATGTTGCCGATGGTGACGGCACCGAAGCGATCGTTGAGAGTGCAGGAGCCCTCGCAAAGGCGATCCTGCGGGCAGACCCGACCGCACACTTCCGGCAGGCTGTTGGTCTGGTGGGAGAGCTCCACCGCCTCCAGAATGCGTCCCTCTTTGGCCAGTTTCAGCCAGTTGGGGATGTAGTTGTGAACCGGACACTTCCACTCGCAATAGGGGTTGCCGCACTCGAGGCAGCGATCCGCCTGCATCTGTACCTGCGGCTGATTGAAGGACTCGTAGATCTCCACAAACTGTATTTTGCGGATCTTGAGTGGCTTCTTGGGCGGGTCGACCCGCTGGACATCGATAAACTGAAATACGTTCTGGCTCATAGGGTTCCCTCCTTATTGCGCCTGGATTCTGAGTTCTGCACTGGAACGGCTGGTGTGACCCAGCAGCGATTTCACGTCGCTGGACTTGGGTTTGATCAGCCTGAACTTGGGCACATAGGAGTCGAAGTTGGCCAGGATCTCCTCGGCGCGCGAGCTGCCGGTCTCATTGAGGTGCGCCGTGATGATGCCGCGCAGGTGCTCCTGATGGATGGCGAGATCCGCCACGTCCAGCAGTTCCACCAGCTCGGGGTTGGTGCGCTTGGCGAAGTTGCCGCATTCGTCGAGCACGTAGGCAAAGCCGCCGGTCATGCCCGCCGCGAAGTTGACGCCGGTCTGACCCAGTACGGTGACGATACCGCCGGTCATGTATTCACAACCGTTGTCGCCAATCCCCTCGACTACCGCCAGGGCACCTGAGTTGCGCACCGCGAAACGCTCGCCAGCAGTGCCTGCGGCGTAGAGTTTGCCGCCAGTGGCGCCGTAGAGGCAGGTGTTGCCGATGATGGCTGCTTCATGGGATTTGAACGCCACGCCGACATGGGGCTTGATCACCAGCTTGCCGCCGGTCATCCCCTTACCCACGTAGTCGTTGGCATCGCCAGTGAGGATCATCTCAAGGCCACCTGCGTTCCAGACGCCGAAGCTCTGGCCTGCGGTGCCGTTGAAGTGCACCTTGACCGGATCGGCCGCCATCCCCTGGTTGCCGTGCCGTTTGACGATTTCGCCGGACAGACGCGCACCCACCGAGCGGTCGGTGTTGCGAATGTCGTAGCGGAACTCGCCGCCGCTTGAGGTTTCCACCGCCTCCAGCAGATCCTCCACCATTTTCAGGTTGAGCGGCCCCTTGTCGAAGGTAGGGTTGTGCTGCTGGCTGAACAGGCTGGAGCCTGCCGGTGCTACCGGACGGGCCAGAATGCCGGAGAGATCCAGCTTGGCCTGACGGGCAGTGAGGCCGGGCAGGGCCTCCAGCAGATCGGTACGGCCAATCAGGTCGGTCAGCTGGGTGACGCCGAGCTGAGCCATCAGCTCGCGGGTCTCTTCGGCGATGAACTTGAAGTAGTTCATCACCATCTCTGGCAGGCCGGTGAAGTGCTCGCGACGCAGCTTCTCATCCTGAGTGGCAACGCCGGTGGCGCAGTTGTTCAGGTGGCAGATGCGCAGGTATTTGCAACCGAGCGCCACCATGGGGCCGGTGCCAAAACCGAAGCTCTCGGCGCCGAGGATGGCCGCCTTGATGATGTCGAGACCGGTCTTGAGGCCGCCATCCACCTGCAGCCGCACCTTGTGGCGCAGGCCGTTGGCGACCAGCGCCTGCTGGGTTTCAGCCAGACCCAGCTCCCACGGGGAGCCGGCATATTTGACCGAGGTGAGGGGGCTCGCGCCAGTGCCGCCGTCATAACCGGAGATGGTGATGAAGTCGGCATAGGCCTTGGCCACGCCGCAGGCGATGGTGCCCACGCCGGGCTCGGAGACCAGTTTCACCGACACCAGACAGCTCGGGTTGATCTGCTTGATGTCGAAGATGAGCTGGGCCAGATCCTCGATGGAGTAGATATCGTGGTGCGGCGGCGGTGAAATCAGGGTCACGCCGGGCACGGAATAACGCAGCTGGGCGATCTGGGCCGTCACCTTGTCACCGGGCAGCTGGCCCCCTTCGCCGGGCTTGGCGCCCTGCGCCACCTTGATCTGCACCACATCGGCGTTCATCAGGTAGTGGGGGGTGACGCCAAACCGGCCGGAAGCGACCTGCTTGATGCGGGAGTTCTTCTCGGTACCGAAACGCTTGGGATCTTCGCCACCTTCGCCGGAGTTGCTCTGACCGCCGAGGCGGTTCATGGCGACAGCCAGCGCCTCGTGAGCCTCTGGGCCGAGGGCACCGATGGACATGGCGGCGGAGTCGAAGCGGGGGAACAGCTTGTCGGCCGGCTCAACCTGATCCAGCGCGACCGGATTGTCGACCTTCTTCAGGGCAAGCAGATCGCGCAGAGTGGCAACCGGGCGCTCGTTCACCAGACGGGCGTACTCCTTGTAATCGGCATAGTTGCCGGAGCGCACCGCGGTTTGCAGGGTCTGCACCACATCCGGGTTGTAGGTGTGGTACTCGCCGCCGTGGACGAACTTGAGCAGGCCGCCGTGGGGGAGGGGCTTGCGCACCAGCCAGGCCTGACGGGCTAGATTGTGCTGATCCTGCTGGATGTCGGCAAAATCGGCACCCTGAATACGGCTCGATACGCCACGGAAGCAGGTATCGACCACGGCTCTGGCCAAGCCCACAGCTTCAAACAGCTGGGAGCAGCGGTAGCTGGCGACCGTGCTGATGCCCATCTTGGACATCACCTTGTAGAGCCCCTTGTTGATGCCGTTGCGGTAGTTGACCATCGCCTGGCGCAGGGACATGGTGAGCACGCCCTCTTCAACCTGTTTGGCTAGGGTTTCGTAAGCGAGATAGGGGTAGATGGCGGTCGCGCCAAAGCCCAGCAGCACCGAGAAGTGGTGCGGGTCACGGCAGCTTGCAGTTTCCACCAGAATGTTGGCGTCACAGCGCAGGTTGTTGTCCACCAGGGTGCGCTGTACCGCGCCCACCGCCATGGCGGCCGGGATCGGCAGGGTATCGGCGCTGATATCGCGATCCGACAGCACCAGCAGTACGGTGCCACTCCTGGCGGCGGTTTTGGCCTCATCGCAGATGCGCACGATGGCCGCTTCCAGCCCCTCTTCTGGCTTGAAGTTGAGGCTGATCACCTGATGACGGTAGTACTCACCTTCCAGTGCCAGCAGCTGGTGGAAGTCGGAGTAGAGCAGGATCGGCGACTGGAACAGCACCCGGTGGGCGTGGCCGAAGGTCTCGTTGAAGACGTTCTGCTCGCGACCGATACAGGTGGCCAGCGACATCACGTGGTTTTCCCGCAGCGGGTCGATGGGCGGGTTGGTCACCTGGGCAAACATCTGGCGGAAGTAGTCATAGAGGGTGCGCGGGCCGGAGGAGAGCACCGCCATCGGGGTATCATCCCCCATGGAGCCCACCGCCTCCTGACCATTTTCACCGAGCACCCGGATGATCTGATCCAGCTCCTCGAAGGAGTAGCCAAACAACTTCTGATAGGTTTTCAGCTGGTCATCAGAGAACTCGCGGCTACCGGTCTGGCTGTCGTCCATCTGCTCGAAGGGGACCAGTCGGCGGCAATGTTTATCCATCCACTGCTTGTAGGTGTGACGGTTCTTGAGGTCGTCATCGATCTCGAAGCTGGTCCACACCTTGCCGTTGCTGGTATCCACCACGAACAGCTCGCCCGGGCCGACCCGGCCCTTCTCCAGCACTTCGTCCGGGGTGTAGTCCCAGGTACCGACTTCTGAGGCGAGGGTGATGAACTTGTCCTTGGTGATGACGTAGCGGGCCGGACGCAGACCGTTGCGATCAAGTGCGCAGGTGGCGTAGCGACCATCGGTCATGACGATACCGGCGGGGCCATCCCATGGCTCCATGTGCATGGAGTTGAAGTCGTAGAAGGCGCGCAGGTCATCATCCATGTTCGGGTGTTTTTGCCATGCAGGCGGGATCAACAGGCGCATGGCGCGGAACAGGTCCATGCCACCGGCGAGGAAGAGATCCAGCATGTTGTCGAGGCTGGAGGAGTCAGAGCCGGTGGTGTTGACGAAGGGGGCCGCTTCCTGCAAATCGGGAATGAGCGGCGTGGCAAACTTGTAGCTGCGTGCCTTGGCCCACTGGCGGTTGCCGGCGATGGTGTTGATCTCGCCGTTGTGGGCCAGATAGCGAAACGGCTGCGCCAGCGGCCAGCGCGGGCTGGTGTTGGTGGAGAAACGCTGGTGGAAGACGCAGATGGCCGCCTGCATACGTATGTCGGCGAGATCCAGATAGAAGCGCGGCAAGTCCACCGGCATGCACAGCCCTTTATAGACGGTGACCAGGTTGGAGAGGCTGACCACATAGAAGTAGTCGTCGTTGACGCGCTTTTCGATGCGGCGACGCACGATATAGAGACGGCGCTCGAGATCCTTGTCGACCCAGCCGGGCGGGGCGTTGACAAAGACCTGTTCAATGCTGGGCAGGGAGGCTTTGGCGATGGTACCCAGTACGTTGGTATCGACGGGCACCTTGCGCCAGCCGACCAGACTCAGGGTCTCTTTTTCCAGCTCTTCGTCTATGATGTCGCGGGTCTGCTGGGCCAATACGGGGTCAGGGTTGAGAAACAGCATGCCGACCGCATAGTTGCGGCCAAGGTGCCATCCCTTCTCCTCGGCGACAGCTCTGAAGAAGCTGTCCGGTTTTTGCAGCAGCAGACCGCAACCATCGCCGGTCTTGCCATCGGCGGAGATCCCGCCGCGGTGCTGCATGCGAGCCAATGCTGACATCGCGAGACGGACAAGCTTGTGGCTGGCTTCCCCTTCCATGTGGGCCAACAGGCCGAAGCCACAGTTATCCCTCTCCAGCTTTGGATCATATAGTGACATTGCATTTCTCCCTTGCTCGGCCTTGTATCGCACAGTCATCACCTGACTGCATAAATTGCGATTGGCTCTTGTGGTTCCGTCTGCCTGACGTGGCGAATCTCCAAACTAATGGGATTTTCTGGCGAGGTCAATCGCAGGTCAGGTTTGTCTTCATGATTACATTCGCATAACAAAATGTCGGGTTAGGGGGATTCGCTCGCAGTTATGGAGTGTTTATTCTGTGTATTTTTATTTTGTTGGTTAAATATATCGTCATTGGCGGGCTCAATGGTGCGCTCGGCGACGGTGGGCGAATGTAGTAATTTTACCAACCCGATGTGGCCGACAGCGGAAGGGATCACATTTTCAATATCCCATGCTTGCAATTGTGTGCTGTCGGGTCTCTTTGAATTTTTCATTGTTCAACAGTGGGTTATCAGGTCTCATTTTCATATGGATGTTTACTGTTTGAATCGTCAAAGAACTGTAAAAATCCTTTTTTTGCGCTTTTTCTCTATATTTATTCAAAATTGGTCGGGTATTTATATGTTTTACCCTCTCCGCTAGCTTGATCCAGCTCAGTCCCTGTTTTGCGCAAGCTCGTACAATGGCGCTCCTTTAGCGGAGGTGTCATGCAGTTACACGAACTCGTCAATACATTCGGTCAGGATCTCAAGCAGCGTCATGGTCAGAAGATCCACAAACTCTCCATCCATGGGGCCTTCACCTGCCCGAACCGTGACGGCACCCTGGGCCGCGGTGGCTGCACCTTCTGCAACGTATCCTCTTTTGCCAACGAGTCGGCTCAGCAACTCTCCGTGGTGCAACAACTGCTGGCTCGCCGGGACGAAGTCACCCGTGCCAAGCGCTATCTTGCCTACTTTCAGGCCTATACCAGTACCTATGCCGAGGTCGAATATCTGCAGCGGATGTATGAAGAGGCGCTGTCGGTGAGCGATATGGTGGGGCTCTGTGTGGGCACTCGCCCCGATTGCGTGCCGGATGCGGTGCTCGATCTGTTGGCGGGCTATCAGGCCCGGGGTTACGAGGTGTGGCTGGAGCTCGGGCTGCAAAGCGCCAATGACAAGACCCTGCAACGGATCAACCGCGGCCACGGTTATGCCGCCTATGAGGATGCGGTAAGACGTGCCCATCAGCGCGGCATCAAGGTATGTGCTCATCTGATCGTCGGCCTGCCGGGCGAAGTGCCAATGGACAGCCTCGATACCCTGCATCGTATCGTTGAGACCGGTGTTGAGGGGATCAAGCTGCATCCGCTTCATGTGGTAGAGGGCAGTACTCTTGGCAAAGCGTGGCAGGCGGGGCGCCTTGAGGTATTGACGCTGGAGCAGTATGTGGAAGCCGCTGTCGCCATGATCCAGCACACACCACCCGAGGTGGTGTATCACCGGATTTCGGCATCGGCGCGCCGCCCAACCCTGCTTGCTCCCGCCTGGTGCGAGAATCGCTGGACTGCGATGGCGGACATTGCACGAGCACTCTCCTTGAGTGGCCCTCAGGGTCATGCACTGGGAAGACCCTTCATACTTCCTGACCTATAATTGAGTTCGTAATTATTATTTTCACGTAAAACATAGGGTTATATAAAAAGTTCATACCATAAACTATAGTTTTGGTACCTGCAGGTTGATATAGTGATGCGCCACAATAAATGCCATTATCAATTAACACCTCCATTTACCTGAGGGAGGCGTCGGCATGATGCTCACAGGCTGGTTTTACCAATCATCATGCAAGGAAAATTGGTGGTGAGTGTCACGATGTATCCGGATAGGTTTATTCCCTGATCAGGCTCATCTGTGGGAGGGGGCTCGTTTTTAGAGTCGCTATAGCAGGAAAATATGAGTGATACCCCTCTCGTATCGACCTTATTAATGCAGTGACGGGATGCTATGCAAGCAGAAACAAGTCGTATCGATGAGTTATTGGAGTGTCTGGTCTTCTTGACCCGCTTTTATGGTGTGCCCAACAGCCAGGATGCCCTGACGACCGGGTTGCCACTGGTCTCCGGACGACTGACTACAGCACTCTTTTGTCGTGCTGCCGAGCGGGGCGGGCTATCTGCCCGTGAAGTGATCCAGCCGCTTGATCAGATCTCTCCCTTGCTGCTGCCCTGCGTATTGCAGATGCGTAACGGTGGCGCCTGTATTTTGCTGGAGTGGAACGAAGAGCGCAGCCAGGGGAAAGTGATTTTCCCGCAGGCAGGTGATGCCGCCCAATGGCTGACTGCTGCCCAGCTGGGTGATGAGTATTTGGGGCGTCTCTTTTACGTTAAGAAGCAGTTCAAATTTGACGAGCGCTCTCCCAAGGTGCTGGAGACCCGTGATGGCCACTGGTTCTGGAGCACTTTGTTTGAATCTCGCGGAATCTATCGCGATGTGCTGATCGCCTCCATTCTGATCAACCTGTTTGCCATCGCCAGCCCCCTCTTTACCATGAACGTCTATGACAAGATTGTGCCCAATCTGGCATTTGATTCGCTCTGGGTGCTGGCGGTCGGGGCCATGGTGGTCTTTACCTTCGATTTTGTGATGCGGCAGTTGCGCAGTTACTTTATCGATATCGCTGGCAAAAAGTCTGATGTGCTGCTGTCCGCCAAGATTTTCGCCAAGGTGATGGGCATGCGGATGGAGTCTCGTCCCGCTTCCACCGGCGCTTTCGCCAAACATCTGCAGGAATTTGAATCGGTGCGGGAGTTTTTCACTTCCGCGACGGTTTCTACTCTTATCGATCTGCCTTTTGCCGTCTTCTTCCTTTTTATTATCTGGATGTTTGCCGGTGTGATGGTGGTGGTCCCCATCGTCGCCATGCTGATCCTGATCGCCTACAGCTTCTATATTCAAGAGCCGCTCAAAAAGTCCATCGAAGAGGGTTCCCGGCTGGCCTCTCAGAAAAATGCCAACCTGATCGAAAGTATTTCCGGGCTGGAAACGGTCAAAATTTTTGGCGCCGAGAGTCTGTTCCAGCACCGTTGGGAGCAGGCTGTTTCCCATATTTCCACCTGGGGTGTACAAACACGGCGAATTACCAACTCCATGTCGTCACTGGCCAGTTATATCCAGCAGGTGGTGACGGTCGGTCTGGTGATTGTCGGTGTTTACCAGATCTCCGAAGGCTTAGTCACCATGGGGGGGATGATTGCTGCCGTGATGCTCTCCAGCCGTGCCATTGCGCCCATGGTGCAACTCTCAGTGTTGTCGACCCGTTATAACCAGGCCAAGTCTGCACTGGATATTCTGGAAAAAATCATGCAAACCCCGGGTGAGCAGGAGGAAGGCAAGCAATATATCCATCATCCGGTGATTGCCGGTCGAATTGAATTCGAAAATGTTTCGTTCAAATATCCAGGAATGGAAACCAGCACCCTGCACCATATCAATTTGCGTATTCAGCCGGGTGAAAAGGTGGCAATTATCGGCCGGATTGGGGCGGGTAAAACGACCCTCGAGAAGTTGTTGATGGGGCTGTATCGGCCGACTGACGGTTCGGTCCGGATCGATGGTTTCGAAATAGACCAGTTGCCTCCCTCGGTGATTCGTCGCAATATCGGTTGTGTTCCCCAAGATGTCATTCTCTTTTTTGGTTCGGTGCGAGACAACATCATGCTGGGTAATCCGCTGGTGGATGACGTGAGAGTCTTGCGTGCTGCCAAGCGGGCGGGCGTCACCAATTTTACCAACCGTGATCCCAACGGATTGGATCGGCAGATAGGTGAGGGTGGCCGTCAGCTTTCCGGTGGCCAGCGTCAGTCGATCCTGCTGGCACGCGCCCTGCTCAATGATCCCCCCATTCTGGTGATGGATGAGCCTACCTCCAACATGGACAACCAGTCCGAGATGCAGGTCAAACAGGAGCTCGCCAGACTGGGCCCGGAAACCACCTTGATCCTCATCACCCACAAGACCTCAATGCTGGATGTGGCCTCGCGGGTTATTGTCATCGAGCAGGGACAGATTGTGGCAGATGGCCCCAAAGAGGTGGTGTTGCAGCAGTTGAAGGAAGGCAAGGTGCGCGTGCAGGAGGTGTCCCATGGTTAAGGGGCTCATGGACTGGTTAAAACGCAGCAAAAAGGCGCCTTCCGGTGATGTATTGCCGGCCCCCGAGCATCTGGAGTTTGTCGATGACGGCGCGGCCGCTGTGTTGCTTACTACCCCAACCGGTGCCCGCATCCTGTTGTGGTGCTGTTTCCTCTTTTTCATGAGTGCCATCGTCTGGGCTGCCTGGGCCGAGCTGGATGAAGTCACCGTGGGTCAGGGCAAGGTGATCCCATCCCGCCAACTGCAGGTGATCCAGAATCTGGAAGGGGGGATAGTAAAAGAGATCTTCGTCAAAGAGGGAGATATCGTCGAGAAGGGACAGCCGCTGCTGCGTATCGATGACACCCGTTTCCGCTCCGATTTTCGAGAGCGTGAGCAGGAGCTGGTCACTCTGAAAGGAGATATTGCCCGGTTACGGGCCGAAATGGCCAGTGTTGAGGTTAAAAATGACCCTGCACTGGGGTGGCGTGAACAGGTAGTGGTGGGAGAAGCGCCAATTCAGTTTCCGGATGGCTATGAAACCGTCTTTCCCGAATATGCCAACCGTGAACGCTCGGTACAACGGGATCGCCTTAATAACCTGAAGAACCAGCTCTATATTCTTGGTCAACAGATCGAGCAGAAAGAGCAGGAACTGATTGAACTGAATGCCAAAATTCGCACCGTGAATCGCAGTGTGGATCTGGCCAGACAAGAGCTCAATATTAGCCGTCCACTGGCAAAAGAGGGTATAGTGCCTCAAGTGGAGCTAATCAAGCTGGAGCGGCAGGTCAACGAGATGCAGGGGGAGCTGGAGAGCAACCGTCTGCTGATCCCAAAACTCAATTCGGTGTTGCGTGAGACTATTTCCAAGCGCAATGACATAGCGCTGAAATTCCGTGCTGACTCCCAGACGGAACTGAATGAGAAGCAGGGGCGACTTGGCCAGTTGTCAGAAGGGCAGGTTGGCTTGCGAGATAGGGTTGATCGGACCAGCGTGATTGCTCCGCTCAAGGGCACCATCAAGAAACTCAAGATCAACACTCTGGGCGGCGTGGTGCAGCCCGGCATGGATTTGATGGAGATAGTGCCGCTGGAGGACACCTTGTTGGTTGAAGCCAAGGTGTCGCCGAAAGATATCGCCTTCCTGCGACCGGGGCTGGATGCCATCGTCAAGATCACTGCCTACGACTTTACAATCTATGGAGGATTGCATGGCAAGGTTGAACAGATAAGTGCGGACTCGATCCAGGATGAGGAGGGGAACTCCTTTTATCTGGTTCGGGTGCGTACCGAGAAGAGTTACTTGGGCGATGAGCTTAACGCACTTCCCATCATCCCCGGTATGTTAGCCAGTGCTGATATCATTACTGGTAAAAAAAGTGTCCTAGACTATTTACTTAAGCCGATTTTACGGGCTAAGCAGTCGGCACTGAGAGAACGATAAGCCAACAATCTAAAAACAAAACATGACTGGAGATAACATGAAAAAAACGATTGTTGCCATGCTGGTCAGTGGCATCACCCTGATCCCTAGTTTGGGTCAGGCCCAGACTCTGGAAGAGTCGGTGGCACAGACACTCGCTACGCATCCCAAGATCAAGGAAGCGTTTGATCTCTACCAGGCACGCCTCTATCAGCATGATGGCGCCAAGGGTGGCTATTATCCAACGATCGATCTGCGTGGCGGCGTAGGCTATGAAAAGACTGACAGCCCTTCTACCCGGGCTGCTGGTTCAAACAGCAATATTGATGACTCCATGACTCGCAAAGAGGCTGGGCTCAGTTTGCGGCAGATGTTGTTTGATGGCTTTGATGTCAGCAACAACGTCTCCCGAACTGAAGCTGAAGCCAACGCCCAGCGTCTGGCGATGATCTCCGAAGCAGAGAATACCGCGCTGCGAGTGGCTGAGGTCTACCTCAATATGCTGCGCCAGCAGGAGATCCTGGAACTCTCCAAACAGAACCTGGAAACCCACGAACAGATCCGTAGCGACATTCAGAAACGGACTGATTCAGGGCTTGGTTCTACTGCTGATCAGACCCAGATTGATGGTCGTGTTGCCAGGGCCTACGCCAACCAAGCCGCCGCTGAAAACAACTACCGTGATGCGGAAAGCGAGTTTATTCGGGTGGTTAACGAGGTACCAAAAGATCTCGTTCAACCGGTACCTAATGCCGAGTTGGTCCCGGCTAGTCTCGATACTGCCCTGAAAACGGCGACAGAAGTTCACCCGACCCTGCTCTCATCCCTGCAAGATATTGAAGCGGCCAAGTATCAGCATGAAGGTGCCAAATCCGGTTTCTACCCTAACGTCACTTTTGAAGTGGACCAAAACTGGAATGAGGATATTGATGCCGTTAAAGGTCGCAATGACGATCTGACAGCTATGGTGCGGATGCGTTACAACCTGTTCCGAGGTGGTTCTGACGTAGCCGAGAGCAATGCAACTTCGGCACTGTACTCTCAGGCGAAAGACATTCATCTGAATGCATTTCGTCAGGTAGAAGAGGGAACCCGTTTGGCATGGAATGCGAAAGAGTCGCTGGCCAAACAGAAAACCTTCCTTAAAGAGCATGTGGATGCAAGCTACGATACCGTTCAGGCATACAAGAAGCAGTTTGGCTTGGGTCAGCGAACCTTGCTGGACGTATTGAACACCGAAAACGAATTGTTCGAAGCGCGTCGCAGTTATATCACTGCTGAGTATGATGCATTGCTGGCGGACTATCGCATCCTCAATGCGACTGGAAGTCTGCTCAACGCATTTAGCGTCAAGCAACCCGCTGAATGGCAGCCCAGGCAATAACCGTTTGCCAATGATCCCGCCGGGATGATGATGAACGCCAACATGGTGACTGCAGCTGGCAGTCACCATGTTTGGCTAAAGCAGGTGGTTGCGCGGTTTTTGAGGAGTGCAGAAGCAATCATGCAGCAGGCATATGACGTGACACTCCAGCGTGGTACCGGAGGCAGATGGTATGATCTCCTCAATAAATGGAGATACCGATCTCTACGTACTCTGCGCCACTCCTTATGGATCCTGCTGTTACCCTTCTCACTTTTGCTCTGTGCCAGCCAGCCTCTGCCACAGGAAGACCTCAACTTGATCAAGCGGGCGGAGCAGACCTATGGCGCCAGAGCTGGCAAGCGTGTAACCAGTTGGCGCATGCTGGTGATGGAAACGAAGGGAAAGGCACTGAGCGAGACGAAAAAGCTCGAAAGAGTGAACAACTTTTTTAATCAAATGCGCTTTGTTGATGACATCAAGTTGTGGCGCAAGAAAGATTACTGGGCAACCCCGCTCGAGTTTCTGGGAGCTGCCGGAGGAGATTGCGAAGATTTCAGTATTGCCAAATATTCCACACTACTGGAATTGGGGATCCCGGATGAAAAAATGCGGATGGTTTATGTCAAGGCCCTTGATTACAACCAGTTCCACATGGTGGTGGCATATTATGAGACCCCCTCTTCTGTTCCGGTTATTTTGGATAATTTGATAGGCTCTATTCGACCTGCTACCCAACGGCGAGATTTGGTACCTATCTATAGTTTTAACGGTAGTCACTTGTGGTTGATGAAGGCGCGAGGCCAAGGGGAGCTGGCTGGCCAATCATCTCGCTTGGGATTATGGAATGATTTACGCAATCGCATGACATCGGGGCGATTGGCTAGGCCTGTGGTGAATTTGGATGATTAACCTATGACGCTTTATAGACAGTTATTGGCCACCATGTTGCTGTTGTTTGGACTGTTGTTTGCAGCTACGTATTGGGTGCAATTCAATTCGACACGAACTTATCTGGCACAACAGCAGGAGACAACGGTAATCAACACCGCTACGTCACTGGGACTGGCATTAACTCCTTATCTTGAAAATGGCGACAAGGTGGGAGCTGAGTCGGTGATTAAGGCCATATTTGATGGTGGTTATTACCGTATGGTTCGTCTTGACCTGCTTGCGTCGAAAGATGTGATTGAAGAAGAAAACAGCAGCCGTATTCAAGGTGTACCTGACTGGTTTATTGAACTTGGCTTGTTTCCGGAAGTATCCAATGAGTCAATTCTGACGTCTGGCTGGCTGCAACTTGGCAAGCTCAAGGTGGTGGGCCACCCAGGACAAGCCTATCACGAACTGTGGGCAGGGATGAGCGAACTGGCGACCTGGTTTGTGATTGGATTTTTGGTAACCACGATCTTGCTTATGCGTGCACTTAATTTCCTGTTAAAACCGCTCAAGCAGATTTGTGAGCAGGCCGTCGAGATTGAATTGCATCATTTTGGGCATACCATTCCAGAGCCCAAGACCTATGAATTGAAGCAGGTTGTACAAGCGATCAACATCTTATCCGGAAAGTTGGCGGTGCAGTTCAAAGAGCAGGCCGACGAGGCGGAGAAACTGCGTGAACGAGTTTATGTGGATGCCGTTTCTGGCTTGGGTAATCGAGCCTATTTTGTTGGTCAGGTTAATGCCTGGATTGCAGAATCTGGCCAAGGGGGCATCATGTTGGTTGCGGTAGATATGCTCGATGATATCTACCGTGATGAAGGTTTTGCTGCCCGTGATAATATGGTCAAATCTATAGCACAAATCTTACGCGAACAGCTTAAGGGATGGGATGGTGCAGCTGTGGCGCGGATATCAGCGACCGAATATGCTCTGCTCTGCCCGACAGATGATTTGGGTCAGCTTAAGGAGTTGGCAGAAATTATCAATTCTCGTATTGCTGATCTGGTCGTGAACCCAATGGCGGAGGGTAATCCTCTCTCCGTCATTGGTATTGCAGGCCGTGATGGTAATGATGATCTCTCAGTCCTGTTGACTAAAGCGGATAATGCACTCGGCAAGGCGCGTAATGAACGCCGTGGTGCTGTTGTCATGGAAGGGGGAGCCGAGCAGGGGTTGATGGGGCGCTTGGCATGGCGTGATTTGGTTCAGGATGCTATTTCGCATCACCTCTGGCGATTCAAGGCTCAGCCAGCTTGCCGATTTGATAACGGGGCCAGGTTGCATGCCGAGTTGTTTGCATCTATCTCTCGCGATGGCACGGACTATTTTGCCGGTCAGTTTTTGCCTGCCATCGAACAGTTCAAATTGGGGGGCGATTTTGATCAGGCAATACTTGATGCATGTGTTCCCTTACTGCACAAACAAGCGGATCTAGTGCTGGCAATTAATATAACGGCAGGTTCGCTTTGTTCGGATGAGTTTTTGACCTGGCTGACGCACTATCTGGTCGAACATGGCGAATTGAAAGAACGGCTGTTATTCGAGATACCCGAGGCAGCCATTATGAAGCACAAAGATCATGTGGCCGCTTTGGTAGGCGCATTGCAGGTCCATGGTTTCCAGTGGGGGGTTGACCACTACGGCCGTCACTTCCAGTCACTGGGCTATCTGGAGGAGTTAGCGCCTGCCTATGTCAAGGTGGATCACGGTTATACCAGTCAGGTCATGGAGCCGGGTGCTGACACCTCATTCTTGGCTGCAGTGTGCCGAGCTGCACACAATGCCGGTGTGACCACCATTGCAACCCGCGTCGAAGATCAACATCAAGTGGAACTGCTTTCCAAGTTGCATATCGATGGTTATCAGGGATTTGTGCATCCTGCTTTCCCCTTGTCTTGATTGATATGTGCAGTGTAGAAATGGCCCCGAATGGGGTCATTTTTTATATCAATACAATATATTTTTTGATTTTTTTATTATCAAATTAATATGGGTGTTATTTGGTTCCATTTATATCGTTATGATTTTAATGAAGAAAAAATAACCTTTCGATTTTATTCTCTATATCGGTTTGAGGGCAGTCAAACCTATAGATTATTGCAACGGAAAAGCACGTTATCTCCCTCTACGGTGTAGACATCAAGATCTGTCACGTTGGAGCAATGGATATGCGTACCCAAATCATCGACAAGTCCGTGGTTGTCTCAGCTATCGAAGGGAATGTGGAGATTGTGCTGGCTGATGGCAGCAGTCGCCCCCTGCAAAAGGGGGAAATACTCCAGCCCGGTGCCAAATTGACCATAGCGGATGATGCCAAGCTTGTTCTTTCCCCCTATGACGATACACCAGCGCAGAATGTACCCACCGGTTCCGAATTAGCAGAACCGGGACAACCGCAAGGTGGTGCCAGCACGGAGGGCACTCCTTCTGACATTGCTGCATTGCAAGAGTCAATTTTGCAAGGCGTTGACCCGACGCAAAACTTTGAGGCTTCAGCAGCAGGTGGTGCACCTGCTGCCGGTGGTGGCGGTGGTATTGGCGGGGTAGCAGGAGCAAGCGGCAATGGTGGCTTTGTCACCATTGATAGAACCGGTGATGCGACCATTGCCGAGGCCGGTTTTGATACCAATTATCAGGCTGAACCCATTATCAACACTGAGCAAGCGGCTGAACCACTGTTAGAACCGGAGCCACTAACTAATCTCTTGTTGGATGAGAGTGAAGTATTTTCGATGGATGAAGATAACCCTGTCAGTGGTGATCTTTTGGCCAATAGCTCCAACCCGGATGGTCCCTTGGCTCAATCCATCATCAGCTATAGCTGGGGTAGTAATATTGATGTTCCCGCAGGTGTTACATCGACCCTTACTGGCATTGGTACGCTGATCATCAACAGTGATGGCTCTTTCACCTTTACCCCCGCTCCTGACTATTCTGGTGCAGTTCCTACAGTAAGTTATCTGGTCACCGATAGTTCTGATGTTGTTACTTCGACCTTGACGCTGATAGTGACGCCACAAGGTGACATCGACTTCAACGTCGAGGCGCTGAATGCGGGTGCGACCGAAACGGATGGCACGGTACAGGTGCTGCTGACCAACACGGTGAGTATCAGCGATGGCGA